>CAJXIY010000201.1 GCA_913054495.1 uncultured Gammaproteobacteria bacterium | reverse complement strand
GCTGCTGAGAATCCCGAACTTCCCAGGCCCCCACGAATAGATCGAAGGCAAGATAGTGAATCCAGCCGGCAGTCAAGACATAAGGATTTGCGAATAAGATGGCTACTCCTGCCAGGGAGCCGAAACCACCCCCCTCGGGCATACTGCCGCTTTGGGAGATAAACAGGCCGACATAGACCAGCCCCAGAACGAAAGGAATGAGCCCGGCGCTGATCAGAGACAGGGTCCATTTCCATTTCGGTAGAAATATCAACAGTGCCCATCCCGGCAGCACCACGGTATTGCAAATTGAGAAAATTAAATCGGCAGACATAACGGCCTCGTTTTTGAGTTTTGGGAGTTGTTTATTGGATAGTGGTTTTTGGCGATGTGCCAGCGCAAAATTTGTAGCGTGCAGAGTTACAGTGCCGGATTTTGTCAGTGAATGAATTTAAGCAGAGTTCGTTCGGTAATGATCGTGACCTGAGTACCCTCTCGTTTCAGTAGCAGGGCTTTTCAATTTTTCTACCGTGGCTGGTGTACAGCCAGTTCCTGCTCGCCAGGGTTCCAATCACCAGATAATCGACATCCTTGTTCACATTGGGTTGGGTAACGGCTCCCTTGCACTTGAGCATGGTGTCCACCGAGTCCCGGTCTCCGCTGACAAAATCTCCAGTCAGGCAGAAGGTGGAACCCTCGAAATCGAGAGCTTCGACCTGGTCTTCCCAAACCGCTGTCGATGCCTCGATGGTGACATCGCTGGAATCGAATTCAGGACCGATGAACTGATTGACTGTGGTCAGCAAATCTGACCGTTCCCCTTCGGTTACAATCCCGTCCTCCAGAATAGACTCCAGACGACTGACGATCACGTTGGCGGGCCACCTGTCCTTGACCTCGGTGTTACTCTCAAGCCATGCCGACAGGGCGGAAATGTCCATGTCATTGAGTATGTCGGCGGCCAGGCCCGCCAAAAAACCGACTAGCTCATCGATGCGAGCAACCGGGTCCGAATCGCCGGTGTCCTTCGAGGAAATGAATTGTTCGATGTGTTCCTGCATCCCTGCCAACGCTTCCGCGCTAATCTGGCCAGCCTCAAGAATGTCGCCCACTTGCCTGAGGATGTTGACAACATCGGGGTCTTCGGCCAGGTATTGCTGGCTCTTGAGCCAGACATCGAGAAACAGGAACTCCTTTTCGTTCAGACGCTTATCTGCCACCACTCCGATCAAGATTCCTCTTAAGCCATGTATGGCCTTCAGCTTCTCCCTGGTGAAACTGAAGGCCTCCGTGAGTGGCTGACTGTCTACGTCTTTTATTATAGCCAAGCTTCCGTCCTCGATTGGTTTAACGGGTCACCAAGGCGAATATCATAAGTCTTTCAGGATTAGCTGTCGAAGCATTTGAGCAGGCTCCACCATAGCTCGGGCAGATCTTGGAATTTACTGGGACGTTCAACGGGAAACCCCTACTTATTCAGGGATTTCAGGTTTCCGAGGGAAGTTTCTAACGATATTCCAGTTACTTTGCCAGCAGTCTGCAGTTTTACGCCAGAATTTCTGGTTCTAGCACTGCCAACGAAAGTGAACGTGTCCACACATAGGTCGGGGCGAGCATGTGGCCAGTCAAGATCTTATGCTAGACTCGCTGATCAAATAATTATAAAACCGGGAGCCCAGCCGTGGGCAAGCTGTATGCTGAGCTAAAAAGGCGCAAAGTCTTTCGCGTCGCTGTTGTCTATGCGGCGGTGGCGTGGCTGCTCATTCAGGTTGTTGAAGTCGTGTTGCCAACCTTTGAAGCACCTGCCTGGGTTAGTCAGACTCTTATCTTTCTCTTTGCCATCGGATTCCCTGTTGCCGTTATCCTGGCCTGGGCCTACGAAGTTACGCCGGAGGGTATAAGGCGGGATACGCACCGCCTTCAAGAAGAAAAATTACAATCTGTGAGTATCGCAGACCTGAATGAATCATTGTGAGATGGTCCAATAGATCTGTACAACCCAGTTAAGAGATAATACTCATAACTGG
>CAJXIY010000200.1 GCA_913054495.1 uncultured Gammaproteobacteria bacterium | reverse complement strand
GATCAGGCCGCCGCTTGATTCAGATGCTGAAACACCACTTTTGACAATAGCTCTTTTCTGAATCCCAGATTGCACAAATTAGAAGCAGCACAGATCGGTTTGAAATTAGCGTCTAGAGAGCCACCGATGCGGGTGACGATGGTCGATGGGAGCTGTGAGGTCTGATGAATTTGTCATCTTCGTTCCGCTGTTCGGAAATATCCGCTCATGGGATGCGTCTCTTATCATGTGATGAGGGAAAATCTTCACAGACACCGGCGCCGATGATGGTGATGTTGTTGGCGTTTCTTGTCATGAATAACAGGGTATCATTCCAATTCGATCGTATAAAAGGCATTGACCCCGGTTATCCCGGAGCACGACCAGGATGTGCCTTGAGTGCCTTAGAGAGATAGCTGGATGACCCAAGTAGTGATAATCGATAGCGGATTGCGCGCGACGGAGAAGGTGCCGGGAGATGGCATGTGAACGGCTACAAGAAACCCGGATTGATTCGTCAAATGCTCGGACGTTTGCTGCCTTGCTCTTCCTCCTGGTGGCCGCAGCGGAGTCTGCTCCCCTGGCCGGCCAAACTTCGGTGACTGCGGTTGAGCTATTGACCGCCTTTTCGGGAGAACCTGCGATCCAGTACCAGCCGTTCTTTCAGTTCTCTGAAGATTCCCGAATCGTCGCCGTCGAGATCCACGCCGTCGGCACCGAAAGCACCACGGCGCGATATTCCGGGCGGGAGCACGCCTGGCATGTGGTCAATAACATCTTGCGGATCACCACCGCCGACGGATTCGAGGGCATCTCCGGCGTGGATACCTATTACGACGCCGAGTTCGGCGATCAGGCCCTGCTGGAATTGCGCAGCGTCGCAGCGGACCTGATCGCCCTCCAATCCCTGGACCCAGTCGTGGTCGGGGCGATGCTCGAGCGAAGCAGACCCGAGCTGAGCGATGAAGCGCGCGCCAGCATCGATATCGCGTTGTGGGACCTGGCGGCTCGGCGGGCAGATCGCCCGCTGTACCAACTGCTGGGAGCACAGCGAGATTCGATGGAACCCTATGCAAGCCTGCCGTTCTACGACACGCTGCCCGAGTACGTCGACGCGGTTAACGAATACGCCAGACTCGGCTACAGAGCCTTCAAGTTTCACGTCTGGGGTTCGATCGAAGAAGACTCCCCCCTGGTGGCGTTGATCCAACAGACGTTTGCCGACTCTGGCTATCGCTTCATGATCGATCTCGAGGGAGCCTACGGCATCGAGGACGCCCTAAGGCTGGGTGAGGAGATGAATGAACGACTGTTTATCGTGCTCGAGGCAGCCATCGACGACCAACTGCTTGCGCAATACGCACAGCTCAGGAACAGCCTCGGCGTCGCGATCCATCCTGCCGGCTATGACATTTATTCTTCCGAGTTCATCAGGCAGGGGATCGAAACCGGTGCCTGGGATGCCGGCAGGTTCGACGCCACCACGGTCGGTGGAATCTCGACCGCGCTGCAGCTGCTGACGATCGCCAATGATGCCGATCTGACGATCGATATCCAAAGCTGGGGCCACTCCTTGGCCCAGGCAGCCAACCTTCATCTGATGCTGGCCAATAAACGTACACGGTATTTCGAAGCACCGATGCCCAAGCAAGCCTACGAGTTCGGGATGAAAAACGGCGACCTGCTGGCACTGGGTCGTGTGGTGGCACCCCCCGGGGCCGGCTTGGGCATCGAGGTAGACTGGGAGCACCTGCCTACGGCAGATTTCTACCGCAAGATTCAGATTGGGGAATAGAAGAAAAAGGTGTACACAGGGTCAGGTCTTGCGTGTTAGCGCGGGAATTAGCAGTAATTGATGCTTGCGCTATATCTCAGGCAGAACGAATCGAGACCCGCTAACACGCAAGACTTGACCCCAAGAGCTTTTTCCTGAATAAAATAAATCTGTCCCTATTAGCTAATTAAATAAATCTGTCCCTATTTACAAGAGCCGCTCCAGATAGGGCATGATCACGAGTGCCTGAACAATGCCAATCATCCATAGCAGGATTCGAAAGTTTGCGTCTACCTTCGCATTCTGCTCGGCAAAGCGAGCTGCAAGATAGTCCTTGGTAACTAATGCATCAAGGTT
>CAJXIY010000199.1 GCA_913054495.1 uncultured Gammaproteobacteria bacterium | reverse complement strand
GGGTGTTCGAGTTCTTGATATTGGCAGTCATCTTGCGCAGGGCCTGGGACATCAGCCGGGCCTGCAGCCCCATGTGATGATCTCCCATGTCCCCTTCGATCTCGGCTCTGGGGGTCAGGGCGGCGACCGAGTCGATTACCACTACATCCACCGCGCCGGAACGCACCACCATGTCGCAGATCTCCAGCGCCTGTTCGCCGGTATCTGGCTGGCTCACCAGCAGGTTGTCTACATCGACTCCCAGCTTTTCGGCATAGATGGGATCAAGCGCGTGCTCTGCATCGATGAAGGCGCAGGTGCCGCCGACCTTCTGGGCTTCGGCGATGACCTGCAGGGTTAACGTGGTCTTGCCGGATGACTCCGGGCCGTAGATCTCCACCACACGTCCGCGGGGTAAGCCACCTATGCCCAGGGCTATATCCAGGCCCAGTGAACCGGTGGAGATGGCCGGAATGGCCTGGCGCTCGGTGTCGCCGAGACGCATGATGGAACCCTTGCCAAATTGTCTTTCGATCTGCGCCAGCGCTGCCGCCAGTGCTTTTTCTTTGTTACCATTTTCTTCAATCATAGTTGTATCCTTTAAAGTAGTCCATACCTACAACTGATGCTGGATCCATGAGATATGCAGTTGTCCCCTGCAAGCTTATATTGGCCGTCTATTTTCCCGATTGCGGCGTCAGCTCCGTGCTCAAACCCTCACTTATTGGCATAAGCTCGGGCTCTGCGCGCGGTGCTTCTCGTGCCATGGATGGCACTTATGCAGATGATGCAGGAGCAATCATCTGCCTTGCACTCGAAAAAATATCCTGGCCCCTATAATGCTTACATACAATGCTCAGTTTCCTGAGTCTTAAGAGTAGCTTATTCCTCGCTACTTGCTAAATTTGTCCGAAATTCTTGCCGAGCTTCCTACCATCTTTCATGCCATCAATGGTCTGGGCTGGTGGTCTGAACTCGATGCTTTCCGAGGTGAATGACAAGGTGTCACTGAATTCACCGCGGGAAACATCGAGTTCAACCATAATGTCGATATTCTCTATATTCTCTATATTCTCTATATTCTCTATATTCTCTATATTCTCTATATTTACGCCACTACTGTATATACAGACAGTGCGTAGTAAATCAGAATATTACTGTATATACAATCAGTATATTGGCCAAATCCCAAATTCCTTTAACTTTTCTCTCCGATTGCTGAAAGGCCTAGCCGATCAACTCAATCAGGCCCTGTAAACCCGCCGTCACCGCGGCGAGGCGGACCGCCTCGCGGTCGCCGACAAACTGAAAACACCGGGCCAGGCTCTTGTCTTGCCATTGCCATGCGATCCACACGGTGCCCACCGGCTTATCCTCGGAGCCGCCATCGGGACCGGCGATACCGCTGACGGCGACGGCAACATTGGCACGGCTGTTGGCGATAGCGCCCCGGGTCATGGCCAGCACCGTCTCTGCGCTGACCGCGCCGGGGCCATCGACGGCAAGACAGGATGACGGCACCTCCAGCAGGCGTTGTTTGGCCTCGTTAGAGTACGTCACGAAGCCGGTATCGAACCAGTCAGAGCTGCCAGGGAGGGCAGTAAGGGACTGGGCGATCCAGCCACCGGTACAGGATTCGGCGGTTGCCATGATCAGTTTTTTTGCGAGGAGTAGCTGGGCCAGTTGCCGGACCAGGGCAGGATTTGTGCTTGTGCTGGCGTCATTCATCCGGCTTTCATTCACGGGCTCTCATTGATATGCATGGTATCCACTTGGCGCGTCAAATTAAACCGTAATCTGATCTGGAACCTTGGATTAATTCATTCGCCGCGGTGGGCTACACACGGTCCAATTATGAACAGAAACCGTGTAGAATTCTGAGCCTCGAATTAATGAAACCAGTTTCCAGACCTTGGCCGACGCGCAATCACAGACTCCCATGATGCAGCAGTTTCTGCGCATCAAGGCTCAGCATCCCGACGACCTGTTGTTTTATCGCATGGGAGATTTCTACGAGCTCTTCTTTGATGATGCCAGGACCGCGTCGGAACTTCTCGACATCACCCTCACCGCCAGGGGCAAGTCTGGCGGCCAGCCTATTCCCATGTGTGGCGTCCCCTATCATGCCGCCGATCGCTACCTGGCGAAACTGG
>CAJXIY010000198.1 GCA_913054495.1 uncultured Gammaproteobacteria bacterium | reverse complement strand
CCACTTCGAGCCCAGTCGCCATTGTTATCGAAGTTCTTGTCCAGGTTTTTGCCGATCCAGTAGTCCATTAATACATTGCCGGGGCCCGTATCGAAGGCCAAGCTTTTGCCACTTTTATTCAGCACTGTGATATTTGCTATACCGCCGATATTCACCACCACGCGATCTTCGCTGGCGGAACTAAAACAGTTCCTATGCAGCAGGGACGCCAGCGGAGCGCCTTGTCCGCCGGCAGCTATATCGCGCCGACGAAAATCGGCGACAGTAGTGATGCCGGTACGCTGGGTGATGACATTGGGGTCTGCCAGTTGCAGGGTAAAGGGAGACTCCCCCATGGGCTGATGCCAGACCGTCTGACCGTGACTGCCAATGGCCTTCACCAACCGAGCATCGACGCCAGCTTTGTTTAGTAATTCTTCGACACCCGCAGCAAAAAATCGGCCCAGTTCAATGTCGACCTCGCCATACTGGCGCAAGTCTATGTCGGTGCCCGCACACATAGCCAACGTTCTCTGGCGTAAGGCGGTACTGCTTGGGCTGAAATGGGAAGCCACTAGAAAAGGTTGATTGTCACTAAATTTAACCAGGGCACAATCGACACCGTCGAGACTGGTGCCGGATATCAGCCCAATATAAAGATCGGAATCAATCATCAGAGTGGATTCAATCAGCGCTGGGCTGATTTAAGGTAAGCAGTCGTGGATCATTCAGCTCATCGAAGTGCTGCAGAAGAGCTGCAGTCTGACTTCGAAAGCTATCCATCTCGGCGGCATCGATGGATACCGCTTTGGGTAGTTTATCCAGAATTGTACGCGGATTTTGATGGACCCCATTCATCAGGAATTCGTAGTGAAGGTGTGAGCCCGTCGCCCCGCCGGTGGACCCTACGTAGCCGACGATGTCCCCTTGTCTGACCCGGTCTCCACGTCTGGCGCCTCTATTATATTTTGACAGATGGGCATATTTGGTTTCGAAGCCGCCCGCATGCCGGACCACGACAAGATTCCCGAAAGAGCCATTGCGCGCTGCCCAGGTCACGGTGCCATCACTGGTGGCCCGCACCGGGGTACCCCTGGGCGCTGCATAGTCGGTGCCCTTGTGAGCACGAATGGTGTTGAGGATAGGATGGCGGCGGCGGGGATTGAAATTGGAGCTGATTCTGAATACATCGAGCGGGCTGCGCAAAAAGGCTTTGCGCATGCTTTCACCGTCGGGGTTGAAATAGCCCGACTCGCCTGTTTCGTCTATGTAGCGAACCGCGGTGTATTGTTTACCCTGGTTGATATATTGAGTGGCGAGAATTTCACCGTTACCGATGAATTCGCCATCGAGATATTTTTCCTCGTAAAGGATACTGAACTTGTCGCCGAGTCTGGGGTCGAGTATGAAATCGATTACACCACCGAAGATGTTTGCCATCTCCATAATCGTGATCGCCGGAATCCGCTCCCGTTGACCGGCCATAAACAGGCTGTCGGTAATGGTGCCGACTTTGAACGCCTGTTCGATAAGCGCCTGCTTCTGTATCGGCTCAACATCGTAGCGCCCCTGATTCAGTGTGAACAGATAGCCTTCCAGCGGTGATTTCAAGACTCGAAGCTGTTCCAACTCGCCTGGTTCCGCAATCATGAAATCAAGTTGATAGCCAGGATACAATCGATTCAGCACCATGGCCTCATCGCTGCTATTGAGAACCCGGAATAGGTCCTGGTCGGAAAGCCCCACTTTGATGAATATAGCGGACAGGTTGTCACCGCTTTGCACCTCGATATTCTGCCACACCACGATGTCGGCCTTGGCCGGCTCAAGGGTGGAGCCGGATTCGCTCGCTACGTCGTCGGCCGTGAGCAGCTCATCTGGGGAGCTAACGCCATCCTCGGCCGCCAAATTTGTTATCCTGCTAATGGCAGTGGTGACGGGGATTTGAATCCGATTGGGGGTAGTAGAGGGCTCATCTTTATTGGGAAGGGCAATCAGGCCAATCATCAATATGCCCAAAATACCGGCCATATACAGGTAGTTTCGTGGGTAGTACTTTGCCACAAAGCGTTTAGCGTGTTCAGTTATGTCAGTTAAGATCGACAACATCCGTACCTATAGCGCCCGAAAGCGCGAGATTATAACAACAAGCAAGGCAAATCCCAGGCGTTTTTGCCCAGTTTGCCCCATACACGCCAGTTCTGGTGTAGAATCGGCGCGTTTAAAAACGCGGAAAAGGGGGAAAAG
>CAJXIY010000197.1 GCA_913054495.1 uncultured Gammaproteobacteria bacterium | reverse complement strand
CACAGATGTCCTGGACCTGCTTGCTCTCAGGAATGGGACTATTCCCACCCAAAGAAAGCTTAACTTCTGCTGACCCGAACGTTGCTCAAGCTGACCTGGAATTCGTTGATAAATTTATCGATGGCTGTTCTCTGAATTTTAAACGCCATGAAAAAATGCTTAGAATAACCGGGGACGCCCGCAACTTAGCGACTTAAGGCGTGCTTATACACCAGTGGATCAGGGCGTATTCTCGCTCTCGCCGAATAAAATCTGCTTTATTTAAGAGCCAAATATAGGCAGATTTCTTAAGTTGCTAAGTTGCAGGCGTCCCCAAGTTTCTAATGAGACGCGCCCGAACCATCTGCAGATGCTGCGGGCAATGCCATTGCCGTGAGCTTGGACCCTGTCTGCAATATGATGTACTGATGTCCATCGTGCATCCAGGAACTCATGCCATAGCGGCTCTGGGCAGGGACTTCGATTCGACCCAGCTCTTCGCCAGTCTTCTTGTCAATGGCATAAAGCAGAGCAGTCCTGCCGTCGTGATCAAAACCTGCATAAATCAGCATGTTTGCCGTAGTCACCATGGAAGGCGCACTACCGCTACCGGTATCACCAATATCAATCCCTTCCAAAGCGGGATTGTTGCGGATACGGTCAGGCGTTTCACCCGCGGGAATTCTCCACGCAATCTCACCGGTATTCATATCGTAGGCAGTAATAGTGCTATAGGGTGGCTTCACGTAGGGCAAGCCTGAATCGAGACGAGGTGGACGACTGCGTGGGCCGTTAGCATAGGCCGCAAAGGTCGTTCCGGTTGGCTGATCGATACGCGCATCGGCCTCTTCGCCAGGAATAATCCGCTGCCAGCTACAACTGTTCGCGGAGGGAACATATAGAAAACCCGAGGTAGGATCTGCTGTCGGAGGTGCGTAAATATTTGCGCCACCGCCATCACCCGGACACATGGCGGCACTTATCAGGCCCATTGCATTTCCTGCATGGATGGGTGGATTAAACAGCGGGCCCATCTTGTAATTGGCCATGACTTCAATTGCTTCTCTTCGCAATTCAGGCGTGTAGTCGATAAGGTCATCATTACTCAGGCCCTGCATTTCGAAGGCAGGAGGCTTGGTTGGGAACGGCTGTGTTGTTGCTAATTTCTCGCCAGGAACCTCTGAGACCGGAACGTCGCGGTACTCCATTGGCCATACGGGCTCTCCGGTCATTCGGTCAAAGGTATAGACATATCCCTGTTTGGTTACCTGAGCGACAGCGGCAACTCGTCCCCTGCCCGGTATATTCAAATCCAACTGAATCGGCGCTGCAGGGTTGTCATAGTTCCACACATCGTGTTTCACCGTCTGGAAGTGCCAGAGACGTTCGCCTGTTTCAGTATTCAGTGCAATCACACTGGTGCCGAACAGACCATCCCCAGGGCGGAATCCACCGTAGTAATCGATGGTGGGCGGATTGGTTGGAACATAGACAATGTTGTTCTCAGGATCGGCAGTCAATGGTGCCCAGGAGGATACATCTCCTGTCCACTGCCAGGCATCGTTTTCCCAGGTTTCATGACCATACTCACCCGGTTGTGGAATCACATTAAACTTCCATTTAAATGCGCCGGTGACCTTGTCGTAGGCCAAGATATCGCCGGGGACATTCTCCACTCTCGCCTGCAAATAACCCTGCTCGGCTGAATTGCCTACAATGATAACGTCGTTAACCACGATCGGTGGTGACGAGGCAGTAATGTAACCCGTCTCCAAGGGAATGCCGGCATAAGGGTCATAGGGATGCCCCAAATCAGCGAGCATGTCGACGACGCCAGTATCCGGAAAACCATCTACCGGTACCTGACCACCGAAGCCCTCGAGTGGGGAGCCGGTTTCGGCATCGAGCGCTAGTAGAAAGAAACCGGGCGTGGAGACGTAAACCACCCCTTTGCCATCGATCCGTGAATAGGTTATGCCCTTGCCGTAAGAGGCGCGCATGGAATATTCCCAGCGACCTGTATTGGGCAGACGATATGACCACAAAGTCTCACCAGTCTTGGGATCGATGGCAACCACATTTCTGCGGGGGCCAGACACGGTGAATAACTTGCCATCGACATAAGTAGGCGTAGAACGGCCACTGTAGCCGTTAAAGCTGGAGCCATCCCATTCCCAGGCCACTTCCAGTTCATTGAAGTTTTCCGCCGTAATTTCATCGGCAGGGGTATAGCGTGTATGGGCGTAGTCACTACCAAGGGTGTACCACTCGACAGTATCATCGGTGACCAAATTCTGACTCAAGCCTATCTGAGGTATTAATCCCAGAGTGGCCGCCAGAGCGCTCAAGCTGACAAGCTTCCTGGCTGTTGAACCGGATAGTATTGAAAAACGTGATTTCATCGTTGTAGCCTCGTTAGATGCAAGTTCGCAGGAGCATATTATAGAGAGTATAAATAGAAAAAACGATATGGGGGTGTAAACATCCCCTAGAATAGGGGCATCCTGTACGTCGTCAAACCATTTTGGACTAACCACCTCCTAGTTTAAGAGACACA
>CAJXIY010000196.1 GCA_913054495.1 uncultured Gammaproteobacteria bacterium | reverse complement strand
GTCGGCGAAGAAGTAGAAGCTGTTGCCGAGACGGTCAGCGAGGAAGTAGAAGCTGATGCCGAGACGGTCGGCGAAGAAGTAGAAGTTGTTGCCGAGCCGGTCGGCGAAGAAGTAGAAGCTGTTGCCGAGACGGTCAGCGAGGAAGTAGAAGCTGTTGCCGAAACTGGCAGCGAGGATGTCGAAGTCGCTGTGGAAAAGCCTCCCCCAGCCGACGATAAGACTCCATCCGATCCCACGTAGTGCCTTCACCATCCATCGAGACTAAGGCTCTTGCATAGAGGCGTGGCGTTATTTTCAACTCGCCGCAGCTGTTACGAGAGAGTCCCGTGTCTGCATCGGCGGCGGTAGTTGCCTGTGTCACAACTTTTACTCTTCAACAAACCCTTCGCCGTGCTTTCACAGTTCACCGGCGCCGATTCACAGCAGACCCTCGCTGAATTTATTGATAGAAAAGGATTCTATGCTGCCGGCAGGTTGGATAAAGACTCCGAAGGTCTGCTCATACTTACGGATGACGGCAGCCTACAACAGCAGATAGCCGATCCGGAATTCAAGCTGGCCAAGGTGTACCTGGCCCAGGTAGAGGGTACCGTCGACGCAGCCGCAGTATTAAAACTAATCCAGGGTGTAGAGCTCAAAGACGGTGTCACTCGCCCCGCCGGTGCCGTGCTTATCGACCCGCCAAACTTATGGCCGCGGCAGCCACCGATTCGAGAGCGCAAGCACATTCCCACCAGTTGGATTGAACTAACCCTGTTCGAAGGCCGCAATCGACAGATAAGGAGAATGACGGCGGCCGTGGGCTTCCCGACGCTGCGCCTCATAAGAGTCCAGATTGGGAAATGGAAATTGGGGGGTCTGGCTCCGGGTCAGTGGCGCCTGCAGCAATATAGCCGATAAATCTGTTAGGAATCTTGCCAGCGCGCCAGGGCTTCCGCATCGGAGACCCTGGCATCGACCCAGTGACTGTCCTTGCCTGAGCTTTGCTTCTTCCAGAATGGTGCTCGGCTTTTCAGGAAATCCATGATGTACTGCGCCGCATCGAATGCGTCCTGCCGATGTCCACTGGCAGTGCCAACGAACACGATCTGCTCTTGTGGTTTTAATTCTCCCACCCGGTGAATCACCCGCACCGCGAGTAATGGCCATTTCTTCTGCGCCGCGTCGACGATATTCGCCAGGCTGGTTTCAGTCATGCCCGGATAGTGCTCCAGATAGAGGGTGTCGGTTTTCGTGGCGACCCTTTTATCCCCGGTTCCGCCATACAACTCCCTGACGATCCCCGTGAAAGTAACGATCGCTCCCACATCCCCCGCCTCGGTTCGGAGCTTCTGGTACTCCTGCTCGAGACTAAAGTCCTCACTCTGAACACTTATCATAAAGCTGGCCTAGCCACCTGTCATAGGTGGGAAAAATGCGATCTCATCGCCGGGCTCCAGGGCCTGGGATTTATCGACAACAGTCTGGTTAACGGCAATCAGGATGTTCAGGTCATTATGGAAAACGGCCTCGAAGTGGGGATGCAACAGCAATAGATGCTCGATCAAGTCACCGATATTGGCGACATTCTCAGGCAGTTCCAATTGTTCTTCACTACGCTCCACGGCTTCCCGAACGCTGGCAAAATAGTGGATAGTTAACATCGCTTACTCTGTTGAATTATCGCTGCGTCGGTAGTGGCCGCTGTTGCCACCTTGTTTTTCCTGCAGGCAGATCGACGCGATGACCATGTCCTTGTCCACCGCTTTACACATGTCATAGATGGTCAGGGCGGCGACGGCAACGGCGGTCAGGGCTTCCATTTCCACCCCGGTCTGGCCTGACAGCTTGCAACAGGCGATTATTTTCACCGCCGGCAGTTGTTGATTCAGTTCGAAGTCCACATCGATGCTGGTGAGCATCAAGGGATGACATAGGGGTATCAGGTGGGCACATTGCTTGGCGGCCTGAATACCGGCTATGCGCGCAATCGCAAGTACATCTCCCTTCTTGTGCCCTCCCCCCGCGATCAATTCCAACGTGCTGCTGGCCATACGAATCTGTCCGCTGGCGATGGCAACGCGCTGACTGGCTTGCTTGTGGCCGACGTCTACCATGTGGGCGTTACCCCGTTCGTCGAGGTGGGTCAATTTACTCATGGGTCGCTCTCAGCTGATTAATGGCCCATTATCCATGTTTAGTTAAGCGAGCAGAAGCACCTACCTTAGGTAATTATTCAGTTTGAACGCATAGCCTGCTGATCCCATTATAAATTAACTCTCGAATACTGTGCAGTTTATCCGCGAATTTGAGTTGCCTAGTCCCCTTGCGCACGCCCATATATCCTTCACTTTAGCCAGCGCTGCGGAACTCGCTTCGCTCAGACAGTCCTCGCTCAAATCTGTCTAAAGTGAAGGATATAGACATGGCCTGATTGTGCGCAAGGGGACTAGGCAACTCAAATTCGCTCGATTAAGTGATGAAGGATAATTTATTGATTTCAATGTAGCTTAAAACCATATGCTGCAGGATTTCACTGAAATGAGGCGATGATCCTCTACCCTG
>CAJXIY010000195.1 GCA_913054495.1 uncultured Gammaproteobacteria bacterium | reverse complement strand
AAGCCTTGTACCTCCTTGATGGGTCGCAGCCAATTTTCACTGCTGAAGGCGAACAGGGTAAGATACTTGATGTTTCGGTCGACGCAGGAATTGACGATCTCCCTGGCTACTTCTACGCCGTGCCGGTGGCCGGACTTGGCAGGCAATCCGCGAGACTTCGCCCAGCGGTTATTACCATCCATGATAATCGCAATGTGCTCGGGTAATTTCGTTTCAGAATCATCTGTCATTACTTCAAACTCTTTCCTACCGTGGCAACTATTTGCACCGCCGGGGCGCTCCCCTTACGGCGAAGGCACTCCCCTCACAGCCAATGTTCCATACCGGGGAACGCCTGAGAAGGGCGTAAGATTGACCACAGGGTCTGAAACGCACTAAAACGACAGCAGGTCGGCTTCTTTAGTGTGATAGGTGGCCTCGACTACGGCGATATATTTATCGGTAAGTTTTTGCACCCGTTCTTCGGCCCGGTGCTGCTCGTCTTCACCGATTTCCTTTTCCTTCCCCAGCTCCTTGAAATTGGAATTTGCGTCGCGTCGAATATTCCGAATTGCCACCCGTGCGTTTTCGGCTTCATGCTTTGCCTGCTTGGTGAATTCCTTCCTGGTTTCTTCCGTCAATACCGGCATGGGAACTCGAATAGTGTCTCCATTGTTCGCAGGATTCAGCCCCAGGTCTGACTTTAATATCGCCTTCTCGATATCACCGATCAAGGCTTTCTCCCAGGGTGAGATCAACAGCGAGCGCCCCTCTTCCACATTGACGCTGGCAAGCTGCGTCAGTGGCGTATTGGTGCCGTAGTACGACACCATGATGCTGTCCAGGATACTTGGGTGCGCTCTGCCCGTGCGAATTTTTTTGAAGGCGTCTTCTAAGGACGCCAGGCTTTTTTGCATGCGCTCTTCGGCATCGGCGATTGTTTTATTTATCATTTTTGTACTCCTTCACCAGCCCAGCTGTAGTCCATGACAAACCCTATTCGATCAGGGTACCGTCCGCTCTGCCCATGACATTATCGAGTAGGGCACCGGGCTTGCCCATATTGAATACCTTGATTGGAATCTTGTGATCCCGACTCAGGCAAATTGCGGTCAGATCCATGACCCCCAGCTTCTTCTCGATGACATCGTCATAGCTGAGTTTATCGAATTTTATGGCATCGGGATTCGTTACCGGGTCTGCAGAATACACCCCGTCGACCTTGGTGGCCTTAAGAATCAAGTCGGCATCTATCTCGATGCCACGCAGACAGGCAGCCGTGTCTGTGGTGAACAATGGATTGCCGGTTCCCGCCGAGAAGATGACTACATCGCCGGCCTGCAGATGCCGGATCGCGGTGCGCCGGTCGTAGTGTTCGACGACACCACTCATGGGGATCGCCGACATTACCCGGGTAGATATGTTGGCACGTTCCAGGGCATCACGCATCGCCAGCGCGTTCATTACCGTGGCCAGCATGCCCATGTGATCGCCGGTGACTCGCTCCATGCCGGCCGAGTGCAAGGCGGCACCGCGAAACAAATTACCACCGCCGATGACCATGCCAATCTGAATGCCCAGCCCCACCAGCTGACCCACCTCGACTGCCATTCGATCCAATACCTTGGGATCGATACCGAAGTCCGCATCGCCGGTGAGGGCCTCGCCACTGAGCTTTAGCAGTATGCGTCGATACTTTCGATCCTGTTTGGGCATTGCCTTCCCACTTTTGTCAGACTACTGGCCGCTTGATTATTTTTTGTCTACCTGACCCTGCTATGCGTCGTCCTTAGGGTCCTTTGACCCCTTCGCCTGAGCGGCGACTTCATCGGCAAAATCGACCTCTTCCTTGTCGATACCCTCACCGAGTTCGTAGCGCACGAAGCTCACGACATCGGCGCCTGCTTCCGTCAGCAGGGCCGAGATGGTGATGTCCGGCTCCTTCACGAAGGGCTGTTCCAGCAAGCTTATCTCTGCGATAAATTTTCCCAGGCGGCCGCTGATCATTTTTTCAACAATCTCTTCCGGCTTGCCACTGGCTCGAGCCTGCGCAGAGTATATTTCAGTTTCATGGGCCAGAACATCTTTAGGCACGTCTTCGGCACGAACGACCATGGGATTAACCGCCGCGACATGCATCGCGATGTCCCTGGCCAGGGATTCATCGCCGCCCTGCAAGGCTATCAATACCGCAATTCGGTTGTTGTTGTGTACATAGCTCTCGACGATACCCTGGTTCGCATCATCAAACTTCAGTCGTTGCACCCGGCGCACATTGATGTTCTCACCAATCTTCTGTACCAGCGCTTGTCGCGCGTCTTCGAGACCCGCGTTCAGCAATGCGTCGACATCGGCCTCAGGATCCGCGAAGGCCTGGTCCAACGCCTGGTTGGCGAAGGTGAGGAAATTATCATCCCGCGCCGCAAAATCCGTCTCGCTATTCACTTCTACGACCACACCGTAATTGCCGTCTTCGGCAATCCTGGTCATCACCACACCTTCCGCGGCGACACGACTGGCTTTCTTTGCCGCCTTGACACCGCTGGACTTGCGTAAATCTGCTATAGCCTGCTCGATGTCCCCGTTCGCGTCACTCAATGCTCGTTTGCAATCCATCATTCCCAAGCCGGTTCTTTGACGCAATTCCTTTACCATGCTCG
>CAJXIY010000194.1 GCA_913054495.1 uncultured Gammaproteobacteria bacterium | reverse complement strand
AAAAATTTTTTTGCAAAAAAATACATCAATGAGGAACTGGTATCGGATAAGGAAGTAGGGAGCTACTGCATCAATGTTGCTGTCTGCTTTGGGGGGGGTGGATTTGAGGGTTTTCAGGCTAATCCCTAATGACCGCTATGGGGGCGGAAGCGGACCCTCAGTTATTGCTGATATTCATCCCTGCGACAGGCAGCTTCCGGCCAATAGCGGACATAATAAAACGTGGTCCGTCCCTGTTTCTCAAGGTTCACTGCAAGCGATAACCGACGTGGCTAGTACAATGGCAGTAAAAAATTACAATTCATTGTCATCATCCTCCAATTTCTGATCGGAGCCTCGCTTACGGTGTTAGGGGGGGAGGTGACAAATGAATCGAATTCTCGTTCGGAATTTATTCTCATATGCCACCGACCTTTTTTCCTTTATCTTAACGGGCCGCAGCCAGCCCTGCTTCAGCCTGCTGCCTGATATAATGTCGAATCGAATCGAACTGGGCGTCGCTGAAATCGGTAAAGGGTGGCATACCATTAGGGGCAAGAGCGCCTCCACGAACAACTTGTTCAAAAGCTGTTGCAGAAAGTATGACACTTGACGCCCTTAAATCTGGAGCCATGCCTGAGGAAACCGCTTCAAACCCATGACAAAAAACACATGATTCTGCAAACACGGTTGCTCCTTGAGTTGCCAGATCAGTGTTTACTATAAAATCTGAAGAGGCTAATGGTGTGGGAATTCTCTGTGGTGCCGATGCGGGCATGGAGGCAGCACCATCGAGTGAGAAAGTATACAGGCGGCGAGTGTGGTCGCCGTAAGCCCAACCATAGTCCGCCATCACCTGCCCCCCTAGCGCCGCTAACGACCCACCCCAGCCCACCAGTATTGCGATGTATTGTCGACCATTGACTGAATAGGTGATCGGTGGCGCAGATATGCCAAGACCGAGGTTTTCATCCCACAGTTGCTCTCCGGAATCGCCGTTGTATGCAATCAGGTGGCCGTCGGCTCGACCTTGAAATAACAAATTACTGGCGGTAGCCAGAGTACCTGCATTCCATACGCCATCGGCGGGTACTTCCCATACCTGTTGCTGACGAATAGGGTCCCAGGCTTGCAAACTGCCTTCGACTCCGTCTGGTCGGGTTGAGTTTCCGGTGAGAGCAAAATCAACGCCGAAGTGGATTTTCCATTGCTCGGCTTGAAAACCCGAGAAGTCGTAACCCTCGTCGTTCCAAGTGGCAGCCCAGTGGATGGTGGGAATATAGACCAGACCATTATTGGGGTTATAGGACATGGCGTGCCAGCTGTGGCCACCCACGGGAGTGGGATACACAATTGCGGTCCCATTCTCATAGCGCTGACCGGCTATTTCCACAGGCTTACTCGTTGTCATATCGATATGAGATGCCCAGGAGACTTCAGTGTATTTCTCTGCTGAGATCAACTCTCCATTCTCGCGATCGATGATGTAGAAGAAGCCATTCTTTGGAGCATGCATCAGGGCCTTAACCTGTCTGCCTTCGATATTCAGGTCTGCCAACACAATATCCATATTGGAGTTGTAGTCCCAACTCTCCCCCGGCGTAGTCTGGTAGTGCCAGAGGTATTCGCCGGTATCGGGGTCGAGTGCTACCACGGAGCAGAGAAACAGATTATCGCCGCCCCCAGGGCTGCGTATTTTGTGATTCCAGGGCGAACCGTTTCCGGTACCTATATAGAGTTGATCGAGCTCCACATCGTAGGTAAAACCATGCCAGGCATTACCCCCTCCTCCATGCCGCCACCATTCGCCGGTCCAGGTTTCAGCCGCCATTTCCATAGCTTCGTCTTCAAATCCGTCGGCAGGATTACCCGGTACGATATAGAATCGCCATGCCTGCTCGCCAGTATCGGCTTCATATGCCGTAACATAGCCCCGGTTCGGGCCATTTTCCGTGCCGCCATTGCCAATCAATACCTTGCCTTTGAATACTTTTGGCGCACCGGTGATGTACATGGCCAGCTCCGGATCGATCGTTTGCACGCTCCAGAGTTCGCTGCCATCGTTGCGATCGATTCCGATCAGGCGCCCATCCCAGGTCGCGACAAAGACCTTGTCCTCCCAGATACCTATGCCGCGGCTATTGTCCCAACCGGCGCGCATGCGCCGCGCCGCATGTTGCGCCACTTGTGGATCATAATTCCATTTCTCTTCGCCGGAAGTGGCGTCCACCGCGCGCACGATATTCATGCTGCTCACAAAGTACATGACCCCGTCTACCACTAGCGGTGTGGACACCAGGCTGCGATTGTTAGGCAAATCTATGTACCAATCCAGTCGAAGAGCGCTGACATTAGATTGGTTAATTTGAGTGAGAGGACTAAACCGCTGCTCACTGTATGTGCGACCGAAAGCCAGCCAGTTTTCGCCATTGGACTCGTTGCTCATAGCGGCATCGTTGACCAGAATTGGACTCGCCTGTTGCGCAGAAGCAAACGAGCACAAGAGGCTAACAAGAAGCGTTTCCAGCAGATATGGCAGACGGAATGATACAGTCTTCTTCATCGCGCTATTCCCCTTTCTAATTAGATGTTTGAAGTAGGGTAAAGTGCACAGTGAAAGCAAGGCACCGCGTACAGATATAATAGGGAGTTCTTAAGTCGAATACAAACAGCCTGCCTATTCAGAAAAGCCGT
>CAJXIY010000193.1 GCA_913054495.1 uncultured Gammaproteobacteria bacterium | reverse complement strand
AGTTTATGCTGCGCTTGTTTCGGTTCGGCCAAGTCCTGCTCTTCCAACATCTCGCCGCGGGCGTTGGCAGGAAAGATTTGATTTGCTTACTCACCTTTCACGTAACGGTTCATCCAGGAATTCATTTCCCACAAGGTGTGCATGACCGATTCTCTCGCGCGATAGCCATGACTCTCATTCGGCAACATCACCAGTCTGGTTTTTGCACCGTGACCTTTTAGTGCGTTATAGAAACGTTCACTCTGTAATGGGAAGGTACCTGAATTGTTATCCGCCTCACCGTGGATCATCAGAATCGGCTCGCTAATCATGTCAGCATGCATAAAGGGTGACATCTGATAATAGATATCCGGCGCCTCCCAGTAAGTGCGCTCTTCAGCCTGAAATCCAAAGGGTGTCAGGGTACGATTGTAGGCGCCGCTTCTGGCTATACCGGCAATGAACAGATCTGAATGAGCTAGCAAATTAGCGGTCATGAACGCTCCGTAGGAATGTCCACCCACTGCGATTCGGTCTCGCTCAGCAACGCCTCGTCGCACTACCTCATCAACTGCAGCTGCAGCACTGGAGACAAGTTGTTCGACGAAGACATCGTTCGGCTCCACCTCCCCTTCGCCGATGATCGGCATCGTCGGGCCATCAAAAATAGCGTAACCGCTGGCTAGAAATGGCAGTGGGCCATTCACACTGATAGCATTAAAACGGTAGGGAGAACCCTGCATTTGTCCGGCCGAGTCGGCGTCTTTGTACTCTCTGGGATAGGCCCACATCAACATTGGAAACGGGCCGTCTTCAGGGGTGGCTCCGGGCGGCAAATACAAAGTGGCTGTTAGCATCACTCCATCGTCGCGCTGGTAACGAACCACTTCTTTATAGACATTAGCCAATTGCGGATACGGATGGGGGAAACTGGTTAATGCCGTTAACTGACCCGACATTCCATTATCCAAACGAAAATAGTTACCTGGTTCGGTGGGTGATTCACGTCTAATCAAAAGTGAATCGTGGCCATCATCCAGAAAGGATATAAAACTGGAATAATTCGGCGCTTCTGATTGCCACAGACGCTCGCTGCTCTTGCTATCCAAATTGAGCCTATCGAGGAACGGCTTGTCTCCCTCCGGCGAAGCACCCTGACCCGTCAAGTAAATCGATTCGCCGTCTTCACTTAATAACAAACTGTATTTGCCAAACTCATTCTGTGCTTGTAGTGGTGTGCCCGGATCGCTGTAGCGATCTTCCGCAGATCGATCAAACAATAGCTGCGCTGCCACGCCAGATTCATCTGGTGCAATCATCCAAGTACGTGTGCGTCTGTTTGACCACCAGTTTTCGCTAATCAGCGCCAAACCGGAATTGCCCCAGCGTGCTCCGTTAAATCTGGTGCCCAAGGCAATAAGCTGTGTTGGCTCTGCAGTAAATGGTGCCGACAGGGACAAAACCACATCTCTGATTTCTACATCGGCTCGGGGGTCGCCTCCGTCTCTGGCTTCAACCCAATACACCGTGGCATCGGTGTCGGTGCGCCAGGCAACGGATCTTGGCCCGATGGGAACTGCCCCTCTACCTATAGGTACCTCTTCAGCCAGGGGTAGATCAGCAATCAGTTTCACCACATCTCCCTGTGTATTCCATACTTCGATACGCCTAGGAAATCTATAGTTTGGAACCAGATAGGAAAACGGGCGATGCATTGCTTCCACCAGAATGTAATTCTGATCGGGTGCAATACTGGCTTGTCGAATCAAATCAGGTTCTCCGACTGCCTCGCTAGATCCATCCACAGAGACAATTAGTAATTGGCTGCTGCCATAATATTCAAAAAGATTTTCATCGTGAGAATCTCCCATCAAGTCTTGATATGTTCGTGCCGCGGCAGGTCTGCCACTCGATTCCTGAATAATCGGACCAAGGGGTACTTGAGGCTTTACCGGGGCCTCTGTCCGATTTCCCTGTACAGTTTTAACTAACAATCGTTCGCTGTCGGAGAACCAGCTAAAAGCTTGCCCAAAAATACCATTCAATTCGGCATCCACTAACTTGCGGGCCTCTGCTGTAGCAGTATCAGCTATCCACAGCTCAATGTGGCTATCGCGATCCAAAACGAAGGCGATATGCTCACCATCAGGAGACCAGGAAACTGATCCGATGCGAGGGTTAGCCGGCAATCCGCTGATTGTTCTGGTGCCTGAATTACTCAGGTCTTGCAGCTGCAGCCTATTGAAATAGGATGCTCTGCTCGTTCCGTTATTAGCAGGGTTTATTCGCATACCCGCAATTCGTAATTCCGCTTGAGATAGCTCGGCAATGGTAGGCAAACCAGACCGGCCCATCAGCAACATCCAGTTCTTATCCGGTGAAACTGAAACAGACGGAGTTGGATCGGCATCGACGATATCGGCGATATCAAGAGGAGGTGTGCGGTAATCCTGATCTGTGCTCTGGGCGTTAACCAAGAATGGCAAACAACTGAGAGCAGCAATAAGTAGAATTCTCGTTCTTGAAACGACGCGATGTATGGTTTTCATGGGGATTCCCTCTCGGAATTGAGCCTCTGGTGGCGCTCTTAATGACGTTGTTATTATCTTAAACAGCCAGACCCATCTAAATTGCAGGCGGCCTGACAGAGTAATGGCTATTAGAGGTGTAAGTCCAGCCTATCATGTGCCTATATGGCTATTGTTGCTGTTGGATGACTATGCCAGCGAGACTTTGCGAATCGGGCTGAAGCTCATCATCTCCGGCCGGTATTCTGCTAACTGAAAGCATGTAGGCGATGATATCGGCGTATGAGTGTAGTTATCATAAACACCCT
>CAJXIY010000192.1 GCA_913054495.1 uncultured Gammaproteobacteria bacterium | reverse complement strand
GAGAATTGGGAGAGAATTGGGGTCAGAGTAAATATACAGTAGTTTCACACTGAGCAATCTGATGTGCTGGAGCTGCCCTGAAACTACTGTATATTTACTCTGACCCCAATTCTCCAATTCTCAAAAAAAAGGCGACCCGAAGGTCGCCTTGTTGACTCACTTTAATCGCTAGTATCGGTACGTAAGTTCCATTCCGTAGAGGCGTGGTACTGTAGTTCCGGAGGTGTGTCGAAAGAACTCAGCTTCGCCTTGCCTAAGGATTTGCAGGTTACCGATATCATCGAAGACATTATTGATAAATCCGCTGGCAATCCAATTGCTGTTTTGCGATGTCCAGGTGGCCCGCAGATCCAAACGGTCATAGGCCTCAGCCATTTCCTCTGGCGATTCGAAGGGCGAATAGAAGACATCACCAATCCAGCTATACACACCGAATACTTCCAATTGAGCTCCGCCACCCAGGTTCATCAGATATCTTGCCCAGCCTGTGGCCTTACGCTCGGGTACCTGCTGAAGCTGGTAACCCTTGATGTCCTGGGTAAGCTCCAGGAATTCGGGATAGAGAGACTCGGGTACAGCAGCGCGACCCGGATCCATCATCTCCAGCGTCTCAGTGTATTTGCTTGGGGTATAACTGAGGTTACCACCCACAGCCCACGCTTCGTTAATATAGTAAATTAACTCCGCTTCTATCCCCTTGATCTCGGCGCCGGGCGCTTCCAGTATCGAGGTCGTGGTGCCACCACCGGGAAGCGTCGAGACTTCACGGGCGAATGTATGGATATTCTCGTAATCGTAGTAGTAGAACGAGCCATTGAGTTGCAGGGTGTTATCCAGCCATTGGGTTTTGTAGCCGATTTCATAGGCGATTAACTCCTCCGGCTCATAGGCTTGCGTGTCACTGAAATACACGAGACTAAAACCACCAGAACGGTAACCGGATGTTGCTGAAAAATACATCATCGCATTATCACTGATGTCCCAATCGAGATTGATCCGTCCCGTCACTTTTTCGTCTCTTCTCTGCGCGGGTCTATAGACGCTGAGGGCAAAGGGTATGCCACCATTAGTTACTTTCTCGGTCGGTTTGATGAGGCTTCCGGTGCCATCATCCACCAGGCCGCCGTTGGTGCGATTAACTGCCGCCAGACCCCCGTAGAGCCCAAGAAAACCACCTGGCGCAGCGCCGGTCTCGCTGTAAAGCCAGGCATTTTCCTCTGCCTCGATTTCGTCCCAGGCGTAGCGTGCCCCAAAGGTCAGGGTAAATACGTCATTAATATCCCAAACCGCCTGGGTGTAGGCTGCGAATGCCTCCCGTTCGGTCCGAGTGGTATATAGAAGCGAGCTAGCCGTTGAGTTAATCCCATGAATCACATTAAGGTCCGGGTTGGACCCATCATCTCCATACCAGCCGGATAATTGCAGGTTATTGCCGCCGTGGTTGGGCTGACACGAATCTGCCGGGCTAGCCACGTTACAGGAGGCCCGGGCACTAAACAGCGTGACCATAGGTGCTCCTCCGAAAGCCAAATTGGTCGCACTGATGCCTGCTAAAAATGGCGCCCCGATGTAGGCAGCCATACCTGCGCCCAAGGCAGTGTTGTCTATATAGGGGTCGGTAAAGCGCGCTTCGCCAATGGAGGAGTAAAAGTCACCACGTTGATCGATGGTGGCATCATAGGTGAAGACGCCCGCGGTAATCGAAAAGGTATCACTGAAATCGTAAAACGCCTGTAGTTCGTGGGAAGTGTATTCTGCTTCGTGATTCACGTAGAACTGGGTATCGTTATACATACTTGCAGTGTTGTCATCGTCAGTGGTGCGCTCGTAAGTCAAGCGGTTGTATCCAAACAGATACTTCACTTCCAGAGCCTCATTAACATCCCAACTGACGTTGAATTGAGTGCCTTGTTGACGAAATTCCTCGCGGTTCAAACCATTCGTTGCAGCGCAAACGTCATCACCTTTTATGCCGCCAGGGAACACGCAATCATTGTATGCGGCAAGGCTCGCTGGTGAAGTCTGATTGAATCCGTCCAACGAAGAGATGGCATTTTGCTGCCCACCGAAATCGCCAAAGTCAATGCCAGGACGGACGCGCTGGGCCTGATCGATAGCCCCAGAACCCGGGTTGGTGAAGTTGAAAATCGGTTGATTCTGATCATAAAAGTTACTGCTGTCGTAGTTGGCCGGATCGGTATTAGTGGGATCGATGAAACGAAAGCCCGGTGTAAGCCAGGTGTTGCGGCTACCCACTCCCGATTCGTTCAAAACTACCAGCCCACCACCGTTGGCACCACCAAAGGATCGGTCGATATCCATAAAATTCTGGCGCAGATTGACTTCTATGTCGTCTCTCGGTGTCCATTGGAATTGCACAGCGACATTCTCGGTGCCGAGACCGTCGAGATCTCCGCCGCCGATATCATCAATGACGCCGTCACGATCGCGCACGCTGAAGTTTATGCGGCCGGACAGGCGATCTTCAATCAGGGAGCCATTCAGCATTCCATAGGCTTCCTTGGTACCGTAGTTGCCAATGATGGAACTGAACGCGGCATCAAAATCTTGACTGGGTTCATTGTAGAGAATGTTGATGGCACCACCGACGGCGTTCCGTCCGTACACAGTACCTTGTGGACCCCGTAGAATCTCGACACGGCTCACATCCCAGAAAGTCGCTGCGGTCGCCGTTAACAGGTCCTCAGAATAGATACCGTTCATGTAGGTGGCGACACCGGGGTCGCCGCCCAGGGCACGAAAGTTTCGACCTACGCCTCGTATCGTGGCGTCATAGGGTTGAATGGTGGTTGCCGGTATGAAATTTTGCAGATCCTCCTGATTTCGAATCCCAAAATCATCCAAAAACTCTGCCGTTAACGCGGTGATGGAAATTGAGGTGTCCTGAAT
>CAJXIY010000191.1 GCA_913054495.1 uncultured Gammaproteobacteria bacterium | reverse complement strand
TGGCGCTCATCAATCTGTCTTCCGCCCGGGTGCTATTCAAGATAAGGCCGCCTTACAATGGCTTGAGAATTCGCACGAGTGAGGTCCTGAATGCGGACCCGATTCGGTTGGAGTTGGCCAGGGCGCTGCCGGCAACGGTATCGGTACAGAGTTGGACAGCCGCGCTGGGGGGCATCTATAACAATATTAAATTCTCTCGTTCCATCATCAGCTTCATGCTGTGGTTGCTGATCGGCGTTGCCGCCTTCAATCTGGTGGTAAGCCTGATCATGATCGTGAGAGACAAGCGCGGTGACATCGCGATCTTACGGACTCTGGGCGCGAGCCCGGCCATGATTAACCGGATATTTATGTGGCAGGGCTGCCTGATTGGCGCCATCGGCATCACCATCGGCGTCGCCCTGGGCGTCCTCGGTTCCCTAAAGATCAGTGACCTTGCCACCGCCATCGAAAGCCGATTTTCCTTGCAACTGCTCAATGCCGAAGTCTATCCCATCGATTTCCTGCCCTCGCAACTGTACTATGGCGATGTGCTCATGGTGACCGCGGGCGTGTTGCTGTTGTCGTTCCTGGCGACGCTGTATCCGGCCCGAAGGGCTGCGGCCGTGCAACCCGCCGAGGCCCTGCGCACGGAATAATTCGGCGCTAAACTGGCATTCCGCCACAGTCTTCACTAGCTTTATAGTCATCAATGGATTGAGGCACTGCCTGTGCGGTTTGCGCTTATCGGCTATGGCCTGGGCACTTTTGCCGGGGCGTTCGTCGCCACGCCCGCAGCGACCCATCTCTACGCCTATCTCGGTCAGGGCCTGGGGCTGGCGCTGGTACTCTTGCTCGCGTCGCGTTGGCGGCGACTGCTGTCAACTAAGCGTGTATTTCTGTTAATAGGCTTCGGCGCCACTCTGGGATTTCTCTGGCACATGAGCTGGGCCAGCGCGATTCTGCATCGGCAGTTGCCGGAATCCCTGGAGGGAATCAACATGCTGGTGACCGGAGTGGTGATCTCGTTGCCTCAGCGCAATGCCATCGCCCAACAGTTCAAATTCCGCATCCGCCAAAGCGACCACCAGTTCTCGCAGCGAGTCATCTTGCTTAACTATTATGGAGAGGCAGCGATCCGAGGCGGTGAGCGTTGGCAATTCCTGGTTCGATTAAACCAACCTCACGGTTTCGCCAACCCGGCTTCTTTCGATTACGAAGCCTGGCTGTTTCAGCAGGCGATTACGGCCAAGGGCTATGTCAGGACCAGCACCGACAATCAGTTGCTGGCTGCCCGCTCACTGTCCCTGACTACCCTCCGCTCCCGGCTCCGGGGTAGGGTGCAAGCCGCGGTGGCAGACCTGGCCCATGGCGGCATCATTCTAGCCTTGATACTGGGCGATCGGAGTGAAATATCCCAGGCAAGCTGGCAGAAGCTCACCGATGCCGGCATCAATCACCTGTTCGTGATATCCGGTTTACACATTGGCCTGATTGCACTGGCAGTATTCGCCCTTGCCGATAAATTAATACGCCTGTTGCCGGCGACCCTGATGCGACTGCCGGCGCAGAAATTCGCGGCGATACTGGCAATTCTGGCAGCCGTCGCCTATGGCCTGTTAGCCGGTTTTACCCTGCCTACCCAACGCGCGATGATAATGATCGTGGTGTTTATGCTCGGCTACCTGGCCAACCGTCCGCTGGCAATTTCCATTCGATAATTGCTGGCCCTGGCTCTGGTGATGATACTGAATCCATTGGCCGTGGTCAGCGCCGGATTTTGGTTTTCGTTTATCGCGGTTGCCGCCCTGTTGCTGTGCCTCGATTTATCACGCCGTGATGGGGACGAAGCCAGCACCGGCTCGCGCATTATTCACCGCTATATAAGACCCCAGTTGATCGTCTTCGTCGCGCTGACGCTGCCGCTGATTTTCTGGACCCAGCAACTGCCCCTGCTGTCTCCGCTTATCAATGTCTTTGCCATTCCCCTGGTGGCATTGTTCGTAGTGCCCCTGTGTTTGCTGGCGCTGTAATTCCTGTTTATTAATAGGTCCCTAGCCCAGGGTTTGATGTTCACGGCCGATGCCACCCTGGCGGCTTTCTTCAGTCTCATAGATTGGATAATGGCAGTGGTTGGAGGCGGGGCGGTTGTACATCTTGCTGCGCCGAGCCTGTCGATCATGGCGGTTTTGAGTTTCGCCGCGCTGCTGTTACTACTACCGAAGGGGGTGGGAAATCGCTGGTTGGCATTCGCTCTGTGCCTGCCACTATTCTCACCCGCGCCCGATAAATTCGGACCGGCGCGGCTGAAATTACATTTTTTGGACGTGGATCAGGGTCTCGCCGTGGTGGTACAGAGCCGTCACCACGTCCTGATTTATGACACCGGGGCGAATCTGAGCCCGGAATTCAATATCGGCGGCGCCGTCATTGCACCCTTCCTCAAGCAACTGGGTATCGAGCGGGTGGATCTGGTGGTTATCAGTCATGGTGACAATGATCACGCAGGAGGTCTCAGTGGACTAATGGAAAACATGGAGCTTGGGGCCATCACCAGCAGTGACGTCAGCCTGGGGACGACGATGACAATAGATGCCTGTCACGAGTTCGAGGCTTGGAACTGGGACCAGGTCGAATTCCAGTTCCTGGGCTCGTTTGCCGAAGCCGCCTCGAACAATGACAATTCCTGCGTGTTGCAAATTACTGTGGGCGGGCACCGCATACTGTTGCCTGGGGATATTGAGCGCTCTAGCGAACGTCAGTTAGCAATTAACTACGGCGACACGCTGCGCAGTACGATCCTGGCGGCGCCCCATCATGGCAGCAAGACTTCTTCCAGCTATGCATTCATCAAGATGGTTAATCCGGAAGTGGTGGTGTTTTCGGCGGGATATAGAAACAGCTTCGGTCACCCGCACCCGGAAATCGTGGCGCGCTATCGGCTCGCCGGTGCGCGCGTCCTCAATACCAGCTACACCGGCATGATCAGTTTTAGTTTCGACACGGAATCGGCGGCGATGGTGACTTCCCTGTACCGACAACGG
>CAJXIY010000190.1 GCA_913054495.1 uncultured Gammaproteobacteria bacterium | reverse complement strand
CTCCTGGCACAGGCTGGTACTACAGCAATACGGGTTACTTTTTATTAAGCATGATCGTCGAGCGAGTCGAAGGTCAACCTCTAGGCCGGGTGCTTAGATCCAGAATATTTGACCCTGTGGGCATGACGCAAACACGATTGGCAGACCCGGAAGCAATTATTGAACACAGAGCTGCTGGCTATTGGGTCAACAAGAGTGGAGAACTAATAAATCGAAGGCCTACGGAAACCTCCTCAACGCTAGGCGCAGGCGGAATTCTGTCTTCGGTTTATGATCTGATGAAATGGGACGAAGTGCTTTTTGGAGAAGAACTGCTTAGTGCAGACTCGAAAGCTCAAATGTGGGAGCGGACACGACTGCCCAATGGAGATCTAACCAGGTACGGCTTTGGCTGGTTCCTTAATCCTTACAATGGATTGCAACGACAATATCACAGCGGTCAAGTGGCGGGATTTGTTGCTCAATTTGCTCGCTTCACTGAAGATGAAATTTCCGTAATCATGTTTGTGAATCGATACCGCGTAAATACTGGCCCCGTATGGCAAGATGTACTACATACCTATATGCCTAGCCTCGGTGAGCTATAGGAATTAACACTTCGCCCCCTTTTGATAAGGAATATATTATGAGCTTGCCCAAATCCAGCTTCTTATTACTATTGATCTTTTGCCCACTTGGCCTCACCTTTGCCGCTTCTTCAGATTGCGATTCAAATGGTGATACACAGTTTGGTATTGACAAGTTAATCACTCAATTCGACAAAAACCTAGTCTGATCGACTCTCCTCTAAATCCTGCTATGGAGCTTGCCCATCAACCACGAGAGGATTTTGGTGCCGGAAATACAAAAATTGGCCTCGGCTGGATAATTGTCGGGGAAGGAGAGAATTCCTATCATTGGCACAATGGAGGTACAGGAGGATACCGTAGCTTCGCCGGCTTCTCGACTGTAAACAAACGTGGCGTTGTAGTAATGGTTAATTCAACTAGTACACCTGATGATATTGGCCATCACCTTCTGAACCCCGAGTCTCCTCTAGCTGACGCCGAACCCCCGAAAGAGCGTGTTGCAATTAGTTTGCCAGAAGAGCAATTACTAAAATTGGTAGGCTCTTATCAACTGGCGCCTGAATTTGTCGTCGAATTTACAGTAGAAGATGGCCGCTTCTATACACAGGCCACGGCACAACCAAGAATTGAATCCTTTGCCGAATCAGCAACGGAATTTTTCCTCAAAGTGGTAGATGCTCAAATGACTTTCGAATTAGATGAAAATGGAATAGCGACCAGAGTAACTCTGCATCAAGATGGTCAGAATATTCCGGGTGAGAAATTGGATTAGTGGGAGTGAACGGCACGTTAGATCCAAATGATTGTAATGTCCGCTACTGGCCGAAAGCAGACGCTCAAGTGGAGCGAAGTGTAGGAAAAGCGGGCATCTACACTTATACAAATGTTATGTGTTTTGAATTGTCAGCTTCTACAGATAACCACTCATTCACCCTTCCAGGAGAAGACCGATGAACATCAATAAATTCCTTGCAATCTTTTTAGTATCCTCTTTCCTATCGCCAGTACTGGCCTCAGATGCAGATTCTACCCTGGCTGCACGACAGCAAATCGAGGCGAATCTCATCGCACAGTATAAGGCACAGCA
The DNA here is from genome assembly GCA_913054495.1 of uncultured Gammaproteobacteria bacterium. Classification (GTDB taxonomy): domain Bacteria; phylum Pseudomonadota; class Gammaproteobacteria; order Pseudomonadales; family Pseudohongiellaceae; genus UBA9145. The sequence continues at coordinate 1,388 of CAJXIY010000190.1, read as the reverse complement.
GACCCAGCCGCAGATTGTCGAGGAGATCGATTTTCTAGATCGAGACGGTAGTCTGCAGCCCATCACAATTGTTTACAACCGCAATCTGGTTCCAAACAATCGAGTGCTCGTGATAGCAATGGATGACAACGCTAGAGTATTAGTTACCGGGGTCGAAGATGCCGTGATCATTGGCGTCCCCATGGCTGACCGCATTCGAGACCTCGTGCCACCTACGCCCGTTGACGCAGTCGAAGGCTCTCCCGAATGGGAGGACGGGCAGATAACGGATCCTGACTCCGACGCCATGATCCGTTTCATTAAAGATAGCCTGATTCCCTATGCCGAAGAGAACTACGGCCCCTTCTTTCACAAGGTACTATTCGGCTACAGCCTTGGCGGGATATTTACACTGCAAACCCTGATGACGGAGCCACAACTGTTCGATTCCTACATCGCGGGCAGTCCATCGTTGTGGTATCGATATAATTACTATGAGGGCATTACCATCGCTGCGTCTCAACACCGAGAGCAGTTCGCTGGGAAGTGCTTGATATTGTCTGCAGGTGAAGACGAGCCTTCAATTTCTGTAGGTACTCGAAATTATGAGCGACTGTTGGCCGGCCTAGAAATTCCACTAATCACCCATCACCAGCGAAACATGGAAACCGACCACGGTCATAATCGCACGCTGTCGTTTCTTTACGGCTGGGATAGAATTTTTAACACCGATGATATCTTCGTTCCTGTATCAACCATAACCGCCACGACCCTCACTGAGTTTCATGAATTCATGGACGGTTGGCTAGACAGGACGAGCTGCGTAACAAACTCTCCTATGCGAAGCGTCAGCGCCTATAGTCTGTTCGCTACGAAGCTCGCCACGGAGCAGAATTTTGAAGAGATGCGGGTGTTGCTTTCCTATGCAAAGGACAATATGCCAGCCCAGTCCCGCTCTTTTGCGACAATCCAGCTCTCCTTGCTTTCGAACTTTACTAATATGCCCGAAGATGAAAAGAGATATTGGGCAAACGCCTACAGCGAATTTCTAGAAAGCGGTCCCGCACCTGGCTTAGCTGTTCACTTTATCAACAAGGAAATTATTGAATACTTAGCTGCGAATTAGAGTGCCGATGCAACAATGTTCGGGGAGAGCTTGAATAAAGCTTAATGCCGCGCGTCGCGCAATAATGGAGAAGGCCACGTTTTCTAACGTCCGCAGCCGTAAACGGACCTAGCATAGAAAAAAATGTCAATTCAAACTGGAGGCTAAGATGATTAAAGAAGAACCAAAATTTTACTTTGCACTGATATTGGTTTTGCTGGCCTGGCCTATTCAATTCGTGGTTGCACAGCAGGCTGACGGTCCTCTAGACGCTCGAGTCGACGAGATCTTCGCCGACTTCGAC
>CAJXIY010000189.1 GCA_913054495.1 uncultured Gammaproteobacteria bacterium | reverse complement strand
GAATATTCTCCGCCCGTCTGTTTGCGGTGACGACGACCTCTTCAATTACTGCCTGCGCACCTGCTGAGGGAGCGCCAAACAAAAGTGGAGTTGACGCCAGCGTCGTAATAGCGCAGCTAAGTAAGGTTTTACGAAACCTATTGGTCATCGGGGCATCCTCTAGATTGTCATTATTTTGTTTACGCATTTTTACGTCCTCTCGCACTTGTGGTTATGGGTATTGTGAGTCGTTTCGAATGATAGTCTAGCAAGCATTGTCCACTTGTTGAATTCGAAGTCAAACTATTTTACTATTCTTTTCAACACGAAGCATGCACCGCGACAAAAACAGACAATCAAATTGACCTTGATTTCGGCTATTCCTGTGGACATACGGGCACTTTATGTCGATTTGTTCAAATTTCAGCCCTGTATACGATAATTGAAATGAGGACTAATTGGCATGCATACGAAGTCAATTCACTCTTATTTGCGCTCTAAATTTCGTGCCAATACAAGCCAAAGGCCAATGCCGACCCGGAGTTAAAATGAATTGTGAAAGCAGATCATTGGGTGGGAGAGATCCCACTATTTTGTAAAATCTCACTTATGGTATGTCTCCCAACTTTGCTGTGATTGAATAAATCAGCGTCATACCAGTCAGGAGAAATAGTGACTACTACTGAAAGACCAGCGCCGATAAATCTGCTCGCGGAAATCTCGGCATTTTGCAAGACAGAGCATATCGCCGAGTCGACCTTTGGCAAGCGCGCGGTCAACGATGGCAAATTTGTCTCCCGACTCAAGGATGGTTCGCGAGTGACACCGGAGACCTGGGATCGGGTAACCGGGTTTCTCAAGAAGAATGGCTGGCAAAGCTTGCGCCAGTCTGAAGCCGATTCGCTACACCTGCTATCCGTCAATGGAGACAGCAGTCCAGCTGTCACAGAACCTGAAGAGACCGGAAACGGTTCCCAGGCCAGGAATTTCCGGTTCTTCGACAATCGCCAGAAATACCTGTTATTCGTAAACACCTGTAGTGAAAAGGAGATCGTGGCTGCTCGCGTCGGCAAGGAGTTGGCCCATCTGCATCCCCAGCCTCCAGCAATAAGGTTGTTTGATGGTGGTATGGGCGATGGCACGGTACTGTCCGCCGTGATGCGCGAAATGCACACCCGCTTCCCCACCATGCCGTTTTATATATCTGGCAAAGAAATAAGCCTCGAAGATGTGCGGCTGTCCTTTGCCAAGATGGCAGACCGATTTCTTGAGCACCCGGCCACTGTGCTGGTAATAACTAATATGTACTATTCAGAGGCTCCGTGGCTGTCGCCGCACCGGGTCGAGGCAGCTAACTCCCTGGTCTGGAAAAATGTAGCACTGAGCGGCACCACCGCCCATGAATTCAACCAGCAATTCCATGACCTGGAAGGATTCCTGGCTGAATACTGGCAGGCCGGGCACAGTAAGAAAACAGGTAACCCCATCTACGAGCGGCCGGCAGTCCTGGTGATTTATCGGGAAGACTACCGTTTTCTTCTGAACGACGTTATACCGGAACCGGGTAAGGCTAGAGCCGATTTTGACCTGGTGATTGCATCCCAGCCCTATCGCGCCCGGGTCTCCGCCGAATTCAAGGCAGAAAAGGTTATTGGCCCGCTGACCCGTGCGCTGCGCAAGGGTGGCCGTCTTATCGGCATCCATTCCTGTGGCAATGACCCCGGCATGGAAATCATCCACCGGGTGTGGCCCGATGAGGAACCATTCAAGGTTGATCGCCATGATATCTTACGGGCCTTACGCAAATATCTGGGTAAAGACTCGCGCCACTACAACCTGAACGTCTACGCCGACTCGCGCTCTATTTTTCGCTACGACATGCACACACTCCCAAATGAGGTGGAATCCAGCATCGGCACATCCACCCTGTTTGCGGCTTGGAATGCCGCGGTTTATGTGGCGCAAATCGAGGATGAGCGCCTGTCTGCAGTAGTGAAGAGTGGCCAATACCTCGAGGCAACCGAGGCCACACTTAAGGCACACAATGGGGTCTGGTTTTACGACGAGTCCTATGTAGTATCCAAGAAAAGAGACTAGCTGACATGAACCCCAACCCGACGCACGCAAAAATCTCGCAGATCCAGTCTGAATTGGTGGCGGATGGTTCGATTGAGTTGATCGAAACCCGCACAGACGCTATCCAACGCGGCCAGGATCTTTTGCCCTACGCGATGAGCGTTTTTATCCCAGCCCTGGCGAACCGCAAGCTGTTGACGAACCTGGAACGGATGCAGTCCCTGACTCAGGCGGGGTTTAATCCGGTGCCCCATATTGCCGCCAGACGATTGGCTTCAGAGGTGCAGCTGTGCGAGTTTCTGTCACGAGCGGTGGATGAATGCAATGTTCGGCGTGTCCTGCTGATTGCCGGAGACGAGCCAGAGCCTGTTGGGCCATTTGCGGATACCCAAGCTGTACTCGACAGCGGCATATTGCAATCCTGCGGTATCAAGGAGGTCAGTTTTGCCGGTTACCCAGAGGGACACTCCCTGATCTCAACTTCATCCTTACAGCAGGCGCTGACCAGGAAATTGGCCTGGGCGGCTGACGCCGGTATCGGCGCCTCAGTGCTGACCCAATTTTGTTTTGCCCCGCAACATATCACCCAATTCTGTGCGACTCTGGCGACGGAGGCTCCCGGCGTGCCAGTGTATGCCGGTATGGCGGGACCAACGGATATCCTATCGCTGATGCGCTATGCCCGCCTCTGTGGAGTGAGCACCTCTCTGTGGGCGCTCCAGAAGCTGGGGATTAAGGCTGCAACGCTGGCTATGCATACCGACCCCACCGAACAACTTCGAATTATTGCCCATCACTGCGCGACCCATAGCGCAAACAACATCGTCGGTATTCACGTATTCAGCTTTGGCGGTTTTCCCGGTTCTGCACAATGGATGCATGATGTCATTCGCGCCGCTGTTCCTGTAGAACAGGACTACCCGGTTCATAGCCAAGTCTAGCAACAGTGGGCATGGTTAAGTGCAGAAATACCGCTGTCAGTGTTCGTGAATAAGATCACCGGGCGAAAGCTGCAGACCAAAAACCTCCACGGGCTGGTCATTGAGGCGCTTGAGAGTTCTAGACTTGAGGTTTGGCATCTGAATATAATATGACTTCGAATGC
>CAJXIY010000188.1 GCA_913054495.1 uncultured Gammaproteobacteria bacterium | reverse complement strand
GGGCACCTCTGAATAATGTCATATGGTCTCTGGCCTTCAGGCGGTTTCGCAATCAAGGCGACAATTAGGCAGGTTTTTGCTCCTGCAAAACCTGCATTTCCGCCTTCCCTGGCGGTCAAGACATGCGTCCGCCTGTAGAAAATTGGCAACGCAGAGTGCGGAACCGCCTGAAGGCCCCGAAGGGCGCACTCTGAAGCGCACAGTTGCTGCGTTGCACTTCTTGCCAAGGACTGGGTCATTACCTGCGAAGTGCGTCTTGCACCTGTACGCTTCAGACCACGCAGAGACCGTATGCCATTATTCAGAGGTACCCTGTAGCTGTATGTTCATCTTAGACTGGCTTGCCGCACCAGGTCATCCTTACGCTGTTCCAACTCGGCTATCAACTCCTTGGCCAGAGGCTGGACCGGCACTCCAGCGGCATCAGTATGTTCATATTTCGCTTGCTCGGCGGTAAGCACGTCCAGCAACTCCTCGGCAACTTCGATCGCTTCCTGTAATATCCGCCGCATCGCCTCGTCATTATTGGCGTCAGCCTGAACTGTGGCGATCTGCCGCTCCAGTTCGGTGATGCGATCCAGTTTTTCCTGCCGCTGTGCTTCAGCCGCCGCGATTTCTGCTAAGCGCGCCTGCTCCGCGGCCTCGGCCTGGTCTTGCTGCCGCTGTGCTGCTTCCTCTTCCGCCCGTGCTATTGCCGCCTGCCGTTCCCGCGCTGCCTGCTCGCGAGCTATTTCTGCGGCGCGCATTTCTCGCTGCCGCTGTTGCTCAGCCGCCTGCTGGCGTGCCTGCTCTGCGTCTAGCCGCGCCGATTCCTGTTCGCTAGCTACACGTGTCGCTTCCACGGCAGCAAGCTCAGCGTCCCTGGCTGCCTGTGAGCTACAGGCGCCCAAAATCAAGAATATGCAGATCCCCATGAGGGCTCGGCGAGCCGCCTTGCCGGCACCGATATTGCCTGACCATCGCTTACTCAGGAAACTCATACGCCTCTCCTTTAGCTGGGGCATCGCCCATCACTACGACATCTGTCTGCCGAATATTAACGCCAAGCCGTTGATTAATAAATTATTTCCAACATTAAATCCGTAAAATGTGGATTTTGTCATACTTTATAGCGATAAAGGGCCGATTTGCCAGTAAAATTACCTTCTTATGTCGGCTTTTGCCTGTTGTTGGCAGCAGTATTTCAATATTAAGGAACCTCCGATCAATTCTCTGAAAAATTCGATCTGGAACCTGGACCCCTCATGGCCACCCTGTTATCCAAGAGTTTAGCGAAATTATTGCAAGCGCTGCTGGTGCTGGTCGTCAGTGCACCTCTCGTGCTGATCATACTTTGGGTGGAAACCGACCCCACAGTTTCAAATAACGCGCCGTTCAACCGGGGCGAACTTTCACAAATTGAGCAGCTACTGTTGGATGGTGCGCCGCCGTCACCACAGAATATGAGCCTGCAGAGACTGCAATTTAACGCCCATGAACTCAATCTGCTGCTGCGCTACAGCATGGGCGTCATGAAGCTGTCACCAACTTGGACGGCACGACTGGCATTGAACGAAAACACACTCACCTCCACCCTCAGCGTCGAACTGGGCCGACTCCCTATGCCACTGTTTCTGAACCTGCAGGCGGAGTTCACTGGCAGTGGCAATTTGTTAAAACTTGCGTCCCTGCAGATCGGCAAATTAGATGTTCCCGAGGCGTTTTTGCAATTCGCTCTAACGCGAATTCGAGCAAGCCTTGAATCTTCGAATACCGCCTATCAGGATTTCAATCTGCTGCTTTCCAGAGTCCAGCGGGTGACAGTTTCGCCCGACCGCATCGATGTTGAATTGGTGTGGGACCCAGACTTAATCAGCAACATCAGCAACCACGCACAACAGTTGTTCATTTCCGATCAGGATCAACAGAGAATAATGGACTACTATCGGCAGATAGGAGAAATTGCGGCGGCCATACCTTCCGATTTACGCGCCGTGTCACTGAACGCATTTCTTGTTCCCTTGTTCACGGCGGCAGTTGAAAAATCCCGCAGCGGAAGCGATCCGGTTGCCGAGAATCGAACCCTGTTCCAGTCCTTGGCGATCTATATAAACAGTGAAAACATCGAACAATTGATAGGGGTGGAACTGGCAGCAACCCTACCCCAGCCAAAACTCATCGAGGTGCGGTTGCGCAGGCGACAAGATTTAGCCCGGCACCTGGTGGCGATGGCCGCGATCACCGCGTCGGCGGGTGCCGATCTGGCACAAATGCTCGCCACCACCAAGGAAGCTTACGACGCCCGGTACCGGTCTGGCTTCAGTTTCTCAGATCTGGCCGCCAATACCGTCGGCGTTACCATGGCAGGCCATTCGACACGAGATGCACGAACCGCGCGGTTGATGCAGGAGAGGTTGGCTAATCTACAAGATGAAGCCGATTATATGCCCCCCGTAGGCAACAACCGTGATGGCTTGTCGGAATTAGATTTCAATGCCATCTACCAGAATCGATCTAGCGAGGAGTATCGGCAGCGCCTGTCTGAAATTCAGGAGTTGATAAACGCCAGGCCTCTTTTTCAGGATCTGCCGGTTCCATAAGCTCGTTGGTTCGCAGCAGGACCCATGCGGAGCAGTTATGAAAGCATTGAATACAGCAAATCTTGAGCAACTGCGGCATCGGCTGCTCGAGCTACAAACGGAAATCGGCGAACGACTCAGCAACAGCTCGGAAGCCAGTAAGATTGTCACCCTCGATCAGACCACGGTGGGCCGAATCTCTCGAATGGACGCCATGCAGCAACAAAATATGGCGGTTTCAACCCGCGGCAAAACCAAATTAAGATACCAGAAGGTGCAGGCAGCGTTACGGGCAATGGCTGCGAATGAGTACGGCTACTGCCGTAGCTGCGATGAATCCATCCCCTTGCGGCGACTGCTGGCACAGCCGGAAGCGACCCTGTGTATTCGATGCCAGGATAATGCCGATCGACAGCAGTAATCGCCCAGGCTGGCTTCCAATATCAAAAGCACTGGTGTATAACTCCGCCAGCATTTGTCCAGCAGACGAAAGAGTCTAAACTATGGCCAAGAAAGGCTTTACCACCATCAACTTGCATTCAGATCGCAGGGACAAGCCGGAACATGGTGTTCTTCATAAAGCCATTCATCCGTCGGTTGCCTATG
>CAJXIY010000187.1 GCA_913054495.1 uncultured Gammaproteobacteria bacterium | reverse complement strand
AAATCCTGCTGTTGAAATTGAGATGGATGGCATTCGATCGAGTTATACGGCGGTGCCCGTTGCCGGTGAGGAGCATGATCGCGTTGATGATGACAATAGTCTTGGCTTCGTCTTTCGCGTGCTTACCGGTTTCCCTCCGCGTTATTTTGTCAGGCTGGAACCTCGTTAAATTCCGCTGCAAGGAATTGCGAGTCCTATGTGAAACCTCGCGAGCGTCCTGCCAGTCAGATTCGGAAAGCTCCTAATGATCCATGAACTGCCCGATAGAGCTACGGTGCGCCCGGAGCCAGTGATGATTACCGCAGGAGTATATGCAATTGAAGGCTTCTGGGCAGAATGGCATAAACTAGACGAAGGCGATCGAAGCATGCAAGCACCGCGTATTGAGTTACTCGAAGAAAAGACATTAGTTGGCATGCATGTCACCATGAATCTGATCGACGATACTACCAGCGAACTTTTTCGCCGATTTATGCCGCGGCGGGGAGAGATCAAACACAAACTAGATGCCAGCAATTACTGCATAAAGGCTTATGAGGATGCACACAGTTTCGAAAACTTCACGGGTGCTACCAAGTTCGAGAAATGGGCTGCGGTAGAAGTCGACAAGCTGGATAACATACCAATGGGCATGGAATCCCTTATTCTGAAAGGTGGCAAGTACGCTGTTTTTCTGCACGAGGGACCGGCTAGCGCTTTTCAAACCACTTTCCAGTATATCTTCGGCAACTGGTTTCCGAATTCAGAGTTCGATCTCGATAGCAGGGAACAATTCGAAATTTTGCCGCCTGGATACCGGCCAGATGATCCTAATGCCGAGGAAGAAGTGTGGATACCCGTAAAGTAAGGCCAGTCTGCCAATAGGACCTGACTGTTGTTAACATCTGGAGGAATCTAATTGATACTTGAAGTTGCGATACTGGACGTGAAACCCAGTCTGGGTACCGAGTTTGAATCCGCCTTCGCCCAAGCTGAATCCATCATCTCCGGCATGTCGGGGTATATTTCTCATGAACTCAACGCTGTATAGAGAATCCAGGCCGCTATCTGTTACTGGTTCACTGGGCCTGTCTCGAAGACCACACCGTTGGCTTCCGCGAGTCGAGGGAATATGAGCAGTGGAAAGCGCTGCTTCATCACTTCTTTGATCCCTTCCCAAGCGTCGAACACTACACCGCGGTCTCCTGAATCGGGAGTCGATTCTAGCTGACAGGTATCTCTCTAATGCTCATATTAGCGCGCGCCTAGGGATTCCACTCGCGGACCTTTTTTATCAGGCTTGTGGTGGAATCGTCCAGACCGCTGGGTTCGCCTGGAGCCTCGAGTGCATCGAATACTTGGCGGGATAGTCTCTTGCCGAGTTCCACACCCCACTGATCGAAGGCATTGATATTCCAGATAACACTCTGCACATAGACCTTGTGTTCAAACAAGGCGATGAGACTACCAAGGTTGTAGGGAGTGAGGGCAGATAGCAACAGGGTATTGCTGGGCTTGTTACCGGCAATGTATTGGTGGGGCGACTCCGGGTCGGTTTCCCCCGCCATGAGCGCGAGGCTCTGACTGAAACAGTTGGCCAGCAGCGCCCTGTGCTGGGTTTGAGCGTCCGCCACGGCAGCGGTGGCAAAGGCGATAAAATCCACGGGAATAAAATCGCTGCCCTGGTGGAGCAATTGAAAATAGGAGTGCTGGCCATCGCTGCCGACGCCGCCCCACAACACCTCCCCGGTGTCGAACCCAACAGCGACACCGTTGACATCGACACTCTTGCCCAGACTCTCCATGTAAAGTTGCTGCAGATATGCGGGCAGCAACTTCAGTCCCTGGCTATAGGGTACGACTGCGGTGCTATGACAATCGAAGAAGCCTCGATACCAAATTGTTATCAAGGCCATCATGACGGGCATGTTGTCCGCAAGATCGGCATTTTTGAAATGCTGATCCATGGAGTGGGCGCCGGCCAGGAGCTGGCGAAAATTGTCCATACCGATTGCCAGCGCGATGGGCAGACCGATCGCCGACCACAGAGAGTAGCGGCCGCCGACCCAATCCCACAGAGGAAAAATATTTTTCGGATCGATACCGAAATTGGTGGCGGCGGCAGAATTTTTGGTAATGGCTACGAAGTGGTTGCTGGTGGCCTTTTCATCTTCAAGCTTGCTGAGTAACCACTTCCGCGCCGCGACTGCATTGCGCTGGGTCTCCTCGGTACAGAAAGATTTGGACGCGATTATAAACAGTGTCGATTCTGGCTGCAGATCGAGCAGTGTCGTTGCAATGTGAGAGGGATCGATGTTGGAAACAAAATGGAGTTTGACCTGCCCGGTGGCAAACGCCGATAGCGCATCGGTGACCAGGGCAGGGCCCAGATCGGAGCCACCGATGCCGATATTGACGACATCAGTAATTCTGTTGCTGTCGAAACCGGACCAGCTACCCGCTTGCACGCGGTTGACAAATTTTTCCATGCGGGCAAGTGTATCGATGACCTCGCCGTGTTCGCTGGACTCCCCTGGCTCTCGCAATGCCACATGCAGGGCCGCCCGCTGTTCTGAGTTGTTGATGGCTTTGCCGGCGAACATCGCGGCGATGGCCTGGGGTAATTGCTGCTGGTGTGCCAGATCGATTAGCAGCTTTTTGGTTGCATCATTGAGATAGTTTCTGGAGTAGTCCAGCAACAGGTTTTCGTGACGCAATGAAAATGAATCGAATCGATTGTTCGACCCATGGAATAATTCGCTTAGTCGAAAATCGCGCTGTTTGAATTCCTTGCTGTGAGCCAGCAAAGCTTTCCAGGCCGATGTGTCAGTCGGGTTGTTCATGGCGCAGCTACTTTAACAAACAATCGTGGCTCTAAATACCATTGTCTCGGTGATGTTCAGGCGTACTCTGGTCTGTAGTGTCGTATATTGGCGTAGCGGGGAGACCTTGCTCGATGTGCCGTTGTCGGTGGATCCAGCACTTCTGAAGCTATTGAACACGTAACGGAATTTATGTAGTATGCGCGACCTGTGCCGCTATAGCTCAGCCGTAATATTGAGAGTAGCAGCTGACCCAGTCAACGAGGCGCACAAATCCTGAAATAATGCCGCTATAGCTCAGCCGTGGTAGAGCAGCTGACTTGTAATCAGCAGGTCCCGAGTTCGACTCTTGGTGGCGGCACCATTTTCTTCTCTCACAACATCTAGCATTCTGTAG
>CAJXIY010000186.1 GCA_913054495.1 uncultured Gammaproteobacteria bacterium | reverse complement strand
TCGAGCCAGGGCGCAGCTCTGTGGCCATTCCTGGTAGCTTACTGCCGCCTGTATCCGCATTGGTAACGCCATTACCGGTGAGGTGGAATTTCTGATTCCAGATCCGATTCCTGATTGCCGAGGCACCTGTACTGCAGAAGGTGTTGTGGCTGATGCAAATGGCAATATATACGGTGCCGAGGTTGGCCCCGTCGGTGGTATCAAGCGCTATGTTCGACCCATCAAATAGATTGCTTTGAGCAACGAAAAGCCCGCCTGTTCCGGCGGGCTTTTTTTTGTGAGCAATTACTACTGCTGTGCTCAGTTTGAAGACCTGGATCTGAACATCAAGTCTGAGAGCCCGTGCCTGAAGACGCGAGTCTGAAAACCCGAGCCTGAAGACCTAGGCCTGCGATAGAATCTCGTTAAAAGTGGCACTGGGTCTCATGGCAGCCGACGCTTTCGCAGCATCAAGCTTGAAGTAACCACCCAAATCCAGCGCTACCCCCTGCACCGCAATCAATTCCCCAACAATCGTGGATTCACTCGCTTTCAAGGCCTCAGCAAGAGCTGTGAATCTTGTCTTCAGTTCTGCATCAACGTCCTGTTCCGCCAGGGCCTGGGCCCAGTACATGGCCAGGTAAAAGTGGCTGCCTCGGTTGTCCAGTTCATTTACCTTGCGCGAAGGTGACTTGTTCTCATCGAGAAATTTACCTGTGGCCTTATCCAGCGCGTCTGCCAACAGCTGGGCTCCGGGATTAGCGGTGACATTGGCCAGATGCTCCAGCGCAGCAGCCAATGCCAGATATTCACCCAGGGAATCCCAACGCAGGTGATTTTCTTTTTTAAATTGCTGCACATGCTTGGGCGCCGACCCGCCGGCACCGGTTTCAAACAGACCGCCTCCATTCATCAGTGGCACGATGGACAACATCTTTGCGCTGGTGCCAAGTTCCAGTATGGGAAATAAATCGGTGAGATAGTCTCTGAGGACATTGCCGGTAACAGATATGGTGTCCTGCCCGGCCTTGATTCGTTGCAGGGAGAGACGGGTAGCGGCCTGGGGTGTCAAGATTTGAATTTCCAGGCCAGTGGTGTCGTGATCGGGCAGGTATCGATTCACCTTCTTGATTATTTCGGCATCGTGGGCACGCGCCTCGTCGAGCCAGAACACGGCAGGTGTGCTGGAAGCCCTGGCGCGACTCACCGCCAGTTTTACCCAATCCTGTATCGGCGCATCCTTGACCTGGCACATGCGCCAGATGTCACCCGCTTCGACGCGATGTTCCAGCAATACCGTGCCCTCGCTATCCACCACCCGCACCTTGCCATCGCCGGCGATCTCAAATGTCTTGTCATGGGAGCCATACTCTTCGGCCTTCTGCGCCATCAGGCCCACGTTAGGTACACTGCCCATGGTGGCAGGATCGAAGGCACCATTGGCCCTGCAGAAAGCTATCACTTCCTGGTAAACACCGGCATAACAACGATCGGGAATAATTGCCTTCATATCGTGGAGCTGACCGTCGGGGCCCCACATCTGCCCGGATGTGCGTATCGCTGCCGGCATCGAGGCATCGACGATGATATCGCTTGGCACGTGCAGGTTGGTGATGCCGCGATCAGAATCCACCATCGCCAACTCCGGGCGCTGCGCGTAGCAGGCGGTTATGCCTGCCTCGATCGCAGCGCGCTCTGCTGCCGGCAGGGATTGAATCTTGCTATAGACGTCGCCAATACCATTGTTGGGATCTACACCCAACTCCGCAAAAACCGTCTCGTATTTGCTAAACACTTTTTCGAAGAAAACTGTCACGGCGTGGCCGAAGATAATGGGATCGGAGACCTTCATCATGGTCGCTTTGAGGTGCAGAGACAGAAGCACCCCCTGTTCCCTGGCATCATCGATTTCCGCTGCCAGAAACTCGCGCAGCGCGTTTTTACTCATGACCGAGGCATCTATCACTTCGCCCGCCAACACGGGGATGCCCTCCTTGAGTACAGTCACCTTGCCATCGGCATCGGCGTAATCGATACGCACGGTGGTGGCTCTGGCGAGCGTTGTGGACTGCTCGCTAGCGAAGAAATCCCCGCCACTCATATGGGCGACATGGGTTTTACTGGCGGCGGACCAGGCTCCCATCGAATGCGGATGTTTGCGAGCGTAGGCCTTGACCGAAGCAGGTGCCCGGCGATCCGAGTTGCCTTCCCGCAATACCGGATTGACCGCGCTGCCCTTGATACCGTCATAGCGGCTCTTGATGTCCTGCTCCTGCGCAGTTTTCGGCTCTGCCGGATAATCTGGAAGTGCATAGCCCTTACCCTGAAGCTCTTCGATGACCGCATTCATCTGCGGCAGGGAGGCAGAGATATTGGGGAGTTTGATGATATTTGCCATCGGGTCCTGGGTCAGTTCACCGAGTTCTGCCAGCGCATCTGCCTGCTTCTGTTCATCGCGCAGAAATTCTGGAAATTTGGCGATGACCCGACCCGCCAGCGAGATATCCCGGGTTTCGACAACGATGTCAGATGCGTCGGTAAACACCTTGATAATTGGCAGCAAGGAGTAAGTCGCCAGCATTGGCGCCTCATCGGTTTCGGTATAAATGATCGTGGATTTCTGCTCTGACATCGGGTTTCCTTTGAATTAATACGCTTCTCGATTTACCAGTTCCCTCGCTTGGACCCAGGGGATTTTCGATCCTGAACCCGCATTCGGCTGGCAAAAAGGGCGCGTAGTATAGCAACCAGAAGGAACCACGAAAAGTAGCCCACTTTTCCGACCTCGCAGCGAGCACCCGGCTGCCATCACTGTGTATAATTGCCAAAAACACAGAGAATATTTCATGAAAATTGAAACTGCCCTGACCGACTTCAATATTCGCAGCAGCAACGCCGATGATTGCCCACTTATCCTGCAATTCATTAAGGAATTGGCAGAATACGAGAAATTGAGCCACGAGGTAGTCGCTACTCCGCAAATCCTGCAACAGTCCCTGTTCGGCGAACGCCCCTATGCCGAAGTACTGATCGGGGAGTACCAGGCCACGCCGGTAGCTTATGCCCTGTTCTTCCACAATTTATCCACCTTTACGGGCCGGCCGGGCATCTATCTGGAAGACATTTATGTTCAGCCTGAAATGCGTGGCAAAGGCTTTGGCAAGTCCATGCTCTCCTACATCGCCAAGCTCGCCGTAGAGCGAAACTGTACCCGTGTAGAATGGTCGGTGTTGGACTGGAATGAGCCCTCGATTCAGTTCTACCGATCCATCGG
>CAJXIY010000185.1 GCA_913054495.1 uncultured Gammaproteobacteria bacterium | reverse complement strand
CTGGGCATAGACTACGAAGAAAAATTCACGCTCGGTTATATGGGCTATGGACCCACTACCAGCGCCATTCAGGATGGCAATATCGTCGGCATGAACATCCCGGGCGGTGCCCCGGTTAGCTCAATAACTCAGGCTTTCGCCTTGCTGGGCGACCGCTTGACTATACTGAACTGGACCCAGGAAGCCCTCGACAAGATCAACGCAAAATATCCGCTTTGGGACTGGTATGAATTTCCCCCAGGCACCTATCCTAACCAGACCAAACTGATACGCACCGTCGGCTCGCCCAATGTGTTGGTCACCCGTGATGATATTTCCGAAGAAGTCGTCTACCAGGTGACAAAAGTTATATGGGAAAACCTTGCTACACTGCAGGATATCCATGGAGCCACCCGGGATATGCGCCTGGAGATCGCAATTGAGGGACTTGGTGCGCCACTGCATTCCGGGGCGATTCGATATTATCGTGAAGTTGGATTAGACATACCCGCAAGGCTTATTGTCGAAGAACCGACGGCGGTTTTAAACTAGGCAGCAGGAGTTTGACTACCAGATTATGAAATCAAAGTACTTGAGATGGGCAGCATTCTTCTTCGCGCTCTTCCATATTTATTGTAATGTCTTTGCCAGTATCTCCGAATTATGGCTCTCCGCAATCCACTTTGGCGGCTTCTGCGCCATCTGCGCATTTATGGCCAACGAATCTGACAAGATCACCCGAAAATCTATTTCGTATTGGGTGAACGTCGCCCTCGCCATAACCGCAATTCTTACTTCTGCCTATTTGATCCTGTTCGAGAATGCGCTATATGCCCGGGAAACCGAGTACATCCTCAGCGATTACGTGTTCTCTATAATTGCGATTGGACTGGCGATCGAGTTCACGCGGCGCACTACCGGTTGGATCATGCCCATATTGATCATCGTCAGCCTGTCTTATATCCTTTTCCTTGGCAGATATATCAGCGGCGTGTTCTCATTTCCTGGTCTTAGCCTGGAAACCGTGCTCTATCGCAGTTTCTTCACCAGCGAAGGCATGTTCGGGCTAACCGCCAACATCTCCTCCACGTTCGTGTTCATGTTTATTATTTTTGGCTCATTTCTATTACGCTCAGGCATGGGAGATTTCATCGTCGACCTGGCCCATTCTCTGGCCGGTCGCTTCACCGGTGGTGCTGGCCTGGTTGCCGTGATCGGCTCCGGACTGATGGGTTCGGTGTCCGGCTCTGCCGTAGCCAATACTGTCTCAACTGGCGTAATTACCATACCGATGATGAAGAAGTCCGGCTTCACCGCAAGGTTTTCGGCCGGCGTAGTTGCCGCGGCCTCAACTGGTGGCGCCTTAATGCCTCCAATAATGGGGGCAGGTGCCTTTGTTTTAGCCAGCTACACCAGTATATCCTACCTTACTATCATTGCTGCCTCCGCCTTACCCGCAGTGTTATATTTTTTGACTGTTTCTTATTTCGTTCGCATCGAAGCGAAACGTCTTGGCATAACACCAACTGCCCAGGGTGACACCGAAAAATTATCCGACGTGTTTGCCAGAGGCTGGCATTTCATCATTCCCCTTGCGGTATTGGTCGGCACGCTGATAGCAGGCCGAACGCCGACGTCTTCCGCTGCCTTCGCAATCATTACCGTCATCGGTGCTTCATGGCTCTCACCGACTCCCATGCGCCTGCCAGACATATTCGATGCCCTGGTAGACGGGGTCAAAACCATGGTGTTCATCGCCCTGTTGCTGGTCGCGGTGGGCATTTTTATCAATGTGATCACCACGACCGGCGTCGGTAATGCCTTCTCATTGATGATCGCGGAGTGGGCCCAAGGCAGCCTGTTGATCACGCTGGTTCTGGTGGCTCTGGCGTCTCTGGTAATAGGCATGGGCCTGCCGGTGACCGCCTCCTATATCGTTCTAGCCACGCTCTCGGCCCCGGTGATTTTTGATTTGCTGTCGCAATCACAACTGCTCATCGTATTACAGGCGGGGGACCTGCCCTCCAACGTGGCTGCTACCCTCAGCCTGTTTGGCGGCGATCCGCTCATCGCCTTGCAGGAAATGCCGCTGGAGATGAAGCAACTTATTCGAAACGAAATGCTACAACCTGAGCAATTGACGGGTATGTTGCTTAGCGCCCACCTGATCATATTCTGGCTATCCCAGGACAGTAATGTGACGCCGCCCGTATGCCTGGCCTCTTTTGCCGCCGCCGGTATTGCCGGTACCTCGCCAATGGCGACCGGATTAACCAGTTGGAAAGTCGCCAAAGGACTCTACCTGGTGCCGGTACTGTTTGCTTACTCACCACTGATATCCGGTAGTTGGCCCGAGCGCATTGAAGTCTTTATCTGGTCCTGCATGGGCCTATACGCAATGGCCGGCGTACTCTCCTGGCATCTGGAAACCAAGATCAATGCGGCCATAGCCGGCCTGTTGCTATTAAGCGCCGCGCTACTGATGTGGACGCCGTTTCCGATCTATTTTCACATGGTAGGTGCCGGGATACTGGTGGCAATCGTCGTTATTCAGAATCGCAGCACGAAAGCGATTGCCGACCCCGGCACTTGAGAACAACCGTAACTTAATGAGTAAACATCCATGAGCAACTACAAAGCCCGACAAATTCATTTGATACGCCGCCCTGTTGGTATGCCCACCCATGACGATTTCGCCCTGGTGGAAGTAGCGCTACAACCACCTGACGACGGCGAGGTGCTGGTTCAAAATCGCTTCATGTCGGTGGACCCCTATATGCGTGGTCGCATGCGCGCCGAGGCCAGCTACGCGGCGCCCTACCAGCTAGACACGGTCATGTACGGCGGAGCTATGGGCGAAGTGATGGAATCCGCCGATGCCAGCTTGCAGGTAGGTGATATCGTGTTGAATGGTGCGGCCTGGCAGGACAAATTCGTAGCCCCCGCCGCCACCGTTAGCAAGCTTACGCCGTTCGATCCTGACCGGCTCTCGCTCTATCTCGGCACGCTCGGCATGCCCGGCTTAACGGCTTATGTTGGCCTGTTAACCTACGGCGAGCCCAAGCCAGGTGAGACGGTTTTCGTTTCTGCGGCATCGGGCGCAGTGGGCGCGAATGTATGCCAGATCGCAAAATTAAAGGACTGTCGTGTAATCGGCAGTGTGGGCAGCGACGCCAAGGCACAATGGTTGCTGGATGAATGCGGAGTTGATGCGGTAATCAATTACAAAACCTGTGGCGATCTCAGCAAGGCGCTCGCAGATGTGGCACCCGATGGCATCGATGTCTATTACGAGAATGTGGGCGGTGACCATCTGCAAGCGGCGTTGAATGTCATGAATCCCTTTGGCCGCATCGCGGCCTGCGGCATGATTTCTTCCTATAACAATGCCGAGCCGGCTCCCGGCCCAAATAATCTGATGCTCATCGTCGGCAAGAAGATTCGCATCAACGGTTTCATAGTTTCCGACCACGGCGACAAGCGTGAGCAATTTCTG
>CAJXIY010000184.1 GCA_913054495.1 uncultured Gammaproteobacteria bacterium | reverse complement strand
CCAATCGTGCCAACGTTTACGTGGGTCTTATTTCTCTCAAATTTTTCCTTCGCCACAATACCCCCTCACTCAAATCTAAAAAGCACGCTTAGCTTTTGTTAATAATGCCTTCTGCAATGTTATTAGGCACAATCGCATACTTGTCGAACTCCATGGTAAAAGTCGCCCTGCCCTGGGTTGCCGACCGCAGATCTGTTGCATAGCCAAACATTTCCGCCAACGGCACCTCGGCGCTGATCACTTTTCCCATACTGCTGTCTTCCATGCCCTGAACCAGACCACGACGCCGGTTTAAATCACCCATCACGTCTCCCATGTAATTTTCGGGAGTCACAACCTCAACTTTAAACATGGGTTCAAGCAAGGCGGCATCTGCCTGCAGAGCTCCCTTCTTCAGCGCCATGGATCCGGCAATTTTGAAAGCCATTTCGCTGGAGTCGACATCGTGAAAAGAACCGTCGTACAGAGTTACCTTCATCGCCAGTAACGGGTAGCCGGCCAGACAGCCATTCTTCATCTGCTCCTGTACGCCTTTGTCCACCGCTGGAATATATTCCTTGGGGATAGTACCGCCAACAATCTCGTTCACAAATTCGTATTCGGAATCCGGATCCAGCGGCTCGAGTCGGAGCCAGACATGACCATATTGACCACGACCGCCGGATTGCTTGATGTGTTTGCCTTCAATTTCCACAGTCTTCCTGATGGTTTCCCGATAGGCTACCTGGGGCTTGCCTATATTGGCTTCTACCGAAAACTCCCTGCGCATTCTGTCCACCAGAACATCGAGATGTAACTCGCCCATGCCAGAAATAATTGTTTGCCCGGATTCTTCGTCCGTTTCAACCCGGAAGGAAGGATCTTCCTGCGCGAGCTTACCCAAGGCGATACCCATCTTTTCCTGATCCGCTTTACTCTTCGGCTCAACCGCTACGGAAATTACCGGCTCCGGAAATTCCATCTTCTCCAGCGTGACAATATGATCGAGCGCGCACAGTGTCTCACCCGTAGTGACATCTTTCAGACCAATCGCAGCGGCGATATCTCCCGCCAGCACTTGCTTGATTTCTTCTCTTGAGTTGGCGTGCATCTGCACCATTCGGCCCACTCGCTCTTTCCTGAATTTGATCGGGTTATAAACCGAATCACCGGAATTCAGTGTGCCTGAGTAGACGCGGAAAAACGTGAGCGTGCCGACGAAGGGATCGGTGGCAATTTTAAATGCCAGTGCTGCAAAGGGCTCATCATCATCAGCTATGCAGGCGGTCGGCGTACCATCTTCCAGTACGCCTTCAATTGCCTTGACCTCTGTTGGCGACGGCATGTAGTCGATTACGGCGTCGAGCACGGCCTGAACACCCTTGTTTTTGAATGCAGAGCCACACAGAGTCGGAACGATCTCGCTTGCCAATGTCCGCTCACGAATGCCTTGCATGATCTCAGCTTCGCTGAGTCCTCCAGTTTCCAGGTATTTTTCCGTTAAATCGTCATTGGCTTCAGCCGCGGCTTCCACCATATTTTCTCGCCACTCCTCGACTATAGCCAGCATATCTTCAGGAACATCCTCATAGCTGAACGTTGCGCCCTGGTCATCTTCACTCCAGCGGATAGCTTTTATCTTCACCAGGTCGATTACACCCTTGAAGTTCTCTTCCGCACCGATTGGCAATTGCAGTGGTATGGGATTGGCGCCCAGGCGATCTTTCATCTGCTCAACCACCATCAGGAAGTCCGCCCCGGCCCGGTCCATCTTGTTGACGAATACCATGCGTGGCACTTCGTAGCGGTTTGCTTGACGCCACACAGTTTCAGTCTGTGGCTGCACCCCTGAAGTGCCGCATAAGACCACTATCGCACCATCGAGAACACGCAATGAACGTTCGACCTCAATAGTGAAGTCCACGTGCCCCGGCGTATCGATAATATTTATCCGATGCTCATCGTACTGTTGGTCCATGCCCTTCCAGAAGCAGGTGGTGGCAGCCGAGGTAATTGTAATCCCACGCTCCTGCTCTTGTTCCATCCAGTCCATAGTCGCGGCACCATCATGGACTTCACCAATCTTGTGCGAAATACCGGTATAAAACAGTATGCGCTCAGTAGTCGTTGTCTTGCCCGCATCGACGTGGGCTACAATGCCTATATTGCGATAGCGATTTAATGGGTGTTTCCTGGCCACAGCTATGCCCTCAAAATGTAATCTAGTATTAACGCTTCCCTCGGAAACGCTTCAGTTAAAAACGCTTTACTTAAAAACGATAGTGGGAGAATGCCCGGTTGGCTTCTGCCATGCGATGCACGTCCTCGCGCTTCTTCACGGCACTTCCTCTGCCTTCAGCAGCATCGCTTATTTCGCCGGCTAATCGCAGCGCCATGGATTTCTCGCCGCGCTTGCGCGAATGTTCTACCAGCCAGCGCATGGCGAGGGCAGTGCGACGCTCGACTCGCACTTCCACCGGCACCTGGTAGGTGGCGCCTCCAACACGGCGAGATTTAACCTCGACCATGGGTGCGATGCTTTCCAGGGCCTTTTCAAAGACCTCCACCGGATCGGCACCGGTTTTCTCGGAGACGACAGCAAGGGCCCCGTAAACGATCTTCTCGGCAACAGATTTCTTGCCATCGACCATCACGTGGTTCATGAACTTTGCGAGGATTTTACTTCCGAATTTTGGATCTGGCAGCACTTCACGTTTTGCCACTACTCTTCTTCTAGGCATTTGAGACCTCTTGTTTATTCAGGTTAATCCAGGACTCCCTGCGGGCGCATTTTTACTAAAAATGAACGTCAGGTACCTGGCCTTACTCTCTCTCATCGGTTTTTAAAAGAGTCTCGATGAGCCGCGCATCCTTACGCTTGTAGTGGCAGCAAAATTTACTGCCATGACTCTAAATCATATGGGCTTAATGAGCCTCTGACTATTTACTCAAACTCTCTGCGTGGCCTGCCCTGGTAAGGTGGCAATCATTACCGCAGGAAGCCGCTTACTTGGGACGCTTGGTACCATACTTGGAACGTCCCTGGCGTCGATCCGCCACCCCGGATGTATCCAGGGTTCCACGAACCGTGTGATAGCGTACGCCGGGCAAGTCTTTTACCCGACCGCCTCTGATCAGAACCACGGAGTGTTCCTGCAGATTGTGGCCTTCACCACCGATGTAGGAAGTCACTTCGAAGCCATTAACCAGACGCACACGACATACCTTCCTCAGCGCCGAGTTAGGCTTCTTGGGTGTGGTTGTATAAACCCGCGTACACACGCCCCGCTTCTGTGGTGAGCCTTGCAAAGCAGGCACGCCGCTCTTAACGACCTTGCGGCGTCTGGGCTTGCGTACTAGCTGGTTAATTGTTGCCATTTGTACTCCATTTAATCCTATTAGCTGTGTCAAGGTTCGGCCTTTTTGAGAGCCATACAGCGTGATCACTAAAAAGGATGCGAGAGTTTAATGATCCCGCATCCCGTAGTCAAGGTCAGCTTACGGTCTCT
>CAJXIY010000183.1 GCA_913054495.1 uncultured Gammaproteobacteria bacterium | reverse complement strand
ATCTGTCGAATGGCAGGACGCGGGGAGTCAGGTTTGCTTTAGTTTCTGAATAAATGGGATGGGGTTATGGGATGGGGTCAGCGTAAAAATACAGTAGTTTTAATGTCTGCTCCTGGCCGAAAGCGGACACCTGCCCTTCCCCCAGAATTTCAGTTTCGCAGAATTTCACCCCCCCCACTTCGGTCGGGAAAGTTACCCTCCAATCGGTTTCGGTTTTAGTTCGGTGTTCGGTCATCGAAACCCGTTTGGAATCTTTCACTTGCCAAGTTCGGTGAGCCTATCACCCCCAATCAAGTTCGGAAGAGGTTCGATTTCGGTCAGGCTAAGAAGTTCGGAAAAAGAAAACTCGTTACGACTCTTCGGCTTACTCAGAGAAACTACGATCGGTTGCACTGCCTCATAATCCGTTTGTCCGGGGTTCGAGTCCCTGTGGGCCCACCATTTTTCCTACCTTTTCAACCGCTTACGATTTGGCATAACGGACTATGGATTCTCAGGGTCCGTTGGTCCTGGGTGGGTGGCGGCTCCGGCCCTCAGAAATTCCTCTTAACCAAACAGCATGTCGAATGATTTCAGGTTGGAATCGGTGGCGCTTGTACATTTTTGATTGAGTCATAATGTTATGATCTGCACTGTTCTAAGCTATCGATATGTTTAAGGATACCACCATGAAATTATCTACCATCTGCCTGGCCGCCGTTTTACTCCTGCTTGCAGGGCCTTCATTTTCTCAGGATGACCCTCATGTGGCTAAAGTGCTACGCGTGTTATCTAATACACCGCTTATCGATGGTCATAATGACCTTCCTTGGGCTATTCGTGAAAGTGTGACTTCTCCTCACGACGTGCATGCACCGGAACATAATCTGCGGCAGCGCACGGCGTTTCACACCGACATTCCAAGGCTACAAGAAGGAATGATAGGTGGACAGTTCTGGTCTGTTTATATTCCTTACAGCCCAGTTAATTCCGGCGCGGCACAGGCGCAACTTGAGCAGATTGACATCGCAAATCAGATTATTGCTCGCTACCCTGATGTATTCGCCGCCGCTTACACCGCCTCGGATGTAAATAGAATTTTCGGCGAGGGCAGAATTGCCTCCATGCTGGGCATAGAAGGTGGGCACGCAATCGAGAATTCCCTCGGCGTATTGCGCGCCTATTATGCAATGGGTGTGCGTTATATGACCCTAACCCACAACGGCACTCTCGATTGGGCCGATGCTGCTAACGGTGATCAGGTGCATGGCGGGCTTACTGAGTTTGGTAATGAAGTAGTACGTGAGATGAATCGTTTGGGGATGATGGTGGATCTATCTCATACCTCAGTTGGCACCATGAGCGATGCGCTGGATGTATCCGTGGCGCCGGTGATTTGGTCGCACGCCGATACCAAGGCGCTTAATGATGTAGGACGTAATGTGCCGGATGAAATTCTACGCCGATTGCCAGACAACGGTGGTGTGGTGATGATTACCTTTGTCGGCAGTTTTCTTACCAGCAATGACGAAGCCACCATTGTAGATGTGGCGAATCACATTGAGCATGTGGTTGAAGTCGCGGGTATTGATCATGTAGGTATTGGATCAGACTACGACGGTACCGATTCCTTGCCGGTAGGGATGGAAGATGTATCTACATATCCTAAGTTATTTCTCGAACTCTCTATAAGAGGGTGGTCAGAAAATGATATGGCGAAGTTGGCCGGTGAGAATATTCTGCGAGCGATGAGTGAAACCGAAGTCGTTGCCCGTCGCCTGCAGCGAGAGCGAGGACCTTCAATGGCTACAATTGAGGAGTTGGATGGAAATTAAAAGCGGGAAATGCACACAAAGCCCTACTTCAGGACACTGGCCGGAAACTAACTTAGAGTGACATTTAAATGAAGAAATACAGACTTGCTTCACTGACCTTTCTCACCCTGAGCTTATTCAGTGTCGCTGCCCACGGGCAAGACTACCAGACGAGCATTGAGCAAGGCCTGCCTGACCCGGATATTGACGTGTCCCAACTTTCCATTGATGAACTACTCGAGCGCTTTAATGTGCCGGGTGTAAGCATTGCCGTGATTCGCGATTTTGACATTCATTGGGCTAAAGGCTACGGCATAGCCGATGTGGAGAGTGGGGCAGCGGTGAATACGGAAACCCTGTTTCAAGCCGCTTCGATCAGCAAGCCGGTGAATGCCATGGCATTACTAAAGGCTGCCGAAGAAGGCAGGTTCTCCATCGATGAGGATGTAAACAAGTTATTGTCTTCGTGGCAAATCCCTGAGTCAGAGCACACAGAATCAGCATTCGTCACGCCGCGCATGCTTGCTAGCCACACATCAGGCCTGGGTGATGGCTTAGGGTTCCCGGGATACGAGCCGCAGGTAGCACTCCCAAGCTTACCGCAAATTTTCGATGGTGCAGAACAATCCAATGTCGGCGTGGTTCGCATGGCCCGGCCACCAATGACCGCTTTCCATTATTCCGGCGGTGGCGTGACGATATTGCAACAACTGCTCCTGGACACCTATGACAAGCCTTATGCTGAACTTCTACAAGATATGGTGTTGGAGCCAATCGGCATGTCCTCGAGTACCTTTCAGCAGCCACTACCTGTTGATCGAGATCGCAATGCAGCGCGTGCCCATGGCATTTCAGGGGCAGCGATGGGACCAAAATGGCACGTCTATCCGGAACTAGCAGCTGCGGGTCTGTGGACGACTTCGACAGACCTCGCAAAGTTCGCCATTGAGGTGCAACTCTCTTATCAGAATCATTCTAACAAGGTGCTGACTCAGGCCTCGACAAGTGAGATGTTAAGCCCGGTAGGAGTCGGCCCGTTTGCAGTAGGGTTTTCTCTCTCAAAACGCGGTGAAGGTTGGTATTTTGACCATGGGGGATCAAACTGGGGGTTTCAGGCTCAGTTAACAGCACACAAAGTCAATGGTTATGGCTATGCCATTATGACCAATGGTTTTATGGGGGGGCAACTGATCGCTGAATTATCGCGCCGCATCGAAGCCAGCTATGCTTTTGACTCTCTAGCTGAGCCAGTGCGTAGGTAGTTATGAGAAGAGTGCAGGATAAATAGAGTCAGAGTAAAGATTCAGTAGTGTTAATGTCCGCTATTGGCCGAATGCAGTCATAAGCGAGCATGAAATCAAGCGATTACCCAACGTCCGCTTTTTTGCAAAAAATATTTTTGCCCCTCGAAACCAGTTCCCAATAGGCGCGCTGCGCATACCAAAAATTAACCAAATCGTTCGTCCACAATAGTATGTATAGGGGTGCAATGGAACCATTCTGACTTATCGGGGTATGCCCCTAGGGTGGGATGCTGGCTGGGCGGTTACTAGGAAACAGGGGTGGGCGTTGCTATCTAGGGCAGAAGAGCCAGAGGATAGGCATTGGACTGTAACGGTTGTGGAGCCAGGTTAAGGCTTGACAAAGCAGAGCAAGGTTATTGTTGTTAGTAGTTTGTTCATATGTAGGCGATATTTAAA
>CAJXIY010000182.1 GCA_913054495.1 uncultured Gammaproteobacteria bacterium | reverse complement strand
GCAACTGCGCCTGCAACTAATCCTGAGTTCAACGCGCAGCGTAATGCTTATTTCGGTGATCTGCATGTACACACCATGTACTCATTCGATGCGTTTATCTTTGGCACCACTTCTTCCCCGGATGACGCCTATGATTTCGCCAAGGGTGGCAGCATAACCCACCCCGCAGGTTTCGAGATGAAGCTGGACGTGCCGCTGGATTTTTACGCCGTCACCGATCACGCATTCTACCTGGGCGTGTTGCGGGAGATGGCCGATCCTGCAACCGAGATCTCCAAACACGAAGTCGCCGAGGGTATGACCAACCTAGGAGACGTCGCCGATCGCAGGGCTAAATTTCAGCGCATAGGCGCATTCATGCGCTCAGCCCGCAGTAGCGAAATCAGCGACCCGCAAATCACGAAAACAGCCTGGGACGATATCGTGGCTGCCGCGAATCGACACAACGATCCAGGTAATTTCACCGCGTTTATCGCCTATGAATACACATCCAGCACCGATGATCGTGGCAATCTGCACCGCAATGTAATTTTCAGGGACGACATCGCGCCAGCCATGCCATTCTCTCGTTTAGATTCCCAGAATCCGGAAGGCCTCTGGCAATGGATGGATGACAATCGAGCGGCTGGCATCGAGAGTCTCGCGATCCCGCACAATTCCAACGGCTCCAATGGCAGTATGTTTATGTTGACCGACTGGTCCGGCAGGCCGCTGGACAGCGCCTATGCCAGCCAGCGCATGCGCAACGAGCCGCTGGTGGAAATAACCCAGGTGAAAGGCACATCCGATACCCATCCGGCGCTATCGCCGAATGACGAATGGGCCGATTTCGAAATTATGCCGTTCAGGATAGCCACCCGCTTACCCAGCCAGGTAGAAGGCAGTTACGTGCGCGAAGCCTATCTCAACGGTCTAAAGATGCAGGCAGGGCAGGGCTTTAATCCCTATCAATTCGGTGTGATCGGTTCCAGCGACACCCACAACGCAACCTATGCCGGCGATGAAGATGATTACTGGAGCAAGGTCGGGCTAATGGATGCTGACGGAATAAGAAGAGGGTCTGTGCCGCTGCCGCAGCCGCGAGCCAATGGTGAACTCTATGCTGACACTTATTACAACACCTGGGGCGCCTCCGGTCTGGCGGGCGTGTGGGCAGAAGAGAATACACGCGCGTCAATCTACAATGCGTTTCGACGCAAGGAAACCTTCGGTACCAGCGGACCACGTATGAAGGTGCGTTTCTTCGCCGGTCATGACCTGCCGCCGCTGGACGATAGTGACATGCTCGCCAACGCCTACGCCGGTGGCGTGGCTATGGGCAGTGATCTGATCGGCGATACCAATCAACAACCCAGCTTTATTGCCTGGGTAGCGAAAGATCCCAATGGTCCGCCGCTGCAGCGAGTTCAGATCATAAAGGGATGGGTGGAAGCAGGCGAAGCGATGGAGCAGGTGTTTGATGTGGCCTGCTCTGACGGGGGTGTGGTGGATCCGGCTTCCAATCGTTGTCCGGATAATGGGGCCCGGGTTAACCTGGAAGATTGCAGCATCAGTGCCGGTCTCGGAGCCAGCGAGCTAAAAGCCAGCTGGCAAGATCCCAACTATGATGCCGCTCAACATGCGTTCTATTATGTGAGGGCGATAGCAAATCCGACCTGCCGCTGGTCAACCTGGGATGCCATTCGTGCCGGCGTTGCACCGAGAGCAGATCTGGCGGCGACCATCCAGGAGCGAGTCTGGTCGTCGCCGATCTGGATATCCCCGTCTCAATAGATTAGTTGTTATGAGACACTTGCTACGACAGCCGCTGCTCTGGTTTGTAGTCATTGGCATCTTACTGTTCGGGGCAGATTCCTTTTTCTCAGTTGATCGCAGTGAAATCTATGTCACGGCCGCCATGCAGGAGCGGCTGGGCACCTTGTGGCAAACACAAACCGGGCAGGTCGCCTCAGCCACAGAACTGGATTCTCTGGTAAATAACTGGGTCAGGGAAGAGGTGTTGTATCAGGAAGCGCTGCGCCTGGGTCTCGATCAGGAAGATTCCATCATCCGTCGGCGTCTGGTGCAGAAACTCGGTTTCATCGCCGAATCAGATCCAACTACTGCACCGGAAACCGCAACACTGCAAGCCTATTTCCAGTCAAATATCGAAGCCTACACCTTGCCCCTGCGTTACTCGTTTCGACAGCTCTATTTTCAATCGATAGATGATGCAAAGCGGGCTCTGCAACAGATCGGTGAGGGAGCAGATGCCTCACGGCTGGGTGAGACATCCATGTTAAACGCGGCCTATGCCTACCGTAGTGGTCTGGATTTGAATGCCAGCTTCGGTGCCGGATTTGCCGATCGCTTGAGCGGGCTGAACCCAGGCGAATGGCAGGGGCCGGTGAGAAGTGGATTCGGCCAGCACCTGGTGCTGTTAACCGCCATTCACCCAGCAGAAATCGCACCGTTTGCCAGTGTGCAGACACGGGTAGCCCTGGACTACCAGCAAGCCCAGCGAGAAAATGCCCGCGAGCAGTATACCGATAAGCTGCTGGATCAATACACCATCACCGTGGAACCCCGGTGAGAATTCTCTTTGGCATATTGCTGTGTTGCCTGGCCGCCAGTGTCGCCGGCCATGAAATTCGACCCGCGTTTCTGAAGATAACCGAACTGACACAGGAAGGTGGCAACAGCGTTTTCGAGGCATCATTTCGGCAGCCGCAGCTGAATGGTCGTTTTCTTGGGCTTAGCCTGGCGACGAATTGCCAACAGACGAATCTCTCGGCCAGCATTTCAAATGGCGCACTGATCGAATTGTTTGAGCTCGACTGTAGCGCTGCGCCGTTAGGTGAAATCGAAATAGACGGTCTCGATCGAACTCTCATCGACACGCTCGTCAGCATCACCGGCCTCGATGGTGTAACCAGCAATCATTTGATCACCGCTAGCGCAGGGCGCCTCGATCTGTCTGCGGACTCACCGAGTCTGCCAGTATATTTATCCATAGGTATCAAACACTTGTTATTGGGTTTTGATCATGTATTGTTCGTGCTGATGTTGTTGTACCTGGTGCGGACTCCAATTGCTATCGTCAAGGTTATTACGAGTTTTACTGTAGCCCATTCGATCACACTGGCACTCTCGGCATTCGATATTGTCAGCTTATCGCCTGCGCCGGTGGAAGCCGTTATCGCTGGCAGTATTGTCTTGTTAGCCTATGAGAATCTGCGCACGCAAAAATCTGTCAGCCACAACTTTCCCGTGATCATTGCGTTTTCGTTTGGGCTGCTTCACGGACTGGGTTTCGCCGGCGCGCTGGCGGAGATCGGATTACCCGAGGGTAGCCAGATCATGGCGTTGTTGCTATTCAACGTCGGTATCGAGTTGGGACAACTGGCGATTATCACCGTAGTGCTGTTGCTACTTGCCGCTGTACGAATCAGATTTAGTCGACTCGCGTACGAAGCGCCAATCTACCTTACCGGAGGCGTTGCCAGTTTCTGGTTTATGCAACGTGCCTGGCTGATACTTGTACCAGCGTTTAGTTAGTAGA
>CAJXIY010000181.1 GCA_913054495.1 uncultured Gammaproteobacteria bacterium | reverse complement strand
CTGGCGATCGGCATAATTGCGATCGGTAGGTGTGCCGTGTAATGTTGCCGAAAAAGAAAGGGTGTTTATGATAACTACACTCGGGTATAGTCTTTCTTCCTGTACCGAAAGTGTCAGAATAATAACAAGGCTGAACTCATGAATATTGATTCGCCAGCGAAGACTCCCCGAATATTTCCCATTCTTCTCGTACTAATTGCGGTGCCAATGATTCTCGGTGGCTTGCAGTTAATCTTTCTGGGTGGTTCATTCTATTACCTGTTAACGGGCCTGCTGCTGGTTGCCAGCGCCATGCGGTTTTGGAAAGGCAGCCCGACAGGTTCCCTGATATACGCAGGCTTATTGATTACAACCGTGGCCTGGGCACTATTGGAATCGGGGACGAATCTGTGGGCGCTGGCACCGCGTATTTTACCTTTCGCGGCCATTGGGCTCTGGTTACTGACACCCTGGTTGCGACGATCCCTCTACGCCGGTTCTCCGCCACCACTATTCGCCTCTAGCATCGCCAGGTATGCTGCGCCTGTGGTCGTCGTGGTCAGCCTGTTCGTCTTGGTCGACGGACTGGGTTATGACGTTAATCAGCTGTCTGAACGTAGCGGTATTAATAGCGTAAACACCCGCACCGATTGGCCCAGCTATGGCAATACCGCCGGCGGTAGTCGTTACTCGCCGCTGGATGAAATCAATACTGCGACGGTGGAAAACCTGGAAGTCGCCTGGACCTACCGTACCCGGGCGGGAGGATCCTTTAAGGCGACTCCTCTGCAGATCGGCAATCTGCTCTACGTGTGTACCGGTGGTAACATCATCATCGCGCTGGATGCCGAATCCGGCGAATTGGCCTGGCAGTTCGATCCGCTAGTCGATCCCGAACAGCTCAACCCCGAGATTCTAAGATATCGCTATTTCACCACGGGTTGTCGTGGTGTGTCCTACTACGAAGCCCCGGCGGAATACCTGGGCGAATGTCAGCAGCGCATCATAACCGCCACCACCGATGCCCGCATGATCGCGGTGGATGCACTGAGCGGAGAACGCTGCTTGCAATTCGGTGAGCAGGGGGAAATCGATCTTAAACGCAACATGGGCAACGACCCGCTCATATTTAATTTCCAAACCTCACCACCGGGTATCGTTCGTGGCAATGCGGTTATCGGTGGCTGGGTTCGAGACAACGTGACGGTGGGAGAGCCCTCTGGCGTGGTGCGCGCATTCGACGCCATCAGCGGCGACTTCGCCTGGGCCTGGGACATGGGCCGACCGGGGATTAACACGGAACCGCTGCGGGGCGAAGTCTATACCAGGGCCACGCCGAATGTGTGGAGCCTGTTTAGCGTGGATGAAGAGTTGGGTCTGATCTATGCGCCGATGGGCAATGAGACACCCGACTATTTCGGTGGCGACCGCATGGAGGCCAGTGAGAAATTCGCCAGTGCCGTGGTCGCCATCGACGGCGAGAACGGATCGGTGCGCTGGTCATTTCAAACCGCCCATCATGACCTGTGGGATTGGGATATCGCCTCACAACCCGTATTAATAGATTTACCCGGAGACAATGGGGGAAAAGTGCCTGCCGTGCTGGTTCCCACCAAGCGATCGGAGGTATTCGTATTAAATCGAGTCACCGGCGAGCCCATTTTCGATATTCAGGAATTGCCAGTTCCCCAGGAAGGTGGCGTACCGGGCGACTACGTCGCCGCCACTCAACCCTTTACCATGGACCTGCCAAATTTTCGACCCGACCTGACGGAAGCAAAAATGTGGGGAATCACGCCGTTGGATCAGCTGTGGTGCCGCATCGAGTTTCGCAAGATGCGCTATGAGGGGCATTTCACAGTTCCCGGTGTCGGCACTATCCTGCAGTTCCCCGGCAATGCCGGTGGCCACAACTGGGGCAGCGTCAGTGTGGACCAGGTCAACAACATCATGGTGGTAAACCCACTGGTAATGTCCAATCAGCTCACACTCATTCCCAGAGATGAGTTACCCGAGGGAGTGAGCGGCACGCAATTAGGCACACCCTATGCCCATACCACGGTACGGTTTTTTTCTCCCCTGGAAATTCCCTGCCAGCAGCCTCCCTACGGTGTACTCGCCGCCATCGATCTCGAGGACAGGCAATTACTGTGGGAGCGTCCCATTGGCCTGGCAAAGAACAGCGGACCCTGGGGAATCCCCAGCGGTCTACCTATCACCGTCGGCACACCTCAGATCGGCGGCACCGTAACCACTGGGGGTGGTCTCATTTTTATGGCAAGCACGTTCGATAACACGATTCGGGCACTGGACCTGTTTAGCGGTAAGGAACTCTGGAGTGATGACATTCCTTATACGGCGCAGGCGACTCCCATGACCTACCAATCGCCATCTGGTAAGCAAACCTTGATCGCTACCGTTCCGGTTTACAATTCGACGAGAGGAGTGGGCATGCGAACCCTGCCTGTCGAGGAAGAAGATCCGCTGGGTGGTTATATCATCGCCTATCGACTAGCTGAGTGAAGAGGAGAACGACCATGAAAATGTTGATTCGAGCCACGGCCACCATTCTGGCTATGCTCTGCGGGGCTATCACGGCCAGCGCACAGAGTGACGACTCCATCCATGCAGACGTCGTCTACGGACACAAAGCGGGGATGGCCCTGACACTAGACGTTTTTACGCCCGCTGAAGCGAACGGTGCTGCGGTGCTCAACATGGTGAGTGGCGGTTGGGTTTCCCGCTGGACTGCTCCCCAACAAGCACGAACCAGGTACCAGCCGCTACTGAATGCGGGTTTCACCGTTATCGCCGTTCGCCATGGGAGCAGCCCGAGGTTCAAGGTTCCGGAAGCCTATGCCGACGTGAATCGTGCAGTAAGATTCGTGCGTCTGCACGCAGCACGTTTTGGAATCGACCCCGACCGACTGGGTGTCTACGGCGGCAGTGCCGGCGGTCATCTCTCGCTCATGCTGGGCCTGGATTCAGACCAGGGTGATCCCGAGGCGACAGATGAAGTAATGCGAATCAGTAGTCGGGTCGCCGCTGTGGTCGCCTACTATCCCCCCGTAGATTTAAGGCAGCGGGCCACACCGAGTCAGGACTATCCCGCCACGCTTCCCGATAGAGGGCTCTTTTTTGCTGGTGGCGTCGTCGCTCCAGGGGCCGCCGATCGCTTTGTCGCCCTGGAATTTGAAGCCGAACTGGGCGCTTCCGTATCACCGATCTTACATGTATCTGCTGACGATCCTCCGACTCTACTGGTTCACGGAGACGCTGATGCGCTGGTGGATCTCAACAACAGCCAATTGATCCATGAATCCTTCAAGCGCAACGGCGTGAAGACCGAGTTGGTGATCATCGAAGGCGCGGGTCACGGTTTCCGAAGCGAGGAACATCGCAGCCAGGCCTCGGCCGCCTTGGTGGCGTGGTTTGAAAATCATCTGGGAGGCCATTGAGCATCTCAAGTTCGATTGACCGTTTCGTCCGGCCATGTTCACTTGTATACAGATAACAACGTATACCCTTCAACAAATAATTACTCTTGCAGGCCATTGTGGTGGGATACTTATGGTACATATGAGGCTTGCTTTCCTTCTGCTAATGACAGGACGTTTATTGGTATTCGCGGGCA
>CAJXIY010000180.1 GCA_913054495.1 uncultured Gammaproteobacteria bacterium | reverse complement strand
CCAGCGCTGAAAGAACATCAGTTTATTACACCACTCATCGCCAAACTCTTCGAGCAGCGCAGCAAGGAAGCGAAGTGCCGGATCGTCCGGATAGATGGAAGGGTCGGGATGTTCGGCCTCGAGATATTCAATGATGGGGGTGGAATCCTGCATCGCCGATCCATCGGGAAGAAACAGCAGCGGAATGAGCTGCACCTGCGCATGTTGCCGGAAGATTTTTTCGGTACGCAGGTTTCGCGGCAACCACTCCCAGGAGACGCCTTTATATTTAAGGTAAGAAAGCACCTTCATCGTGTAGGGCGAAACATCGATACCCATCAGCTTGTAATGCGGGGCAAGTTCGGTCATGGAGCCTCCAGGGTCGGGCGTTCGCCGGCTCGGTCACAAGCGGTCGAGGATCGGGACGGTCGGAATTGCCTGGGTGTCGCCGAGTTGCTTGCCGCCGACGATTCCGTTGTAGAACTTGCTCTGCATCAGCGAAAGGAAGTAGTCGAGGCCCGGGTAGTAGACGATGTTGACGTCGTCGAACTCCGCCTCACCTTCGAGCGTCACGGATTTGCCCATGTGTGAAGGACCGTGCCCATTGGCGGCAAAGAGTCCGACCATCTTGCGGCCGTAGCCGCGATTGGCCTCCTGCTTGGCAGCGCCGCCCGAGCGCGCCAGGTTGAAGACGACGACGGCGTTCTCGTTATAGGCCCGAGCCGCCTCGATCGCAGGACGGATTTGTTGCCTGTTCACATTGCGCCCCGCAAGGACTTCGTCGCTGGCCCTGTCGTAGGGATCAATTGCTGGCACGCCGGTCAAGAAGTCCACGACCCGCAGTCCGAGGAAGATCATGGGCACCGCCAAGTTTAAGGCCGCCGAACGTTGCATCCCGTGGTGATAGGTGGCGTCGAAGTGCGCGAAGGCCTGGCGGTGGGCGTTCGACCGGGCAAGCTCGTCGTAGGCTTCACGCGAGTCGTACTGCGACAGAACGATGGCGTCCCACTGGGGTTCTCCAAGCTGGCTGGATCGCAAACCCATCAACACCACTTTGCCCGCGTAGACCCATTGGCTCCCTCCCGCGCCGTCGAGCATCGCCCGAGCCTTGGCGAGGGATTCCACGAGATCGCCGTCGGACTCGAGGCGCAGGTAGCTGATCACGTGAAAGGCCGATGACGAGTGCAGAAGGGGCTGGTGGTCCTGGGCCGCGCCTCGGCGCCACTCCAGGTAGCGGAAGTGCTGCCATCCCATGGCGACGACGAGTACGGCAACGAGTGCAAGAACAAGCATTAAGACGAGACGCATGGCTCACGTCCACATGAAGTGACACATAGCATGACACATCGTCAGCGATCGCTGAACCTCATGTTTCGCGACTGAGCATTCTGCGCGACAGACGAACAGGGATGCACGAAGATGAGCACCCTTGCCATTTACTCGACTGTTCTAAACAGGGGCAGCGTACCCAGGCGATCCTTCATCTCCAGCACCTGACCGTCTGCGGTTAACAGTGGTCGGGGCGGATCAAATTTTTGTGTGAGCGGAGTTACAATTAGGATTGTCACGAGGCACGCGACCAGTCCCAACATATCACCAGCCAGGTCCGGCACCAACAGAGTTGCCAGCAACCAGACCAGAAAACCCATTGCCATAGCTGTCAGTGCGCCGGTACGATTGGCTGCTTTCCAATAAACACCGGCAATAAAGGGAATGACAACACTGACCAGGATTACTGAGTTGGAATCGAGGATCAGGTTGAAAATCACTTGCACTTTCAAAGCCACATAAATGGCAACTGAGCCGAATACAGGGATAGCGATACGCGTTGCCATCAGCCGAAGTTTATCGGAGGCTTGCGGTTTGAACAGTGGCAACAGGTTGGTGCTGAATATACTGGCAGAGGCCAACAGAGCGCTGTCAGCAGTACTCATGATGGCAGCCAGCAGCGCACCCACAAAGAGAGCGATAGCTACCGGGTGCAAGTGATTAAGGGCAAGTGTGGGAATAACCGACTCGGAATTTTCCAGGCCAGGCAGTGTGACACTGCCAATAATCCCGAGCATGACCGGGATCATACCCAGAGTCAGGTAGCCGAAACCAGCGATGTAGAAGGCGTTTTGTGCAACCTGCTCGTTCTTTGCTGAAAAAGAGCGCTGCAACAAGGATTGCGAGGTGACATCCGCCAGCCCGAATATCAACCAGGCGCGAAAATAGTTGAGCCAGACATCTCCCGAATTCTCCAAAGGAATCATGCGGAAGGTATGTTCTGGTAGTTGCGGTGAGATGGCGCCCCAGCCACCTACATCTAACAGCACGGTGACCAGTAAAGTCACCAGTCCGATGGCAATGATCACAATTTGCACGACGTCGGTCACCGCAACCGCCCACATACCACCGGCGGCAGTATAGATAAAAATTATGAGCGCGCCACCTGAAATCCCCCAGACCAGGGGAACGCCGGTCAGGGTTTCGAACACGGTGCCGAAAGCGACCAGCATACCGGCGGTCCAGCCAATGCCCGAGGCTATAGAGGCGATGGCCGCAATGGTTGCGGCAACTGTGCCGAACCGATTTTCAAAGAACTGTATAAATGTGACCAGCCGCAGGCGACGGAATATTCGCGCAAAGAAAAAGCCGACCACGAATAATGCCATTGCACCACCGAAGGGGTCGGCGATTATTCGCAAAAAACCACCCTCGTAGGCCGCCCCTGACGAGCCCATCATGGCGCTGCCACCAAACCAGGTGGCCACCAGGGTCGCTGAGCAAATCCACAGGGGCATGCGGCGGCCGGCAACCATAAAATTCTCTGCCGTGTCAGCTTGCCTGGCCGCGTAAACGCCGACGATCAACATAATGACCAGGTAAAAAAGGACTCCGGTAAGAATGACGGCCTGGGTGCTCACAGTTTCTCCTTGATTATCGAGTCAAGAAGCGAGCGAGGTGATTGCCGCGCGCGCCCCGGCCAAGATGTTGGGAAAAATCACCTGGGCAGCAACACCTTCACGTGCCATGTCGCGCATTCGGCGGTCGAGGTCGGTCCCCAATGAGGGGTCGGAGCGGAACTCGAGTTCGCGGTCCCGCGCGGACAGTTTCTTCCGTGACGATCGTTCCGTCACTTCGCCGTTCGTCTCGACGTCGTGGTCGCCGCCTTTGGCTGGCACCAACAGCGGCATCCGTTCGCGCAAGCGCTCAGGAAGGCGGGCTCTCAGATCTTCGTTTTCCGCCACATGTGCATCGGCACTGATGAGCAATCCGCGATTCGCGATCGACATGATGGGTTCTCCGTTGACATTGATTGCTACGAGATTACTCTCGGGCGTTCGCGGCAGCAATGCCGGTGAACGGAGCCGACCGGAGGTATCAAACGGTTTTGGCCGCTCCTCGCCGAATCCAGCGTCACAAGGTTGAGAAGTATAGGGTCCGCTATCTATTCCCAAGCAGCGCTCTTGCAGAATTGCCAGAAAAGCCCGCTGACGACCCATTGGTCATCAAGGAGTATCAGTTTTGCAATACCTCAACTAATGAAATGAGCGCGTTATTGAGATATCGAGGTTGAGGATGCAGACGCTTTACTGTGCGGTAACTGATCTCATAGAATGCCATAGACGTTAGAATCGATGGAGGCCACCATGTCAAAGTACAAACGAAATCTAAAA
>CAJXIY010000179.1 GCA_913054495.1 uncultured Gammaproteobacteria bacterium | reverse complement strand
CGTCTGGAACTGGATCAGTGGGTTTATGTCTGGGCCGATGGTGTCTACAGCGGTCGTCGCTTCGTATGGAGCGGCAAACTGGAAGAAGGCTATCCCACTGTAGCCGCGCTCGCTGCCGCGCCGTTCGCCGAACAGCCCATGGCATTTATATCCAATGGTGGCTATGACTTTACGGCGTCATTGGTGGCACCAGTTCGTACTGCCGGTGCCAAGACTTTCAGTCAACTGGCTTTTCCAAACAGTCAGTTTCCGGAAAACGAAAACCTGAAAGACCTGAGTTATTTCGGCGACGCCTCCTATGCCGCGATCCAACAGGCCAGGGCCGAACGACTGACTAGACTCCGCATGCAGGAGTCGTTGCCGAAACGCATGGCACAGATGGAACAGCTGGAAACTGTTCGCAGTTCCGATGTACAACTGGAGGTACTGCTGGATTTTCTCCCCGATGAGGTGTCCAGCGGACTCAAAGGCCAGGCCGAAATTGCCCTCGCTGCCTTCGCCAGCGGGCTGGCGGTAAGTGCCAACCTCAGTGCCAGCGGTTTCGATACCCACGGCGATCACGACGTCGATCAGACCTCGAGCCTGGTAGATTTACTGGATGGCATCGACCATTTATGGGGACAGATCGAGGCCCATGGGTTGGAGGACAAGGTAACGGTCATCATCGGTTCCGATTTTGGTCGCACGCCGTTTTACAATAGCGGCGACGGCAAGGACCACTGGAATATCACTTCCATCATGGCCATGGGCGCGGGCATCACCGGCAATCGGGTGATCGGCGAGACCAATGAAAATTTTGAAGCCATGAAACTCAAACCCGACACCCTGGCCGCCGACTCCGACGGCATCATCGTGACACCGCAACATGTGCACCGTTCCCTGAGAGATATTCTGGGTGTGCAATCGGACCTGGACAGCCCGTTTCCGATCGCTGTGGAGTCGCTGGATTTGTTTAGCTGAATACTACTGTCTTTTTTGAGCCACTCGCCCGCATCCATACCGGTGCACAGTTAGCACAGTAAAACGCCAACGGTACTTTTCAAGTAATTCGGTGAGGGAGTATACTCCCTCACCCCTGCCCTGCTTCCAGCCATCCGGTCTTACCATGAAAATTTACCCACTCGCCATACTGCTTATCAGCTCGACCCTCGTACTTTCCTGCTCCGAACAGGAGCTGGCAAGCCGCGTCGAAACCGCCCCGGCGTCCGCTGAAAGCGCTGATTCTTCGCCGACAGCCGAAATAGAAGCGATTCTGCATGAGCATATCGCCATTCTCGCCTCCGATCAGTTCGAAGGCAGGGCGCCTGCTACGCCCGGAGAGGAGAAGACCATCGCCTATTTGCAGCAGCAATTCGAAGCCCTGGGTATTGGCCCCGGCAATGGAGATTCCTATTTTCAGTCGGTGGCTGTTACCGAACTGACAACCGCCAGCGATGCAATCCTGCAAATCCAGGGTAGCGATTACGATGCCAGTTTCAGTTATGGCAATCAGATGATGGTGGGAACGCAACAGCAGATCCCCTATGTCACGGTGCAGGGCAGTGATGTGGTTTTCGTCGGCTACGGCATCGTTGCACCGGAGCGTAACTGGAACGACTATGCCAATATAGACGTCACCGACAAGACTGTGATCATACTGGTCAACGATCCCGGCTATGCCACCCAGGACCCCGAACTCTTCAATGGCAATGCCATGACTTACTATGGCCGCTGGACCTATAAATATGAAGAAGCGGCCAGACAGGGTGCGGCGGCGGCCTTGATCGTGCATGAAACCGGCTCCGCAGGTTATCCCTGGGAAGTGGTGAGCAGTAGCTGGTCGGGTCCGCAGATTGGACTGCAGGCGGCCAATCTCAACGCTGACAAGAATGAGATCGAAGGCTGGCTTACGCTGGATTCGGCGGAGGCTTTGTTTGACGGTGCTGGCCTCGACTACCAGGAATTGAAAGCGGCGGCCGCACAACCCGGATTCACGGCGGTTTACCTGGCCGACTTCAAGGCCAGCGTCAGCATTGAAAACTCGGTTCGCAGCTCGGAATCACAGAATGTAATCGCCGTTATTCCCGGCGCCGAGCGACCGCAGGAGACGATTATTTACACCGGACACTGGGATCACCTGGGTGTGAACGTAGAACTCGAAGGCGACAACATCTATAACGGCGCAGTAGACAATGCCACCGGTACGGCCGCCCTGCTGGCAATGGCTCACTTACATTCACAACAGACACCACCGGAGCGTAGCATCGTCTTCCTTGCCGTTACCGCCGAAGAATCCGGCTTGCTCGGTTCGCTCTGGTATTCAGAACACCCAATTTATCCGTTGGCCACTACGGTCGCCAATATCAACATCGACGCCATGAATGTGAATGGCATCATGCGAGACGTGGTCGTGGTGGGCTACGACAGCAACGAACTACAAAACTATCTGCAAGCTGCCGCCACCAAACAGGACCGTTACCTGCGAGCGGAACCCAACCCCGAGCGGGGCTACTACTACCGCTCCGATCATTTTAATTTCGCCAAGGCGGGGGTGCCGGCACTATATGCCGAGTCAGGGGAGGACAGCGTCGAATTTGGCATGGAGTGGGGAGCCGAGCGCGCGCAGGATTACAC
This sequence comes from uncultured Gammaproteobacteria bacterium, assembly GCA_913054495.1. Taxonomy (GTDB): domain Bacteria; phylum Pseudomonadota; class Gammaproteobacteria; order Pseudomonadales; family Pseudohongiellaceae; genus UBA9145. Next base: position 1,062 of record CAJXIY010000179.1, on the reverse strand, counting down.
CGACAATCGTTATCATGCGCCCTCCGATGAATACGACCCGAACTGGGACCTGAGCGGGGCGGCTACAGACATTTTGATGTTTTTCGATGTCGTCACTACCTTAAGCGGAGAATCTACCTTCCCTAACTGGTTCGAAGGCAACGAGTTCAAGGCCATCCGCGACGCATCCCGGGCAGGACTGTAGTACGGCAGTCAGACCTCATAAATAATGTTGGCGTGTAACCCGATAGCACTGAAGTTGAGAGAGGGTCAAATCTTGAGTTAACACATTAAAAAGTGGGAGGGGGTCAAATCTTGAGTTAACACATTAAAGTCTTAGATGATCGCCACACCGGTAAATTGTATATGGATTGACCACCGGTTTCTTCGAATCTGCGAAAAGGCAAACGTTTAATTCGAGTGGGCTGTTTAATATGTTAAGTCAAGATTTGACTCCTTCCTAGCCCTGTGACAGCAGGGAAAATCCTGCCTGCTCTAGGGAGTTTTGAATATTGTGTTGAAAACATAATAAACCTCCTGAGGAATCATCAGGTTTCTCTACGATATACCTGGAAATTCGATAAATCTCCCTCGGGCCTGTATTGCACCTGAACTGTAGCCAACAAATCATTAGCAGCGGATACTATTCGCCTCGCATACATGGTTTTCCTGTCGTTGTCATATACAGTGCTATCCAGCGTATTTTCATCCACTCTGAAGTAGACGGTGCTGGTGGTGCCTGACGCATCGATAGGATGTTTGGAGCCGTCAATTGCGCCGCCATATTCGATAGCGTGTTCAGCGCCTTCTGTACGTCATCAAACCATTTTGGACTAACCACCTCCTAGTTTAAGAGACACATTAGCTCATCTGGGTTACCAGCTTTGATTGTCTATCGTAATGCAATTGTCGCCGCATGGCCAAGGTGCTCAACTTAATATTTTCACGTTGTTCCAGTATTTCTTGTCCTCGACCATAATACACATCTGCCGGTGTCAGGTTATCCAGTGATTCATGATATTGCTCATGATTGTAGTAGTTTACGAACCGCTGTAAATGCTCCTGTAGCTCGCTGGGGAAGTA
>CAJXIY010000178.1 GCA_913054495.1 uncultured Gammaproteobacteria bacterium | reverse complement strand
CACGCTGGTGTTTGTGTCCGGTATTGTTTTCGTCTCCGTAGAGGCGCTGCCGGGAGATTCCTGTACTGCCTATTTAGGAAGGCTCGCCAGTGGTCAAAGGCTTGAAAACTGTCGTCAAGATTTTGGAATTGAGCGCCCTGCATTAATCCGATACGCTGAATGGACGACGGGCTTATTAAAAGGCGATCTGGGCATGTCTATGAAGCGCAATAAGCCAATATCCGACATCATTGGAAATCGCTTGCGAAACACGCTTCTGCTTGGTTTGAGTGCAACTTTGATTGGCGTACCATTAGCATTGTTCCTTGGCATAATAGCGGGGCTTTGGCGGGATCGACGGCCTGATCTCTGGATTTCCATGATTGCGATTATTGCTATGACCATCCCGGAGTTTGTGAACGCGACACTGTTGATATTGGTGTTTTCTATATGGCTCGGCTGGGTTCCAGGAATTGTAACGACACCGCCAAACGCGCCTATGATTGAATTCCTGTCAGATATTATACTGCCTGTTGCAGCACTTGCGCTGGTGATGACCGCACATATTCTTCGCATGGTACGTACCAGTGTGATCAATGTTATGGGAAGTGACTACATCCAGATGGCGATCCTGAAAGGGGTTCCCTACTGGAGGATGGTTTTCAAACATGTTTTACCAAACGCGCTGTTGCCAACAATCAATCTTGTCGCGTTAACGATAGCTTGGTTACTGGGTGGCGTAGTTGTGATTGAAGTCGTGTTTAACTACCCGGGTCTCGGTAGGCTAACAATAGACGCCATTTCAGATCGCGATCTCGCTTTGGTTCAGGCCATCGCTCTACTTTTGGCCGCCGTCTACATCGGACTGAATTTGTTTGCAGATTTGTTGACCCTTGTAGCAAATCCTAGACTGAGGACGATGAGAAGATGAACATGAAGTTGGAAAATTTCGCTAAATCCAGGGGAGTTTTTGCATCACTATATAAAGTGTTGGCAGACATGTTATCCCGTCCCTCTGGTAAGCTTGGGCTTTCTCTTGTTTGCTTTCATATCATTCTGGCAATCATCTCTCCGGCTATAACTCCATATGATTTTAAGGTTATGGACGCGGACCTTATTCTTAAAGGCCCATCCGCGCTGCATTGGCTGGGTACTGACAACCTTGGTCGTGATATTCTGTCACGCACGATGTTAGGAGGGCGACAAGCCCTTATGGTCACAATCGTCGCAACATTTCTGGCTATTGCCTGGGGTGGTATGCTTGGGGTTTTACTTGGGCTAATAGGTGGCTGGATAGAAAATTCGATCTTGCGTCTGGTCGATGCCTTCCTTTCGATTCCGTGGATATTGTTTTTGTTGTTGATCGTATCCGTCATCGGCCTCGGAAACCTAGTTTTGATCCCGACATTAGCGTTTTTTTATGGGATACCGGTGGTCCGCATGTCACGCGCTGCAACACATGACGTAGTCGCGCTGGATTATATAACCGCTGCCCGGGCACGCGGTGAATCCAGAGTGACAATCGTACGTAAAGAATTACTGCCAAATGTATTGGATATTTTGTTGGTTGAAGGCGCAATGCGCTGGTCATGGATGTTGCTAGCATTCAGTTCACTGTCTTTTCTGGGCTTTGGAGTTGCTCCGCCTGCGGCCGATTGGGGCCTTATGATTTCCGGTTCGCGAAGCTATATGGCTATTGCACCGCTGGCCGTACTCGCCCCGGTCGTTGCACTCAGCACCCTTATAATTGGAATCAATCTTAGCGCCGATGCGTTGGCAAAAGCATTAGGTATTGATCGCGCTCAGAAGGCCCCAGTTTAACATGAATACCACGCCCCCCCTTATCGAAGTGAAAGATCTAAGCATCGGGTTTGACAATCATGCAGGGGATACACTGCCAATTCTACGCAATATTGATTTAACCCTGTATCCCGGCGAAACCATCGGATTAGTAGGTGAATCAGGTTGTGGCAAAAGCACTCTGGCGCTAGCCATGATGGGATTTTTAAAGCCACCGCTGCGGGTCCTGAATGGTGTCAGCCTGTTCAAAGGCCAAGATATGTTCAGCCTGAGCGGTAGCGAACTTGAATCCATCCGTGGGGGGGATCTGGCACTAATCCCTCAAAACGCGGGTCAGTCACTGACGCCGACAATGCGAATTGGCAAACAAATCATCGAGGCTTTGAGGCTTCATACCTATTTGCCAAAAGAACAGTGGTACGCTCGTGCCGTCGAGTTGCTCACACAGGTTCGCCTTCCCGAGCCCGAAATTCTGCTTGCCCGTTACCCCCATGAACTGTCCGGCGGTCAACAACAGCGGGGTGCCGTAGCTATGGCGCTGGCTGCTGAACCGGATGTTCTGTTGCTTGATGAACCCACTACCGGACTGGATGTCACCACACAGGCTCACGTGCTCGAATTGCTCAGGACGTTGGCCTTGGAAACCGGAACCGCTATGGTTTATGCTAGTCACGATCTTGGTGCCATCGCACAGGTCTGTGACCAAGTGGTGGTGATGTATGCCGGGGAGATCGTTTTCAGTGGTACCGCCAATCAGGTCTTGAAACGTCCTGTGCACCCTTATGCACGTGGATTGCTCTCGTCGATCCCGAGACTGAAGGACGCCGTTGTGCCGCCGTCGATGCCGGGTCAACCGCCGGCACCGGGAGGTGTCGGAAAAGGCTGTGCATTCGTCGACCGGTGTTCGATGGCAGAGCACCGCTGCTATGAAGAGCGCCCGGCACTTGAAGTGACGGCAAAGTCTGAACTTGTAAGGTGTCATTTCTATCAAAAAATTGACCAACTACCGCCGGTCGAAATGCCCACTCGCCGCGAGTCAAATATTGCAGATCAGGCGGATATCTTGCTGAATTTAGACCAGGTGGCGATCAGCTATACCAAGCCAAGGATACTTGACCAAATCCTGGGGAAACAGTCCAAGGCGCCGGCAACCGTCGACCGAATTGACCTGAAAATCGCAAGAGGCGAGACAATCGGCCTTGTTGGCGAATCCGGCAGCGGCAAATCAACGATCCTGCGTGCCATTGCAGGGCTTATCACGCCGGTAAATGGAACAATCAAATTTGACAGTTCCGAGAATTTAAACCAGATCGTCGACAAACGCTCCAAGGACGTATTGCGGCGTATCCAGATGATTTTTCAGAATCCAGATTCATCGCTGAATCCACGTCATACTGTTGCAGAAATACTGGCCCAGCCGCTGAAATTGTACTTTGGCCTTCAGGGGCAGGAATTACGCGACAGGACCGAGGCGCTGCTGAACCGGGTGCGCTTGCGGACCGATTATCTGGAACGACTGCCAAGCCAATTGTCGGGCGGGGAAAAGCAACGAGTAGCAATCGCGCGCGCCTTCGCCGCCGCACCTGATCTGGTGCTTTGTGATGAAGTCACATCTGCCCTTGATGTCTCGGTTCAGGCCGCGGTGCTGGAATTGCTCACAGAGCTTCAGGGCGAACGATTCACGACGTATATATTCGTGTCTCATGACCTGTCCGTTGTCCGGGCAGTAGCCGATAGGGTCGCTGTACTTTATCTAGGTCGACTTTGTGAAACCGGGCCATCTGAAAATGTTTTCGGCATCCCGTCTCATCCCTACACCGAAGCATTACTGGGCGCGGTTCTCGAACCGGACCCAGACGTGAGGCCAAAACTGGTTGCCGAAGATATTCTCGAGCTGTCGCCGCCCACAACCGGCTGCCCGTTTCAACGGCGTTGTTCAAGACGAATTGGTAAAGTGTGTGATCAGGAAGTTCCACCTTGGCAGATGACAATGGACGGTCATGAAATAGCCTGTCATATCCCCTTGAGAGAACTTCGAGCCTTGCAAGAAAAAAAAGCATAACATACGGATTTGGTCATCATACATACTGGG
>CAJXIY010000177.1 GCA_913054495.1 uncultured Gammaproteobacteria bacterium | reverse complement strand
GTAATGTCAAAAAACCGTAAATCCAAGGATCCCTTCGCCGGGCGCGAAGCGGAGAAATATGCCAATCCCATTCCCAGCCGGGAATTCATCCTCCAGCACCTGGAGCAGGTTGGCGAGCCTGTTAGCCACGCTACACTGTGCAAGCAGTTGCGGCTCGAGGATGAAGAGTCGGTAGAGGCATTGCGGCGTCGCCTCAATGCGATGAGCCGTGACGGGCAGATCATCAGTAATCGCCGCGGCGTCTTCGGACTTGCCGATCACATGGGGTTGATCAAGGGTAAGGTGCAAGGCAATAAGGACGGTTTCGGCTTCTTTATTCCAGAGGATGGCTCCGGAGATTTGTTCCTTAATGGCCGCGAGATGGAAAAGCTGTTCGACGGCGATCGGGTGCTGGCACGGGTGTCGGGTGTCGATGGTCGCGGCCGCAAAGAAGGCGTCATAGTCGAGATACTGCAGCGGCGCTACCAGCAAATCGTTGGCCGCTATTACCACGAGCAGGGCTTCGGTATTGTCGTCCCCGACAGCAAACGCATTCCCCACGAGATTTTGATTCCTGACAAGGACGCCGGTCATGCCAAAGACGGCCAGTTCGTGGTGGCGGAAATTACCGAATATCCATCGCGACGACGCAAGGCAATCGCGAAAATAGTCGAGGTGCTTGGTGACAGCTCTAAACCAGGATTGGAGATCGACATCGCCCTGCGCAGTCATGACATTCCCCATGAATGGCCTGCTGCTGTCATCGGGTCGCTGAATCAGTTCGACGACCAGGTGCAGGCAAAAGATCTGATCGGCCGCAAAGATATGCGTGATGTCGCGTTCGTCACCATCGATGGCGAAGACGCCAAAGACTTCGATGATGCGGTCTATGCCGAACGCCAGCAGCGGGGAGGATGGACACTCTTCGTCGCTATCGCAGATGTTTCTCACTATGTCAGCATCGGCAGTGTCCTCGATGAAGAAGCGATAGAACGCGCTACATCGGTTTATTTCCCAGGCCATGTTATTCCCATGTTGCCGGAGAAACTCTCTAATGGACTGTGTTCACTCAAATCTGGAGTGGACAGACTCACCATGGTTTGCGAGATGAAAATTTCCACTGCGGGAGAGATGACAGACTATTGTTTCTTCGAGGCGGTGATTCATTCTCATGGTCGCATGACCTACACGGAAGTTGCCGACATTGTGCAAACGCCCGAGACCGAGATGCAGGAAAACCTGCGGGCGAAGATGAGACACCGCTATCAGTCACTCCTGCCCCACCTCGATGAGCTCTATTCCCTGTATCAGGCACTGCGCAGTGCCAGAGATAATAGCGGCGCCATGGATTTCGATACCACGGAGACCCGCATCGTCTTCGGTGAGAACAAGAAGATCCGGGAAATCGTGCCGGTGTACCGAACCGATGCCCACAGGCTGATAGAAGAATGCATGTTGTGTGCAAATGTTGCCGCCGCCGAATTGATGGAATCCAGCAAGTTGCCGGCTCTGTATCGAGTGCACGAGGGGCCGAACCCGGACAAACTGGATAACCTGCGTGAATTCCTGAGCGAGTTGGGTTTGTATTTGCCCGGCGGCGACAAACCCGAACCGGCAGATTACAAGAAAGTCTTGCAGCAAATATCTAACCGGCCCGACAAGCATCTGCTGCAGACGATGCTCATTCGCTCTCTGATGCAGGCGGTTTATCAACCGGAAAATCTCGGGCATTTTGGCCTGGGTTATCCAGCCTATGCCCATTTCACCTCGCCGATTCGTCGCTACCCCGATCTGCTGATTCATCGAGCGATTCGTTTCCTGATCAGAAATAAATCCTCCAGACATCTGCAGAAGCAGGCCGATGCCGGTGCCCTGTCGAAAAAGCAGATCTACCCTTACTCAGCTTCGGAGATGCAGGCCCTGGGTGAACATTGTTCCATGGCGGAGCGGCGAGCGGATGCCGCAGGCTACAACGTCATGGACTGGTTGAAATGCGAGTATATGCAGGACAAGATCGGCGACGAGTTTAGCGGCACCGTGTCCTCTGTCACCAGTTTCGGCTTGTTCGTCGAACTCAACGATATCTATATAGAAGGGCTGGTACATATTACCGAACTGCGCAACGACTACTATCATTTCGATCCGGTGCGTCATTGCCTGGAGGGTGAGCGCAGCCGAACTTCCTATCACCTTGGCGATAGTGTCGAAGTCAAAGTGGTACGAGTTAACCTGGATGAGAAGAAGATCGATCTGCAGATGACGGGCAGTGTTGCCTCGGCGAGGCCCGCGCTGCGTCGACGCAAGCCCGGCAAGAAGAAAGGATTTCCCAACCGTGACCGCTCGAAAAAACATGGAGATAAAGGCAAGGATTTGAACGAAGGGAGAGGGAAAGAGAAAGGGAAAGGGAAAGGTAAAAAGAAAAGCAAAGCCAAGAACCAAAGCAAAGGGGGTAAGGCAGGAAAGTCAGGCGGCAAGCACAGTGGCGCCAAATCGGCGGGGGGAAAGCAGGGTTCCAGTAAAAGCAACAAGGCTGGCAGCCGCGACAAGAACAGGCGCGGTGGCGCCCCCGCTACCAAAAGACAGCGGCGCTAAATCATGGCGAGTAATCAAGATTGGATCATAGGATTTCACGCCGTCACCGAGTTGCTCAAACATCAAGCCGCAGATGTCTCGCAGTTAGTGATTCAGGACGGCCGTGAGGATGAGCGTCTACTAGCTTTGAAGTCAATTGCACTGCAATCAAATATTGATTCGACTCAGTTGACGAAACGGGAAATGGATAAACGCTTCCCGGGCGCACACCAGGGCGTGGCGGCACTCTACCGAAATCCGGTGAAAGTGAAGACCGAGAAAGAACTTGGCGTTCTACTGGATTCCCTGGATTGTGCTCCGCTATTGCTGGTTCTGGACGGAATAACTGACCCTCACAACCTCGGCGCCTGTCTCCGCAGCGCCGATGCTGCAGGCGTCGATGCCGTGATTATACCGAAAGACAAGTCTGCGACCCTCAATGCCACGGTGCACAAGGTTGCCAGTGGCGCGGCGGAAACCGTCCAACTCTTCACTGTTACCAATCTTGCGCGTTGCCTGGAGTCGTTGCAACGGCGCGGCATCTGGATTGTGGGAACCGCCGATGAGACCGGTAAGTCCCTGTTTGATCAGGACCTCACCGGTGCACTGGCCCTGGTAATGGGCTCGGAGGGCCGGGGATTGCGGCGCCTGACCCGCGAGCGCTGTGATTATCTCGTTGCCATCCCCATGGCGGGCAAACTCAGCAGCCTGAATGTTTCGGTAGCCACCGGAGTCTGTCTCTTCGAGGCACTGCGACAGCGACAGGCAGGCACTAAAGGGGCAGAGAACTGAGCGACAAGTCGGGTCTATACCCCAGCACATTGGCGACAATTCCCTCTATCTTGCTGCATTTTCTTAGAGAAGTACTTGCATCCAGAGGTCACTTTCTCTAGAATTCCCGCTCTTTTATTGGCGGGCTCCGTTCCTGCCTCACATTACTCCTTGTCTTACCACGCGCAGCTGCTGTGCGATGGGAGGCTGCAACCATGAGGAGTCTCTATGAGACACTATGAAGTAGTATTCCTGGTGCATCCCGACCAGTCTGAACAGGTTCCGGGGATGATCGAGCGTTATACCCAATTGATGAGCGACAGCGGTGGCAAGGTTCACCGTATGGAAGACTGGGGCAGACGCCAGCTAGCCTATCCTATTAACAAAATTCACAAGGCCCATTACGTACTGATGAATATCGAGTGCGGCGGTGAGGCCCTGGAAGAATTGTCCACCTTGTTCCGCTTCAACGATGCGGTATTGCGTAATCTTGTCATCAAGACGAAAGAGCCTGTCACCGAAGAATCACTGATTCTCAAGGGCGAGCGCGAAGG
>CAJXIY010000176.1 GCA_913054495.1 uncultured Gammaproteobacteria bacterium | reverse complement strand
CGAAGCACTGGAAAACTCTAATTTAGGGTGCACCTAAAAAGGGGATGTTTACAAGACACTAGGCAGCACTTACACAACCAATTATCAAAACTAGTCTACCCCCACCAACTAGAAAGAATAAAGCTAGGCGATGGACTCGAGCACACTTTGCCGCTTAAAGAAGGCAAAGCGATCATCAATGTCTTCGATGTGCAGCGCTCCAGTGAAATTCGCCATGAGAGAACACAGGACTTCTTCATCGGCGTGTTTGAGGCCTTTATGGCCATATGCATGAAGGGTTATGAACACAATCCGTTGCGGTCACGGGCATTCCGGCTCAAGGAAACCGGGGATGGTTTTATTAGCGCGGTTGGATATCCCTTTCTGCCTGTGGACTCCAGATCGTTGGCAGACAGTGCCGTGTCTACGGCTTTGTTAATGTTTGAAGCGTTCGACGTGGAAGTGAAAAAATTTAATTATTCACGACCGATCAAGGGTTCCATGGGACTGGCTTATAATTCCGTGCAGGGCACATTCCAGAGCGGTGACATTCGCTCCTATGATCTGTTTGGTGAATCGCTGATTCAGGCATCGAAGTATGAGGAATTGCGGAAGCAGCCCCTGCTCTGGGATATTTTCACCCGGCATGCTAATGAAATGGGATTTAAGGATTTTCACATTCTGATCATTCAGGAGGTCGTCTATAATTCCTTGAGTCCTTCTTATCGGGATATCTTTTCCGAGATCGATCTCAAGGATGAGTACCTGGTTAAGAATAATTTTCAGATGATGTATGACATTGACGCGAAGTACATCTACTACCATCTGCTGGAGTGAAAACCCCAGTGCTATTCATTTTCGGCGCTGACAGCGACATCGGGAAGGCCGTTGCTGTCCACGCTAACTAGAACCTGAATCGGCCTGCAACACACCTGGCAATCCTCGATATATTCCTGCTGCTCGACGGAGCAGTCCACTAACAGCTCGATTGCTTCACCGCAGTTGGGGCAGTTCACTGGTACAAGCTCTTGCAGAATCATGGTGGATCCACTTCACTGATCAGGGGCTTGTTGTCGAAGAAGGCCTGCAGGTTTTGTATCACCAGATTTCCCATTTCACGCCTGGTTTCGACCGTGGAAGTGCCGATATGAGGAAATAACACCACCTGTTCCATCGACAACAGCGCTTCGGGTACGGCGGGCTCATGGGCATAAACATCCAGGCCCGCTCCAGCAATGAGGCCGGCTTTCAGAGCTGCAACCAGTGCCTCTTCATCGACGCTGGAGCCCCTGCCGACGTTAATGAATATGCCTTCCGGTCCTAAATTCTGAAACACATCGGCGCCTATTACATTGTTGGTGTCCTCTCCTCCCGGGAGCAGGCATAGCAAGACATCGCAATTGACAGCAAGCTCCGTGACTGTGGGGTAGTAGGTATAGGGCAGATTTTTCGGCGAGCGATTGTGATAGCCAATTTTCATTTTGAAGGCCAGGGCCCGATGTACTATGGCCTCTCCAATTCGACCGAGACCGATGATCCCCAGGGTTTTGCCGGCCAGGTCGTGACCGAATCTGAATTGGTGCTGACTCCACTGCTGGCTGCGCACGAACTTGTCCGCATTGACCGTGTTGCGGAGCGTTGCGAGGATAAGGGCCAGTGCGATGTCTGCGACCGAGTCATTGAGGACATCCGGGGTATTACTGACTCTGATGCCCAGGGATCTGGTTTGTGAGAAATCGATCAGGTCAATTCCCACCCCGAAGCAGGCGATAAATTCCAGGGCACCCAGTTGGTAGATAATCTCTTCACGGTGCCAGGAAGCGGTGACTGCCGCGCGGCACTTGCCTTCCAACTCGCGTATCAGCTCCTGTTTTCCCGCCGAACTCTGCCGCCAGAGGTGGTGAGTCTGGTATAACTGGTCCAGCTTGCCTACCGTTTCCGGATGAAACGGAGTGACAAGTAATAAATGCGGTCTATCTGGCATAGTGTCTGAGCGCTCTGCGGGCCGGTTTTTCGTCTGCTCTGAGTGTATTACCTGGAACTGATTCTTAGCAAGCCATGTCAGTTGTCTGATTTGAGCCCATTTGGGGGAATTATTGCGCTCGCCCGCGATATTACGTAGATTGGGCCCCTAGGGGCATTCCTCGCCATAGCAACGGGCCATTCAAAGCACTGAACATGAATTCTTCATCTTCCTTATTCGAGCTGCTGCCATCGGTGGACAAGGTTTTACAATGCGCAGCACTTGCTCCATTAATCGACCGGGTGGGTCAGCAAAGTGTCAAGCTGGCGACTCGGAGCTATCTGGATGAGATTCGCAGCAACATCGCCCGGGCCGATGACAGGACGGTAAAGTCACTGGAGTCCGAAAACCTATTCTACGAAATATGCCTCGCTGTTGAAGTCCGGGTGAATGATGAATTCGCCAGTTCCCTGATACCGGTCCTTAATCTAACCGGAACCGTGGTTCATACCAATCTGGGCAGGGCCAGGCTACCCCCTAATGCCGTGGAGGCCATGGCTGTTGCCGCGACGGAGGCTACCAACCTGGAGTTTGACCTGGATTCCGGCAAGCGCGGCGACCGGGATGTTCATATCGAACAAATCCTCTGTGATCTTACCGGCGCAGAGGCAGCAACCGTGGTGAATAACAACGCTGCAGCGGTGCTTCTGGTATTAAATACCTTGGCGCTCGATAAGGAAGTCTTGATTTCACGGGGTGAATTGGTGGAGATCGGCGGCGCTTTTCGCATACCCGATGTGATGAAGAGCGCCAGCAGTATTCTACGGGAAATAGGCACCACCAACCGTACGCATCTGCGGGACTACGAGTCAAACGTGAGTGCCAAAACTGGCCTGATCATGAAGGTGCATACCAGTAACTATGAGATTCGAGGATTTACAAAATCTGTAGCGGAAACGGAACTCAGTGCATTGGCAAGGCAGAAAAACATCCCCTTCGTTACGGATTTGGGCAGTGGCACCCTGGTGGACCTGAAGCAATATGGCTTGCCTCATGAGCCCACTGTGAGAGAGACGCTGGAGATGGGTGCCGATCTCGTCACCTTCAGCGGCGATAAGCTCTTGGGAGGACCACAGGCAGGCATCATTGTGGGCAAACGGGAATTGGTGGAGCGGCTAAAGCAAAATCCCCTGAAGCGGGCGTTGCGGGTTGGCAAGATCACGCTGGCGGCACTGCTCGAAGTGATTAAGCTCTACAAAGACCCACGGCGCCTGGCGACACGACTGCCTTTGCTGGCCGATCTGACTCGGCCATTGGCAGAGATCGAGGAAGTTGCCGGCAGGGTCCAGCTCGAGTTGGGCAAGGTGCTGGAAGGTCAGGCGGTGGTGGAATTGAAGCCCTGTAGCAGCCAAATTGGCAGTGGCGCGTTGCCCCTGGAACTGCTGCCGAGCATCGCCGTGGAAATCTCACCCATCGCGCAGAAGGGCCAGACCGATGCCTTGCTGAATACCCTGGCGGCAAACTTCCGATCGCTACCGAAACCGGTGATTGGCCGTATCTCTGACGGCAAGTTAATTTTTGATCTGCGCTGCTTGCGTGATGAGGCTGGATTTGTTGGGCAGTTGCAAAAGCTTTTCAGTAAATAGGGACCAGTAAATAGAGTAAATAGGGACAGATTTATTTATTAGTAGAAGTATAAGTGAAAAATAAATCTGTCCCTATTTATTGAATCCAGCAAACATAACAAACAAATCAAAAACGACTTAGCACTGCGTGCTGAGTAGAGGGAAAGGTGTCTGATTCTGGCCGGAAGCAGAAGCTTTCAGAGTTGAAATTCTAAGCATATTGATCAATTCTGATGGTTCCAGAAAATGACCGCTATCGACCCAATATAGTCTTTCGGTCCCACTTTCTATGATAATCCTCATAGCTGACAGGTAGCTG
>CAJXIY010000175.1 GCA_913054495.1 uncultured Gammaproteobacteria bacterium | reverse complement strand
ACCAAAAATTTACCGTCAGGCAAGAATGCCACATCCTGGGGTTGGGCATAGTGGGTTTCATCTTCACCGGCGATGTTTTTCTCACCCAGGGTCATCAACAGTTGCTCGCCGTCGTTTGAGAATACGTAGATAATATGCCCGGTCTCATCGATCACCCACACTCGTTGTTCCGGGTCATAGGGGCTGATGCGGATGCGATGAGGCCCAGGCCCGTCGGTGCCAGTGAACAGGTGATCCCACTGATCCCAGACTTCCAGTAGATTGCCGTCGCTATCGATAACGTAGATGCAATTGCGCCAGACCCGGCCCCGTCCCCTCAGAACATTCCATCCCATGGAGCCGGCAAAATTGGTGTATTCATCGGGTATGGGGTTTGGCAATTCGGTTTCGCCACGTTGTAGGAAGAAGATGCGATCTTCGGACTGGACGAATACACCGGAGTTGCCGCCCCAGGAGAACCCATCTTCGGCGAAGGGTTGCATCCAGCCCTGGGTATTAAACTGGTAAGGGCTGGGGCCGATGATGCCAAGATCCTGTGCCAACAGTGATGTGGAGGCTGTGTTCAGCAAGCCGGCCAGCACCAGGCCAAAAGTCATCTTCATTGTGTTCATTCCTGTTGTTCCTCCGGGTAATGATTGCATAGGAATTGGAATCTACCATTACAGGTGCTCGAATTGAAGGGTTGATCGGAGCTGCCTTAGGCTGGAAAAGTCAGACAAGGGCTCAATTCATCGCTAGAATGGAGGTCGTTTCCAAACCATCCGCTACTCGAAATGGAGAAATTAAAATGAGAAAGTTAGCACTGTTTTTGGGCTTGAGCATGTTGCTCACCGCCGCCGCCACCGCCGACGTACGCCGCTATCCCCTGCCAAACAATTCCACATTTCCCATTGCCCAGGCGGTGGAAGTCAACAGTGGTAGCCTGGTATTTCTCAGTGGTGCTACGCCGTTGCCTGCCGATGCCGACGCGGAGCAGGGAACGCCGGATTATTATGGTGACACCGAAACCCAGACCGTTAGCGTATTGAATCGTATCAAGGCCAATCTCGAGGGCATGGGAATGAAATTTGGCGATATCATCAAACTGACCGTGTTTCTGGTGGGCGATCCCGCGCTGGAGGATCGAATGGACTTTGGCGGCTTCATGGCAGGCTATACCCAGTTCTTCGGCACCGATGAGCAACCGAATTTGCCCGCGCGCTCGGCATTCCAGATCGCGAGATTGGGTTCCCCGTTAATGTTTGTAGAAATCGAGGCGATCGCAGTTCGTGATTAACTGACCCTCGCAGTCAAAGCCGGGGCTTGCATTGCGCCCTGGCGAGCTGTCAGCAAGATGCCTGGCGTTCAGAGGCGCCCTGATATCTGTGCTCTGGATAAAGTTGAAAATGCATCGCTCTGAAATCAAGGCAGCGGCATTTCTTCACTGTCGATCGTCCGGGCGCGTTGAAAGGATGGTCTCGCCACAGAGCTGCGTATCTGCTCGAGCCATAACACCCCGCCGTAGGGTGCGCTGTTGCCACGGGTGGTTAAAAAATCCATGTCACCATCGCCATCGAGATCCCTGGCGATAAATTTATCGAACATGCCCCGCTTGCGCCTGGAAATATCGTGTCTTATCCATTCTGCGCTGGCATCCCCGGGATTCTCGAACCAGCCGATTCGCCCCAGGGCATCATTTTTGTCCACATCGCCATCGCCGGTGCGGGAGCCACGACTGTAACTGCCGGCCATGATGTCCAAATGGCCGTCGCCGTTGATGTCTGCGACTTCGAGTCCGGTGATACTGTCTGGAGAGAAGCTGCCAATGAAGAACGAGTTCCAGGCATCGTCGATACGCGGCGGCTGTTCGAGCCAGGATAGTCCTCCCGGGGTGGCGCCAATTATATCCAGCCGACCGTCTCCGTTGAGGTCAGCGTATTCCAGGTTAAAGCCGGCGGCCCGAGTCCCGTTGATGCCGATTGCATGCTCCCTAAAGTTCAGGCTGCCGTCCCCTGGATTCTCAAAAAATAGGAGACGGTTCTCACCGCGGCTGCCAACCAGGATGTCGAGATCGCCATCGCCATCGATGTCCACCGGTTCGGCGTTCTGCGGCACGCTGTAGCGACCCAGCTCGATTTCCCGCCAACTGCTACCAAACAAGGGATCACCACTTAATTTGAACAGGCTAACCGGGGTCGAGCGGGCAAAATCCTCGGGACCTGGCCGCTGCGCACCCTTGTTTGCGGCCGTCACCTCAGGTATGCCATCGCCATCGAAGTCAGCCATGAATACGCGGATATAAGAGCCGCGGCCCTGGGTCATAGGCAGAATCAGCCGGCGCCATGGTTCGCTGCGAGCATTGGCGCCGGGGTTCTGAAGATAAATCAAATGGGACAACTCGGTGGCGACGATGACATCCGGGAAGCCGTCGCCATTGAGGTCCCCGATGGCAGCATCTTCCGGGGCCGGTGCGTCGCTGCCCTCTGCTATAGTAATATTTAGCCACAGATCAGGGTCTGCCGAACCGAAGGCGATACGCACATGACCTTCCGCTGGGGGAACAAATACGGGATCGGCCACAGCCGAATCGTAAGCGGTGTCAGATTCATGCACCGAGACGATGTCTTCGTAGCCATCGCGGTCCAGATCGGCCATCACCAGTCCATCGCTGCCGCTGAGCAGAAACCCGGCCAGTTCCGGATCGTCGATAATATGCTCGCGCCAACTGATGTAGTCACCGTCAGCGCTTGTCGCCGTAGTGAGGGTGTCGCCGACGCTGGTTTGAGCATGGAGGAACTTGCCGGGGCTTGCCCAGGTCAGGATCAGAATGACAAGCCGGATGACCGATACATTGATTAAACGCAGTGCTGATTTCATAACGATGGTTTCCAGCCAACAGACAGCGGTGATGGTAGCAGGCATCTATGGTCAGCTAAAGCACGGGCCGCAAACAGGGTCCCCAGTCGCGAAGGCCAGAAATAGCCTGAGTCGGTGGCGATAGGCTGTCTCTGAGTCGACATGGATGGGCCTAAGGGTTAGCATTTGGACTGCTCAGGGGAAATTAATATGAAATACCCGTTTATCGTTGCCGCCTTTTTCATTGCGCCTGGTGTGAATGCGCAGTCGGTGTCGAATTGCAACATGGTTACAGTAGCGGAGTAGTCATGAATAAAGCAAAAACAGTCACTATCGCCATTAAGACTGCCATGAGTAAATCACTCTCGGACTTGGTGCTCGAGGGACTGGAAGAAGCCAATATGGCGATTCTGGGTCAATCTAGCGGCACTTCAGTTGGCGGCAATAGTTTGCAGGCAGAAAAACAGGCCATCGCCGGTCGTTTCGCTGAATTGCTGGCGGTCTATTTTGATGAGCTTCTCAGCGACGGTCATGGGGAAGTCAATGTCCTCGATTATGGATCCTTGAGCCTGGTGAAAGAAGAAGATCTCGAGGCCATCATCGCCCATGCCCGTAATTGTGATATCGAGCAATACCTGGGCTTTACAACGCGGCTCGATTCCATGTTCTATGGCACGCGCATCGATGAGTCCAATAATCCAATGGACCCGGAACAGATCGGCGCAGCCTTCTCCGAAGCGATGCATCCGCTTAGTCTCTCCTCGGCCGAGTTATTGATCGTCTACCGAAGTTTCAACAGCCACGTGTTTCACAAGCTGGAACAAGTTCTAACCGAGGCTAACCAGATACTCATCGAGAATGACATCATTCCAGAATTGGATATAGAAGCCAGAAACAAGAAATTGCAGATCAATAAGCGCAGTAAGCGCAGGGAAAAATCTGACCCCAGGGAGCGGGCATTCTCCGCCTCCGATCAGAATTCAGCAGGCGATGCGGGATCATCCCAGCAGTTACTGGCGATGATGCAGAATCTTATGCATGGGGCATTGACACAGGCATCCGCTGCCGGC
>CAJXIY010000174.1 GCA_913054495.1 uncultured Gammaproteobacteria bacterium | reverse complement strand
TGGAAGCGCGAATGGTCGCAAGGAAAGTAGGGTAGAGGATCTTCGCCGGGAAAGTGTCCTCAGTTAGGTAACTCCTGTGTAGATCGCACTGGCTGAGTGGTCCCTATTGTCTCGGCGGATTGCAAAGCGGCGGTCATCGCCCTAAAGTGGGGGCAGGCTTCAGCCATGATTCCAACATCCGGGGGACGACATGAGAGCGAGCATAGTTATTTTGGTCTTATCTTTACTTCTGGGATTTAGCTTCCAGAGTGTTGCGCAGTCTACCGAGGCCGTCGCTCATGGGGTGCGGAATGACTTGCCCCAGCCCTACGAGACCCAACGAGATTGGGGTGAATTGCCCCCGAGCACGAGCTGGGCTGCGGTTACTGCCGTCGAACCTTCTCCCGACGGCCGCTTCATCTACGTGATTCACCGCTGCGTAGATAATTCCTGCGAAGGCAGAAACGAGCCGCCGATTCTAAAATATGATTATGACGGTAAGTTGCTGGACTCATTCGGAGAAGGTCTCTTTATTTTTCCCCATGGCGCCACCGTCGATTCCCAGGGAAATCTCTGGGTGACCGATGCCAGAAGCAACGGTGTAATAGGACACCAGGTGTTCAAGTTCAGCCCCGAGGGCGAAATACTCATGACCCTGGGGGAAAAAGGCGTTGGGGGTTCGGGACCGGATCTGCTTTTTAACCCCAACGATGTCGTTATCGATCCCAGTGATGGCGATATTTTTGTCAGCGAGAGTCATCGCGGTGGCATGAACAATCGCATCGTACACTTCTCCGCCGATGGCACTTTTATCGATGAGTGGGGTGGTAAAGGCTCTGGTCTCGGAGAACTGAGTGAGCCCCATACTATTGCCATGGATTCCCAGGGGCGATTATTTGTGGGCGATCGGGAAAATAACCGTATTCAGATTTTTAGTCAGAGCGGAGAATTCATCGATGAGTGGCGGCAATTTGGTCGACCCAGTGGCATTTATATTAGCCCGGACGACACCATCTATGTTGCCGATTCTGAATCGGGTCCGGACACCGGCGCCGGTGAGTTAATGGATATCATGAAGGGTATTCGTATCGGCTCTGCCGTGGATGGCACGGTTACGGCCTTTATCGAAGATATGGAACCACTGCGAGATGACCATTCCGGCGCCGAGGGTGTGGGTGTCGACGCCCACGGCAATGTCTACGGCGCAGTGGTGAGACGTCAAATGCTAGAACGTCATGTCCTAAAGGAAATTTAGCAAACGCTTCTCAGAATTGGTTTATTCATTCAGCTAACACCTTTATCTACCCGGTTATGTCCCCGTTTTTACTTTACTCGTATTCCTGCGATCTGTACTAATAGCCGAATAATCCGACAACAAATTCGCAAAAAACTGCCCCCCAAAATACCCGATCGAAGTGCTTGCAAAAATCACCCCCACGTAGAAGCAGTCGAAAATTGTCTTAGATGCCAGGTGCCAATGTGTGGTCTGTGCGTTAATTACACAGACACTGGGGTTTTCTGTGAACCCTGCCTAAAAATTCATGAGACTGAGAAATTTGTTGCCGCACAATCACGGCAACTGGATCATGGCGCCAATCCATCGCAGGCAACGGCAATAAGAACCGAGAATTCACAGGCGGCAACCCCGAGAAAGAGGATTCCCCAGATAGCGCAGGCGCTGATTATCGCAGCTTGCTTTGCATTTATTTTCGTTCGGTTCTATTTCTCCGAAAGTCCCACTTCCGTTGAGGTGGACACAGAAACTCTTGCTCGGGAACTTGAATTGACTGCCCTGGTCCGGTGCATGTTGGTCTTCAAAGAAATCGGAGAAATATTGCAAACCGGCGAGATGCCAGACCCCTTGCTGGGTTGCGAGCAAGCCGATGAGCCCAATTTAATCAGCCGCGAGGGCGATATCATTCGCATCTCACATCCTGACCCGGGTATTTATGGCTACCGGGAAATATTTGTCACCAGTAGCGATCCGGAGCCCAGCTTGATCGAGTAATGATTAACCGGGGCAGCGTGACTCAGTCAAGGAATCACCGGAATTGGCGGGGCGAGAAAAGGCAGTGACCGCCAGCAAAGATCATGGCGACCGGTCCCTCTTCATGGACCTTAGATAACTCAGCAATAACCCAGGTTCATACAACTGCCGAATTGTACCCACTGGATCGGGGGAATATGACTCTGAGCCTCGAGTATGTATGTCACACCCTGTAACGCAGAGCCATCGAACCGCCACATCACGAAGATTAAGCCATTGAATACACCAACAAAATGGTCGGTGGCTGAAAACCACTGGTAGGGGGGTATGCCAAATTGTCCAGAATCCATATCGGCTACTGAATTGATATCCCCTCTATTGGCAGCTGTCTCGATGGCAGTGCGGTAAACGCCTATGGCCAAGACGGCCTCTGAAAAGCGAGCGCGATTGCTGTACTGGTCGTAGGCTGGCAGCGCCACGGAGGCCAGAACGCCAATGATGGCGGTAACCATCATTAACTCGATCAGGGTAAATCCCCGTTATCGTACTGGATTACGCATCGCAGTCTAACCAGACATCTGTCCTCATTACTGTATCTCCACCACCATGGGTTCAGGATTATTCCTGCTAACAAAGATTCTGTTGTATCCGTAAAAATCGGGACGAGAATATTCCACGACAATGTCATTTCCGGTATTGCTGAGAATGTTGGGACTAGCAGACTGATCGCAGATCAATGCGGGATCCGGGTGATGCTCACACCTCATTGTCATTACCTTGTCGCAGATGGCTAGGGTGCGAAGATATGCATATTCTCTTCTTCAAAATCTATGGTGATCACAAAATGTCTGAGAACTTCGTGCCCGAGTTCGCCCCGAATCACGATGGGTCTGCGTCTACCAACGGCGCGCATATCTGTGTTACGCCGCGTTCGCTGACTATTCCCACCTGCCCGTGACGGATAAGTAGCGGTGAGATTCCCCAGCTCGTACGGTCCGAACTGCAGACTCTCAACCACGCCCTCCAGCGGTTGCGAGCCGGGCGTTTCCGCATCAATCTCTGCATCGATAAGTCCCAGATCTTCGGCGGTGGCATGGTCTACAGATAAGGCTCCCTGCAAACCTATCTGCAAGCGTAGCCACAGCTCTTTATCGCCATTAATGGTCACTTCTATCGCCGGTGCACCGTCGCTGGCCCTACGCATATTGATGTTCTCCGCAGCGCCTAGGTTCATGGATTCGCGCAGCAGAAGGCAAATTTGGGACTGGGGATAGTCGATTTGAACCAGAGCCTGACTGAACATCAACAAGCTCATGCGGGCGCTGGGTAGGGCGTCATCGAACACATCCACCTGCTCCATTTCCAGATCCTGATCGAAGACAGTGACTACCACATTCTTGACCAGCTCTACTGTTGGCGGGGCCAAGCCTCGTCTAGGAGCGCGCGGCGTGAATTGCTCGATCCGCAGATTTAGCTTCTCCACCAGGCCTGTCGACAGTGAAATCGTTCTGGTACCGGTATTCAAATAGGTGCTGGTCTGTGTTCCTGCTATCGAGACAGGAAGGCTGATTCCGCCCTGCTGCTGCTCGAAGGGGAAACAATTGTCTGCCGCAGCGATAGCATGAGAAGCGAAGCTGCTCATGCACAGCGTTAATATCAATCTATAAATATTCATAACTCTAGGCTCGACATGGTCAGGAATCAGACGGTATTCGTCTGCAATGGCTTGTGAGATTGGGCCCGGCTACCGGCAGCATTAATGATCATGTCTGCGGTCACCGGTACGCGATTGAAATAATGCCCGTCCAGCGCGTCGGAGATTGCACAGAGCAGCGCGGCGGCGGCGCAACCCTGGAGAGGTTCGCCGATGCCCTTGGCACCAATAGGATTTTGCGGGTCCGGTAGGTCGATGGCAGCCCAGTCCATGTCCGCAGCGACATCGAGGTAAGTAGGGATTTTAGCCTGATGCAGGCTGACGTTATTTGGTAGTCCATTCTGTGGATCATAGGCATGGC
>CAJXIY010000173.1 GCA_913054495.1 uncultured Gammaproteobacteria bacterium | reverse complement strand
GCGCTGAAAAAATGGAAGCGCGAATGGTCGCAAGGAAAGTAGGGTAGAGGAGCTTAGCCGGGAAAGTTTCCTACGATCGGAGGCTCCCTAAATGTTGTCTGAGGAAACATCAACTCTGATCTCATCTATTGTGAGCCCTCTGCCGCAAGCAGATCACGTTCCTCCTGGCGGGCACCACGCAGGGTATTCAGCAGGCCGTAGTTACCTTCGTGGCAGGCATACTCGTACAGCAAGCCGTCCACCTTCGCCATCGGCACCAGCACCGAAATCTTGTCGGTGAAGGTGGAGGGGTCTTCGATGGTGAATTCATAATTGAGGGTATATTCATCGATGCGGGTGAAACGCTCGGTTAGAAACTTGTCATAGGCGGTTCCCAGCGGAGCGGCACCGAAAGAGCCGAAACTCTGGGTCAGATCGTTAAAGTTCCTGGTTTCGACCACCAGCGTGTCCCCCTCCCAATAACCCCGGGAATCACCCGACCAGAGACGGATATTGTCGTCGACGTGGGCACTGCGATCGAGGGATACGATCCTGGCGTCGTGCACCATCTCGGTCATGATCACAATATTGTCTCTGCTTTGAAATATCTGCACGTTATTGTTATAGCCGCTGGGTATGAATGGCGGTCCGGCGTTGAAGCCCACCAGGCAGCGCTCGGAGAGGCCGCGATCCTCCGGACCGTCCTTGGCGATGCCACCGACCGAAAAACGAACTGGGCGGGTACCGATGACATCATCTCCTAAACCACCCGTTATCGCCTGCACGCCTTCGACTGCCCCGGGAAATCTACCGTTGCGCGGGTAGGTGATTAGCGAGGTGCGGTAATTATCGCCGCGGCCCGCCATCTCAAACCAAAACGTGTTGTAGGCGCCAACGCCGTCCCCCGAATCCACACCTGTCTCCGTTGCGGCTACGGTTTGCTCCCGCCTCGTGGCGATTTCCTCTGGCGTGAAAAATTCCTTATCACCCAGATTTTCTGGTCGCTGCAGGGGTGTATTTGAACTGAAATTCCAGACGCCTTGAAAATCGGGCTGGCCGTACTCGGTGCGCGGGGCGGTGTAATCATCGCCAGGGGCGGCGGCAGAGCCGGAAACAACTGCAAGCATGGAAAATACAAGAAACAGACGTGATTTCATGAGTTAACTCCCAGAGTTTGAGTGTTAGCCTGCAAATCTAATCTTATTGTGCCAAGTGTTCAATACTCTGAGCAAACAATATGAGCTGCCGGTAAGGTATTGACTTCGAGCTCTATACTTGACGGGTACAAAAGATTGATCTTTTCCTGCTCGAGACTTATGTTGTCACTTCTATTGGCCCCTTGATCCGAGCGTCCACATGTCAAAATCTTTTATTCCTAGCCTGGCACTAAGTATCGTATTCGCCTTGTTTCAATCAACACTGCAGGCGCAGCCGGTAGAGGAAAGTGAATTCCCAGCGGTTACGGATGCCATGTTGAACAATCCACCGGCAGAAGATTGGCTGATGTTCCGCCGCACATTGAATGGATGGGGATACAGCCCACTGACTGAAATCGACAAGAGTAATGTTGCCGATCTGCGTATGGTCTGGACCCGGGCCCTGACCGACGGCAGTCAAACCGGTACGCCTCTGGCGTACAACGGAGTTCTGTACATGCCGAACCCCAATGACGTGATTCAGGCGATCGATGCGGCTACCGGCGACCTGATCTGGGAACACAGGCGAGAGATTCCGGACGACGCTGCGGAGAGCCTGGGCTATTTATCATCGAATAATCGCAACATCGCTATTTGGCGGGATCTCATTATCGACACCAGCGTGGACGATCATCTCTTCGCCCTCGATGCGGTGACTGGCACCCAGGTATGGGAAACCCAGGTGCTTGATTACCGCACCCATCCGGCGATTCAGGGGGCAGGGCCCATAATCGGCAACGGTAAGGTTTTTTCCGGGCGCTCCTGCAGGCCCATCGGTGGTCCAGACGCCTGCGTGATCACAGCCCATGATGCGGCCACTGGCGCCGAGTTGTGGCGGCGACGCACCATACCGGCACCGGGTGAGCCCGGCGATGAAACCTGGGGCGATGTGCCCTTCGAGGAACGGCGCCATGTCGGGGCCTGGATGCCACCCAGTTACGACCCGGAGTTGAACCTTGTGTATATAGGCACATCCGTCACCTCTCCGGCACCGAAGTTCCTGCTCGGCGGTGTGGATAAAAAACACCTCTATCACAATTCCACCTTGGCGCTGAATGGTGACACCGGTGAAATCGAATGGTTCTATCAGCATCTTAATGACAGCTGGGATCTGGATCACACCTTCGAACGCATGTTAGTGGATACCCGGGTGGCACCCGATCCGGCTGCGGTGAGTTGGATCAATCCGGCGCTGGTGCCCGGTGAGCGACGCAAGGTCGTGACTGGCATTCCCGGGAAGACAGGCCTGGTGTACACGCTGGACCGGGAGACCGGAGAGTTTCTGTGGGCGCGCCCGACCGTATTCCAGAATGTCATCGAGAATATCGATGGCGCAACCGGCATTGTGACCGAAAATCCCGCCGTGGTATTCAGGGAAATGGGTGAAATCGCGACCATTTGTCCAAATATGCACGGTGGCAAGGACTGGGAGGCTGGGGCCTATAATCCACTTACCAACACCATGTTTTTTCCCCTGCGTAATATGTGCATGCCGACACTCGTGAGTGACGATGAGAGCGCCTCTCATCGCATCTATGCGCTCAGTGTGCGCCATGAAATCACCGAGGGCGAAACCAACCTGGGCACGGTGTACGCGATATCTGTTGAAACCGGGAGAACCGAGTGGCGTTATCAGCAGCGGGCGGCGACAGGCTCTCTCGTAGCCACGGGTTCTGGCCTGCTGTTCGGTGGTGATGCCAACGGTCGTTTCAAGGCCTACGATCAAGACACCGGCGAAGTATTATGGCAGATCAACCTGGGCTCGCCGGTAACGGGCTACCCGATTACCTTCGCCACCGGTGGCAAGCAGTACGTCGCGGTCAGCACCGGCTCCGCCACCACCACCGCAAGTTTCCTCAGTCTCACTCCCGAACTCAGACCAAGTATTGCCAACAACCTGTTCGTGTTCGCACTACCTTAGTAAATGGTGAAAAGAATGAGCTCAGACGCGCAGCCTGCTAGGGTTTGCGGCTTATCTCGATCAGAGCCAACTGGTCTTCGTCGCTGCTGAGCTCCCCATCTCCAGACGGGAAGCCGTTGCTGAAAAGCAGGAATGCGGTGAGGTCGGCGTATGCTCGATTGCTGAGACTACCGGGTGCTATCTGCGGCATTCCATAGCGCATGCTGGCGTAAAGTTCCTGAACATTCCTGCCCTGCCATTTGAAGGAGAAACCCACACCCACCAGTGAGGGCGACATGTCCTGTCCGGTGAGGTCTTGCCGGTGGCAGCTCGCGCATTCAGCCTGATAGACGGTCTGTCCCCGTGTGGCCTGGGCCTCGGTATAGATACCTTCCCAGATGCCCAGAGACGATTGTTCCTGGCCCGAGTAAAGCGGCGTCACAAGGAATAGAAAAAATGGGGTCACCGCAAACCTGCGATACCTCATGTTTGCTCTGACCCCGTTCATCCCTGACCCCTGTTGTCGATCTATTGGACCACGACTGTCACGTCAGAGGATCTGGTGTAGGAGCCGTCGTCCGCGTAGGCGCGCAACACGTATGTACCGCTTTGGCTAAAGCTCACGGAGGCCACGACCTCTTCTCCGCTGGCAAGGAGGCTGGTGACCGCGGAATCGAATTGCACCGGGCCTGGACCGCGGTATTTGATCCAGGTAATGGCCAATCCGGTCTTGTCCGCGGCGGTGTAGTTAATGATGCCCTGGGACTTCGGTGAATTTCTGCCGATGCCCCCGCCGACTACCGGGAGATCATTAGGAAGCGGGTCCTGCTGCGGGCGTCTGCGGGGATTTTCCCGCGCCCCGGGGAATCCATCATCGCTGGCGAAGACTCGGAGCGTGAGGGGACGACCTACGGCTGTGGATAACTGCCCCTCAACACCAACCATGCGCACGATTGGCGGTTGATTTGCATAGGCCACGCCGGTGCGACCGCCGACTCCCCGGCCACGATTGGCACTCCACACGCCTTCGTCGACACTCCAGATATTGCC
>CAJXIY010000172.1 GCA_913054495.1 uncultured Gammaproteobacteria bacterium | reverse complement strand
TACTGAAAGGACGACCGAGCCAGTTGATTAAGAGCGAAGCGTATAAGGACTTTTATATGCACCGGATAGGCCACTGGATCGGCATGGACGTTCACGACGTTGGCGACTACAAGATTGATGATGACTGGCGTCTGCTGGAGCCCGGCATGGTGACTACTGTCGAGCCTGGCATTTATATATCCCCGAGTAACAGGAAAGTGCCAAAGAAATGGCGAGGTATTGGTGTGCGCATAGAAGATGACGTGCTGATTACCAGGAACGGCAATAAAGTTCTCAGTGCTGGCATTCCGAAAACTGTCCAGGAAATTGAGTCGTTCATGGCGCAGACCGTGCACTAAGGTATTAGGGTACCTTTATATTAAGTATGCGAATTCAACTGCCTGACAAAAATTACGATGTGGTGGTCGTTGGCGGCGGCATGGTCGGCGCCAGCTTCGCCTGCGCGCTGCGCCAGGAATTGAATAGGGCGGCGGATAAAGACAGAAGGGGATACCGTCCCAACCACGAGCGCAAGGACGAGAAGGAGAAGGACCCCGCAGAGATTTCCATACTTGTAGTAGAAGCCGTCGACCTGGCGAGTTCCTCAGACCAGACAAGCACCGCTCAGCCTAGTTTCGATGCCAGGTCCACCGCCCTGTCCTATGGCTCCAGTCAGATTCTGGAGGCCATGGGCCTGTGGCAGCAACTAAAAGACTCGGCGTGCCCAATCGAGGAAATTCATGTGTCTGATCGGGGGCGGATCGGTACAACCCGCCTGCATTACAAAGATTATCGGGTAGACGCTCTGGGCTATGTTGTCGATAACAAGGAACTTGGTGTAGTTCTCAACAGTGTCATGGAGTCATCCTCTTCCATTCATCTCTTCTGTCCCGCTTCTATCTCCGCCATCAAACCAACTGCAGCTGGAATGGATCTGATCGTGAATAGCGATTCCCTGGGCCATTCGATATCTGCATCTCTTGTGGTGTTGGCTGATGGGGGCAGGTCTCCCATTTGTGAACAACTGGGGTTAGAACAGCGCGTGCAGGACTACGAGCAGCACGCCCTGATCGCGAATATCGGCTTTAAGAAGGCGCACAGGAATATCGCGTTCGAACGCTTTACCGATACCGGGCCGCTCGCCGTATTACCATTGAAAACCCTGGGGAAGCAGAATAGAGCTGCGTTGGTATGGACGCTGACTGCGGAACAATCGGCTGAATATATGGTAATGGCGGAAGAAGAACTGCTGGAAAAATTGCAGGAACGCTTCGGCAACAGACTCGGTAAGCTGCAACATATTGGAGAAAAATTCTGCTATCCACTGCGCCTGTCGGTGGCCCGGGAACAGCTGCGGCCGGGACTGGTGTTGTTGGGAAATGTTGCGCATACGCTACATCCGGTAGCGGGTCAGGGCCTGAATCTGGCTCTGCGGGATGTCGCAGCGCTTGCATCGACGCTGAGTGAGGCGGTGGCAGATGGTGCGAACCTCGGCTCCATGGATGTATTGCAGCAATACATTTGCAAGCAAGAGCTCGATCAGAAGCGCACGATAATGTTCACTGACACAATTACGCGACTGTTTTCGAGTAACAGTCGGTCGAAAATACTGGCAAGAAAATTCGGTTTGATCGCGATCGATTTGATGCCTTCGATCAAACAGGAATTTGCAGAACAGGCGATGGGATTGTCAACGAATAGTTGAACTCGCTTACTTCACAGCCTCGCGAATATATTCGATGCGCTTTCGATTTGCGCCGAGATCGCTGTAACCGAGCCTGGATGCTGAGCGCACGTGGGTTAGTCCGCTGGCCCGATCATGGAGAAACTCCACGTCGTCAACGAAACCCATGATGGAACTGGTAAACTCGGCGTAGAGGTAGTCAGCGCTGGCGCTGACAATGTTCGCTGCTGGCAGTTGCAACAGCGCTCCCTCGATTTGCTCAAGGCTGGCAGCGATCGGGTCTATGGCATGCTCGGAGTCGCTGGCAAAACTGGAAACGCAATTGGGAGATTCGGGGCAGGGAGTCAACCTGCCATTCTGAACACCAATATTTTGCGGCGGCTCACCGGCGCAGGCGGCGAGGAATGGAATGATGGACAGCAGTGATTTTTTCATAAGCGTATCTCAAATTGCCAGGAAGCTTGTGCAAAATTTTTATAGTGGCACGCCCTCGATTTAGGCGACAACTGTCATTCCCAGCCATTCGGCAATGAGTGCCGGTTTTTCTTCACCATCGATGTCGATGGTAACATTGTGCTTCATCAAATAATGATTCGGCTTCTTCTCTTCGGCACTGATCAGCTCAAACCTGGCCCGAATCTTACTGCCTACCTTGACGGGATTGATAAATCTGACTTTATCCAGGCCATAATTGATGCCCATGACAGCATTCTCCAGTTTAATGCCTCCATTCATGGAACTGAACATGCTCATCAGGGAAAGTGTAAGAAACCCGTGGGCGATAGTTGTACCAAATGGAGTCTGCGACGCGCGTTCCGGATCAACATGAATGTACTGGTGATCGCCAGTGGCGTCGGCGAATTTGTTAATACGCTCCTGGTCAATTTCAATCCATTCGGTGATACCCACTTCCTGGCCGATATAATTTTTTAATTGGTCAACACTGACAACATTCGCCATTTTTCGCTCCTCTTCGAGCCGCTACTCAAACCCACGTCATCGTAGTTTACCAATTTAATATCGGCAGGAAACGATAGACGCATTCTGCGCAGCAGTCTATCAGTAGTTGCCCGCAACAAGTAGCGTTGGCGTTAGGGAATAACCGATACTGCATCTATAATTGATCAGAGGTACCCAGTTATGAAAGCAGCGCAAGCTACCGAATTTGATGCCATCATCGTGGGCGGTGGAATGGTGGGCGCAAGCCTCGCCTGCTTGTTGGAGAACACGCCGTTGCGTCTGGCGCTGGTAGACCAGACCGCGTTCGATGTTGACGCCATCCCCTATTTCCAGCAGCGGTCGATGGCAGACGGGGCGAGTGCCAACCAGCCGGGCTTCGATCCCCGGGTCAGTGCCATCACCGCCGCCTCGAAAAATCTGTTTGTCGGGATGGGCATCTGGAATGAGATCGAGCGCACCCGTTGCTGTGCATATCAGGACATGGAGGTGTGGGATGCCGATGGCACCGGATCGATTCACTTCTCGGCCGCAGACATCAATCAGGCAGAGTTAGGGTCGATTGTCGAAAATTCCCTGGTTTCTGCGGCGCTCTACAATAAACTTGCGAGTTCGACCACTCTTGAAATTCTGGCACCGCTCGCCGTCGAATCCCTGGACTTTCTCGAGCAGGAGGGCGAGTCAATAGTGCAGTTGCAGATGGACAGGGGCCGACCGTTGAGGGCAAAACTTGTCATCGCCGCCGATGGCGCCAATTCCAAAATCAGACAACTGGCAAACTTTGCAACCAGGGAGTGGGATTATGATCATCATGCCCTCGTTACCACCGTTAGGACTGCTTCGGCGCATGGGCACGAAGCCTTGCAGCGATTCATCGACACCGGTCCGCTCGCATTTTTGCCCCTCAACACAGGATTGGACAGCGATGCTCAGTGCTACTGTTCAATCGTCTGGTCCATGGCGCCGGACAAAGCCAAGGAGATTATGTCTCTGCCCGATGATGAATTCAGGGCGCATTTAGCGGCTGCAATAGAGCATAGACTGGGAGAGATTGAGTGGAGTGCGCCGCGCTTCAGTTTCCCTCTGAGGCAGAGGCACGCCATCGATTACGTCCATCGGAATATCGTATTGGTGGGAGACGCCGCTCACTCCATTCATCCACTGGCGGGGCAAGGAGTTAATCTTGGACTGCTGGACGCGGCGGCATTGGCAGAGGAATTGTCCGGGGGGCTTCAGGCCGGTAGAAAACTCGCAGATCCTATTGTGTTGCAGCGCTATCAACGCAGGCGCATAGGGCATAACCTTGGCATGATGTGGCTGATGGAAGGGTTCAAGCACCTGTTTGCGGAGCAGGCGCTGCCGGTCAGGTGGTTGAGAAATTCTGGCATGACCGCGATAGACAATCTGCCGGCAATAAAAAATCTTCTGGCACGGCGCGCGATGGGGATGGATTGGTAGTGACGCTCTCTAAATAACCTCCTAATGTGACCTCCCTCCATGTCGGCCCTCGATAATTCCATTCAGCATGAGATCCACCCGCAGTCGTATCAACTCTTCAACTTCTTCATCTCGAGCCAGGGCGCAGCTCTGTGGCCATTCCTGGTAGCTTACTGCCGCCTGTATC
>CAJXIY010000171.1 GCA_913054495.1 uncultured Gammaproteobacteria bacterium | reverse complement strand
GGAAATAGTATTTGTTTAGTAATATCTTGTTTTTCATAGAACGATGCCAACGCTCTATGGCCACCTCCAATAAAGACTCTGAAGTAGACAAGGACATATGAGCTGTCCCAAATCCAGCTGACAATCCAAGATCTTCCCACCGAATTTCATGGGTCAGGGAACTGCAGTGCTCGGGTCTTAAAACAAGTCGATTATATTGACTACTACTGACGCCGTACAAGCTAGTCGTAGTCAGAATTGCTAACTCAGCAGACCGCGTAATTGGTCTTCCAGCCAACTGAGATGCGATTTCACTTACTTGATTCCCGTATCTCCTCCGATAGAGTGAGCGAGTTTCTTTGGATGTGACCAAAGCCGTAACCAACTTTCCACCCAAAATTTCAGTATAAGGCGCTACAGCGCCGCACGCCCTCACTAACAGCTACCTGTCAGCTATGTGGATTATCATTGAAAACGAGAGCGAAGGACTATATTGGGTCGAGAGCGGACATTCATGACATACTTTGTCACCCTAATGTCAACCGGTTGTAAACTTGCGCCTGTTGAATTGCATCTAAAACTGACCCAGGAGTTGTACCGAATTTTGACCCATTAGACATATAGCAACCGGACGCGATCTCTGGCAGGTAGTGGGCCAACTATTCAATACTAAAATCGTCGAAAGTGGATCAATTGAGCATGAAAATTAACAACAACTAAGCAAGGGGCGTTACCACCCTTTTATGTTAGCTTTTTTGTTGGACTCATATAAATCAACTTATAACTAATTGATTTATATAATATATACGGCGTCCCCTAGAGAGTTCGGGTTGACGAATAGAGCTTATAAATAACTAATTATTGAACTGAGTATTGCTACTTATTTGCTACTTAAATATTTAATGTAATTGCTCAAGTCCATCAAATATTCTTTAACTCATTGTTTTTATTGGTGCCCGGAGCCGGAATCGAACCGGCACGGTGTTTCCACCGAGGGATTTTAAGTCCCAGCGATATAATAGATGGCAATAAGAGGCAACACAGAAACCCCTTACTATCAGCATGTTACTGCAATACCGTTGTTGCTACTGATTGCCGGTTATTGCCTCTAGTTATCGCTTAGTGTCCCATGAGTGTCCCACGGCTTAATCGCGCGCGTCCAAAACCCCATTCTCTAGACCCCACCCCGGGGGTACCCCCCCTTTCACAAGGATGGTTCCATCTGCACCCTATACATACTATTCTGGACGAATGGTTAGGTAATTTTGAGAGTTACTATGAAGCTCCTTACCTCTACAGCCCTCTTTCTTCTGCTTATTTCCCTCGCAAGCTGCCGGGTAGTAGATGCTCCTTGGACTATCACTTATTCAGATGGTGCGGTCTATACAGGGGGTTACAACACTTGGTCAGAACAACAAGGCCAAGGGACGATGAGATGGGCTAATGGAGATGTGTACACGGGAGAGTGGAATTGGGGTATCCAAAGTGGACAGGGGACGTATACCTGGGCCAGTGGACTACCCGACATTTCCAGCCCCACATCGAAGCCCTCTTTCATGCCTAGCTCCTGCTGGACTTCCTCTATGGATTGCCTAGTAGCGTCCACAGCGCGAGTGACACCAAACTTTTTCGCCATCTCCAACCGTACCGGACTAATATCTGTAATAACAATATGCCGCGCCCCCGCATGCCTACATACTGCAGCTGCCATACAACCAATCGGACCTGCACCGGTAATAAGTACATCTTCGCTGAGCAAATCAAATTGCAGCGCGGTGTGAACAGCATTACCTAAAGGATCGAACATCGAGGCAATGTCCAGATCGATGTTGGGCCTATGTTCCCAAACATTAGACATCGGTAAAACCAGGTATTCTGCAAAAGCACCGGATCGATCGACGCCTATGCCACTGGTAGCGGCGCATAGGTGCCTCCGCCCTGCCATACAATTACGACAGCGACCACAGACAATATGGCCTTCACCCGACACTATCTCACCCGGGGTAAAGTCATTGACGTTTTTACCGACTTCTACAATTTCACCAACGAACTCGTGACCGACCACCATGGGAATCGGAATTGTCTTCTGCGCCCATTCATCCCAATTGTAAATGTGCAGATCTGTGCCACAGATCGCGGTCTTCAAGATACGAACTTTGACATCATTGATACCTACTTCGGGTATAGGTACCTGTTCCAAGCTCAATCCTCGGGATGCTTCCTTTTTAAGTAGTGCATTCATCAACGCCATAATTTATTCCATAAGGGATCTAAGCGGCATTGACAAGTTAACTGCCAGAGTCGACAGAATTCACCGCCAAACCACCTCAATATCGCCACTGTGTTTTTCTAAGATGCTAGGGCACGGAGTATGAAGTATCGACAGTTTTCTGCTGACACCAGATACAGACCTAAATTGAATAAATTGTAGGCGTGCGCCTAAAAGAGGATTAACTTGTCAGGCTGAGTGCAGCAGGAGAATCTCCCCCGCGCACAACATAGGCAATGGCGGCCTCACCGTCCCCGCTCTCATATCGCCGTGCCAACCCGATCGGGGCGGTCAGTATGTCACCGGCATGCATCACAAGCTCACCACCGTCCCAGATGTAGGTCAGGCTGCCTTGATGCACCATGATCACCTCGGCTTCATCGCGTCGATGCCAGGGCGTGGAATAGGCCGGTCTGAACTGCCATCGGCGCAGGTGAAATCCATGGGGCCAGGCCATTTTTCCGGCCTGCATGTGTTCATCATCATTTGCCGCACCTACAATCGGGCTTGAGGTCAAACCAGCGTCGCCAAACACATCGGTCGAAGTCTTATCGAGTTCCACCTCGCGAACGACGCATTCATTGATTTCGTCGGCCGTCATGCGCCGCAGTCCCATGACATCGTCTGCGGTGGTCGGAGGCATTGGGTCCTCACCCGCCGGCACCTCTTCACCCTTGCTTGTATCGACCAGGCGACCATTTTCGAGCAGTATCAGTCCATGTTCCTCGGCAGCCGCAAAAACATAAGGCGCCCAGGTGACCTTCCCCGGATTGTCTTCTCCCAACACCGCAAACAGGAACCCTGGGCCGTCTCCCACATTGGTGAAGCCGCGAAAAACGTGAATGGGAATGGATATCGAGTCTCCAGGGCCGAGCTCGATATCGCCGTCTGTCGCAGTCTCTCCCAAGGAGAACTTCCAGCGACCGGTATGCACGACGAATACTTCTGCGGTTTCATGGCTGTGCTGCGAATTGATGCAACCCGCCGGTTGCCTGGCCGCACCAATATTGAACCCGTGGGGAATATTGATGTGCACGAATTGATCCGGATTTTCGGCAACGCCCGGCCCGATGATGGTAAAGTTTTCTTTTTTATCGCTTCCAGGTGAATGCGTATCGATAAACGCGGTAGTGCAAGGTCGAAGGTCCGAATATCTGACCAGTCGGCTAGAGACTTTTTCTTGTGTCCATTCTGTCGCGACCATGAAAAATTGCCAGGAAACGGGATTTCTGGGGTAGTGACTGTACTTCGAATGCAAATTTATTGCAAGACAATGCGAATTTCACACAATCCAGGGACCAAAAAATAGCTCGCCGAAGGTGCTATAGAGTTAAGATTGTTAGCAAATTATAGGGTTGTAGACCGACTACGTTCAGCCTATCAGCATCGCACTGAATGACCGTTTTGTCATGTCTTGCCACCAATATTGGGTTTTCTCAGCCTGCCGACTCCAACGGCTAGACCCAGGCATCGGAAAAAGCTATCTTCTTAGTCGAAAGTAGATTGAATTTGCATTGCATTCGAAGTACTTTTGTGATCAAGCGCTAATTGCAAGCCTGCGGTCGCTCGTGACTTCAAGTTTTTCCGCTCTTTATTAAACGAGGCGAGTCAATGAACACAATATCGATCAAAGTAAGAAATAAGAAGCTGGTCTGGGACTTCCTCCACGGCATCGCCGCTGACAATTTCGAATCACGTCTTGCTCATCGCCTGGCCCCACAGGTGAACTGGCAGGGCCCGCATCCGATAAACAAGATAACTGGCGTCCAATCGCTGGCCAGGAAATTCTACGAACCATTGTTTACATCGTTTCCCGACCTTGAGCGTCAGGACGATGTGTTCATGGCCGGTCCATGGCGGGGCGGCGACTGGGTGTGTGCCACCGGGCACTATGTTGGCACTTTCAAAAAAGACTGGCTGCATATCCCAGCGACAGGCAACTCGATACGGCTACGATTTGGTGATTTTTACAAAGTCGAGGACGGCTTGATCACCGACTGCTTCGTCA
>CAJXIY010000170.1 GCA_913054495.1 uncultured Gammaproteobacteria bacterium | reverse complement strand
CAGCCCCGGACGTGGCTGAATCCCTACCGCCACTCGGCAATTACGATCTGTTCTGGCGCGAGGATGCGAAGTTTATTCCCACTATTGACGGCGAATTCCGTACCTCGGCAATTACAAATCCGGCAAATGGGCGCATGCCTGAACGAGTGGCCGGATTCAGCGAGCGCATGAGTGAACGACGCGCTAACCGGCCCGGTCGTAGCGATGGTCCCGAGGGTCGCGGTCTGGGCGAGCGTTGTCTGTTGAACGGCAATTTCTCAAGTCCGGTCATGCGGCCCAGCATCTACAATAGCCACCTGCAGTTTTCACAGTCGCCGGGATATGTCAGCATCACTACCGAAATGTCACACGACACCCGCATTATCAAATTAGCGGACCAACACAATCCGGCCGCGAAAGCGCAAAGAAAATGGATGGGCGATTCGATCGGACGCTGGGAAGGCGATACCCTGATTGTCGAAACCAGATACTTCAACAACTGGCAATCGATGCGGGGAGCGCCTGCTGAGAATCTCACTCTCATAGAATCCTTCAGAAGAGATTCCGACAACAAGATGATTTACGGTTTCACCGTGGACGACCCCTCGGTATTCACCGCCCAATTTTCTGGAGAATACCCATTGTCGAGGATTAATGAACGCATTTACGAATATGCCTGTCATGAAGGAAATTATGGCATGGTGGGAATATTGGCCGGCGCTCGACGCCTGGAGAGTCTCGGTATAGAACCGTAGGAAAATGGCTCTACCTAAGTTATAGCACATGCATCAAATACTTCTAATTCCCGTGCTAACATGCAAGACCTGACCCTGTACACCAGAGTAGGAAAGACAATATGAAAACTAACAGGGGCAGCATTCGCTTCGCCGGCAGTAACAGTTGGATCTTTGTATCTGTACTGATGCTTACACTGGGATCTTCGCCGCCTGTGAGTGCCCAGGTGCTGGACGGGCCGGATCCTGCGCAGATGGAAGACGCCGCCGAGCTTGGCTATCGTGCGGTCGAGCACGGCTTGAAGATACCAGCCGATGTCGAAATGGGTGCGCCTTCTAGTGTTGTCTGGACCCCCCAGAATCGATTACTGGTGTTTAATCGTGGACCCAATCCCTTCATGGAATTCGATGCCAACGGTGACTTTATCCGCAGCTGGGGGCAGGGAGAATATCTCAGACCCCACGGCATGCGCCTCGATCCCGAGGGCAATATATGGGTGACCGACGTCAACAATCACGTCGTGAGAAAGATGAATCTAGACGGCGATGTGTTGCTGACCATCGGTACACCGGGAAAGGCGGGTGATCCGGAAGATGGCTTGCTCAACGAGCCGACTGACCTCGCTGTGAATTCTGCGGGTGAAATATTTCTGCTGGTGGGCCATGGCCGTGGTACCCCGCAGGTATTGAAATTCGACAGCACAGGAAAATTGATGGACAAGTGGGGAGGTCCCGGCACCGGGCCGGGTCAGTTCGACACCCCCCATTCGATCGTGGTTAACGAGGCAGGTCAGGTCTATGTTGCCGATCGACAGAATCGAAGAATTCAGATATTCGACGCGTCCGGTACCTACATCAAGGAGTGGGCATACAAGGGCTTGCCATGCGGTCTGCATTTCACCGCGGACTACCAGCTCTACATGGTCAGCGGATTTTCCGGAGAGATTCTGAAGCTGGATAAAAACGGCAAGGCGATCGGAGCCCACGGCCAGCCCGGTAAGGGTCTGGGGGAATTCGGTGAGGCGCACTACATGACCATCACACCCGCTGGTGACATCTTCGTCGCCGACACCGTCAAACCGGCCTTGCACAAGTTCGTGCGAATGTAGGAGTCGTTAACGAAGTTTATTGGCGACTGGATCACCAGCAATAGATAAAGAACGAACTACAACTTGCGCCCACTAGATTCAGGCCGGGCTCTTTTAGCCATTGAAAGCCCGTGCATGGGAGTTCTATCCTGCGCAAGGTTTACGCTTGCTCCCAATAGATGAGGATTAAATAGGTGAAGCTAATTCGTGCTTTTTATCTGTGCCTGCCAGTCCTGGTCGCTTGTAATAAAGCGCCGGTAGAGCCCAGCATCGTCGAATCCTTCATGGCAGATCCCGTCGCCGTCGCCAGGGGCAGGGCACTGTTTATTGGTAGTTGCTCGGGTTATTGCCACAAACTCACCCCCGAGCCCGGCGATGCGCTATTTCTGTTCGATGCGCAGTGGAAGCATGGCGGCAGCGACCAGGAAATATTCGATACCGTGACCAATGGCGTGCCAGACACCCGCATGATCGGCTTCGGTACGGCCTTCCCCGAGGGTGACGATGACCTGTGGAAGATCATCGCCTATCTACGAGTGAATCAACAGGCGGTGAATTAGAACAGCTAATCGTCCTGTCTCAGCTTGAACACGAACAAATGTCCGCCTTCGGGGATTCGCGTGTCACCACCCACTGCGCCGGCAATGAAGCCAAAATTACCGGAGGCGATGACGACAAATGTTTCGCCCCCCGCCTGGTAAGCAACTGGCTGGCTGCGGATGCCACCGCCAAGTTTAAATCCCCAGAGTTTCTCGCCTGTGGCTGCATCCAGGGCCAGGGCCTCGCCGGTCTGGCTGCCGGAGAAGATCAGGCCACCCGCGGTGCTGAGTATGCCAGCCATCATGGGTTCAGGATCCTGATAGCGCCAGCGGATTTCCCCAGTTTGGAAATCGATGGCTGAAATGTGGCCGTAAGCTGTACTGTCCGCCACGTCCACCGGAATGAATGTCCCGCCGGTGAATTGCTGGCCTTCGACGTGAACGCTGATGCCCTTCTGCATTTGCTGACAGCTTTCTATTACCGGAATATAGGCCAGACCCAGTTCAGCATTAAGCGCCCCCGATACCGAACCATTCATGCCCCCGGCAACACCGGGACATATTCGCACGGTGGGCTCTTCCGATGGATAGGTGCTGAGGTCAACGACAGGTCTGCCGCTTGGCTCCATGCTGGTGGCCCAATTGAGTTGTTCGACGTAAGCCGTGGCGCGCAGAAATGCGCCGGTGTCACGATTGATGGCATAGAAAAAGCCGTTGCGATTGGCTTGCACCAGGGCTTTGACAGTCTCTCCCTCGTGCTCGTAGTCCACCAGGAAGATATGGGTATTGCCGTCGTAGTCCCATACGTCGTGGGGTGTAAACTGAAAATACCACTTCATATCTCCGGTATCCGGGTCGATGGCCAGCACGCTGTCGGAATAGAGATTGTCACCGAGACGCGCGTCGCCATTCCAGTCCGGCGCAGGATTACCCGTGGTCCAATACAGTGTATTCAGTTCCGGGTCATAGGCACCGATGGTCCAGGCCGGTGCGCCGCCGGTTTTGTATGAATCTCCAGACCAGGTTTCACTGCCCGGTTCACCTTCGCCTGGCACCGTGTAGTGGCGCCAGACCAGCTCACCGGTATTGACGTCGTAGGCATCGAAGAAGCCCCTGACCCCGTACTCACCACCGGCGATGCCAATTATGGCCAGGTCTTTGACGATCAGCGGCGCCGAGGTAGCGCTGAATCCCCTCTTATAATCGATAATCTCCGTGTCCCAGAGAATTTCCCCGGACTTGCGGTCGAATGCCAGCAGCCGGGCATCCAGAGTGGCCATTAACACCCGGTCGCCGATGATGGCCACACCTCGATTGGTCGGGCCGCAGCAAATTCTGAGGTCTGCCGGCTGCGGGTGATCGTAGCGCCAATATAGCTCGCCGCTGGCGGCATTGAGTGCGAACAGCCGATTATAAGAGCTGGTGACATACATGATGCCATCGTAGATGACCGGAGAGGTGGCAAATTGCCCATCCGTGCCGCTGGGGAAACCCCAGGCGAACTCCAGCCTGTCGACATTTTCCGGTGACAACTCGGTAATCGGACTGTGTCGAAAATTACTATAGCCGCCGCCATACTGCAGCCAGTGCTCGGTGCTTTCGTCACTGACTTCTAACAGCTCATTAGAAACCGCGGCCAGTCCATTGCCGATCGGGCTGGTATTTAACCAGTGGGTCTGTATCGGTCCAAAGTTCGGTAATAAACCTTCGGCCGATTCCAGTGAGGGGGCAGGGGCCTGTTCTGCCGGCGCTGTGCTTGCCTGCGGGCTGTCTGGCTCCGATTCTGATCCGCAAGTAGTCAGGACCGCTAGCAGGACTATCGAGAGTAAGGCGTGCAGGCTATATCGTGAGATAAACGAATTATTGGTTTTCATGACGCTGGTTTTCCTCTAGTTTTCAGGAACCACATCGGGGACTGTACCTGAAAATAGAGGTCAGGTCTTGCAAGTTGGCGCCAGAAGTGAATCACCGGTGCATCAGATGCTAAGAAGAAAGGCCTG
>CAJXIY010000169.1 GCA_913054495.1 uncultured Gammaproteobacteria bacterium | reverse complement strand
CATTATGGCCGAAACTGAGCCAACGTCTCTCTACTAAACACGGGCAAGACCAAACTGAGTGAATTCCACAATCACGATAATCTGTAATGTAGAAAACCGAAAGGGAAGACGATACGCTGGAACTCACCAAAACCGAAAGGGAATACGATATGCTGACACTCACCAACGCCGATTGGTCTTTGGGTAGCCGGCCGGCCGTACGGTCAGTGTACGGCGTGGTCGCCGCCGCACATCCGCTAGCAGCGAACGCCGGTGCCGAGATGTTGCGGCGAGGCGGCAATGCCTTCGATGCAGTAGCAGCAACAACGGCGGCGCTTAACGTCGTCGAACCATTCATGTCCGGCCTAGCCGGCGCAGGCGCCGCCACATTCTTCAACGCGAATACCAGTGAAGTTTCCTGCCTCGATTTCATTCCACCCGCACCTGCCGGGTTAAATCCATCAGAGATGGACGGCAATGTGGCTCAGACAGGCCCGCTTGCCCCCTGCACGCCTGGCAGCCTAGCTGGCTGGTATGGGCTGCAGAGCCGTTACGGCAAACTTTCTTTCTCGGACGTACTGCAGCCAGCCATAAAGCTGGCAACGGACGGGTATCCGATATCGAAATTCTTCATCGCCGAGACGGTTGACCATGCCGAACGCATAAAAGATCCGGAATGGCATCGTGTGTTCAGACCAAACAGCGGCTGGAAACCCGGTGACATCCTGAAACTACCCGATCTCGGGGGCACACTGAGCAAGATCGCCGACGAGGGTATCGGCTATTTGTACAGCGGTGAACTGGGCGCAAAACTGGCAAAGCACATGAAATCGGTGGGAGGTGTGATCGCTATAAGCGACCTGGAAGCCGTCGATCCAACCTTGGAAGCGCCAGTAAAGGCGACTTATCGCGATCGGCTTGTCCATGTTCCGCCTCCACCAGCTGAATCATTTCAGGTTCTTCTAGCGCTGAGCATCCTCGATTCCTTCAGTGTCAGTTCATTGGGGTTGTTAAGCGCACCACATCTCGATCTGGTTTTCCGGGCAATCCGCATCGCGGCTGGGCTGCGCATCCAACACAATCACTGTGGCCCGAAAGACGTCGAAGCGCTTCTGTCGGATATGACAGCCTATGTAACTCGGGCAGGAGACGGGATCCCGGTCGAAGGGCTGACAGAGAAATGGTCTGGTGACGCCGATTTCACGGCCGACGCGCCTAAGGAAAATACGACATCAATGTCCATCGCTGACGCTGATGGCAATATGATTTGTCTGACGCAGAGCCTGGGCTCGGCCTACGGGTCCGGGGTTATGATCCCCGGCACCGGCGTGATCCTGAATAATTTCCTGAACTGGACAGACCTGAACCCTGCATCACCGAACGCCTTGCAGCCAGGAAAACGGATAGCCATGTGCCTGGCGCCATCGATTTCGACCCGCGACGGCAAGGGCATCCTAGCACTTGGCACGCCAGGCAGTTACGGCATCCTGCAAACCCAGGTTCAGGCCATGGTCGGGCATGTGGATTTCGGGTTGGACATTCAAGCGGCGATCGAGATGCCCCGCGCACGCCTGTGGGACGGCAAGCAGATCTATTTGGAGCGACGCGTTCCACATTCTGTCTGTGTCGAGCTTTCAGCCCGCGGTCACGACGTCGCCTTGCTGCCCGACTACTCATGGCGCACCGGCGGCATGCAGGCGGTCTCGCGGGACCCTGACAGTGGCGCGCTGGCTGGCGCAGCGGACAGCCGACGCGACGGCGCGGTAATACCAGCCTAGGACGATCAGTTATGGACAAGTATTTCGCCGCAGATTTCGCCGAAGCTCGCGTCAAATTTCTCAAAGCAGCAGAGGTTGCCAATGTTCCGCTGTGGCAATTCGATCATCCGTTGACCGGGCCAAGCGGCGAGGCACTTGGCACCGATATCGTCTGGCTTGGCGCGCAGGATGCCCGGAATATCGTTGTCGCCGGCTCCGCGACCCATGGCATTGAAGGGTTCTGCGGATCAGGCTGCCAAACCGGCTTTTTAACGGAAAACTGGAAGTCTCGTCTTGAGGCTGGTACCGCCCTGGTGCTGGTTCACGCCAACAACCCGCACGGCTTTGCGCATCAACGCCGGGTCAACGAGGACAATATCGATCTCAACCGCAATTTCATCGACTTCGATGCGGAAACACCGGACAGTCCCGGATATGCCGACCTGCATCCAGCCCTGGTGCCGGAAGCGTGGGACGGCCCGGTGCGCGAAGCGGCGGATGCAGTGATCGACGCCTATAAAGCGCGCGAGGGACTGCCTGCCTTCCAGCAAGTAACTTCTCGCGGCCAATACACCTTTCCCAACGGTCTTTTCTTTGGCGGCACAGGCCCAAGCTGGTCTCGCCTAACGATCGAAGGGTTCGCCCGTGCGCATCTGGCCCAGGCAGAGCGCATCGCTGTGGTCGACTTCCATACAGGGCTGGGACCACGTGGCTACGGCGAGGTAATCGGCCGCGGCGGCCCTGGCGACCCACAGTATGAACGGACGGTCGCATGGTACGGCCCGGACGTTAAAAGTGCTGCCGTCGGCAACTCCGCCTCTGTGCGGCTCAGCGGCACCATTGATTTCGGCTACCGCCGTGCCTGCCCCCATGCAGAGCAGACTGCGATCACCCTAGAATTCGGCACACTGCCCCTGGAAGAGGTGCACGCAGCAATTCGCGCCGACAATTGGCTTTATGCTATAGGTGGCGCCGAGACGTCACCGCACTTCAAATCGATCAAGGCACAGATGCGTGCCGCCTTCTACGGCGAAGACAGTCAGTGGAAAAAAGACATATGGGCCCGCGGCCAGGACATTGTTGAAAAGGCATTGAATGGTGTAGGGGTGTCTGACGTCAACGCCCGTGGGACAGACTGAGGTGTTTTAATAACGGAGGATTTCTGGCTCATCGTAGTGACCGAAAGGAACGAAGATGAGGAAGAAATCAATGAGCAGCAAGGATTCGGCGGAGAAGACAGTTCGCGACATTCGGCGCAAGACGCGTCGACATCGATCCTCGGAAGAGAAGATCCGGGTCGTGTTGTCGGGTCTGCGGGGCGAGGAGAGCATCGCTGCGTTGTGCCGCCGAGAAGGCATCGCCGAGAGTCTGTATTACAGCTGGTCGAAGGAATTTCTGGAAGCAGGTAAGAAACGCCTCGCGGGTGACACGGCGCGCGCGGCCACCAGTGACGAGGTGAAGACGCTGCGTGCGGAGGCGCATGATCTCAAGGAAGCCCTTGCCGAGCAAATGCTTGAGAACCGGCTGCTTAAAAAAAGCATGATCGGGGATGGGGGCGACGACACATGAGATATCCCGCAACCGAGAAACTGGAGATCATCCGACTGGTTGAACGCTCTCATCTGCCGGTCCGCCGCACCCTGCGCAATTTGGGTGTTCCGAAGACAAGTTTCTACAGGTGGTATGATCGCTATCAAAGCTTTGGCGAGCAGGGCCTTGAAGACCGTAATAGCAGTCCTGGCCGGGTCTGGAACCGCATCCCCGACGACGTGCGAGACCAGATCGTTGAATTGGCGCTGGATGAGCCTGAGTTGTCGCCACGGGAATTGGCCGTGACGTTCACGGATACAAAAGACTATTTCGTTTCCGAGGCGTCCGTCTACCGTCTGCTCAAGGCGCACGACCTGATCACCAGCCCTGCGTTCATCGTGATCAAGGCGGCGGACGAATTTAGAGACAAGACGACAGCGCCGAACCAGCTCTGGCAAACGGACTTCACCTATCTGAAGGTCATCGGCTGGGGGTGGTTCTATCTGTCGACCATCCTGGACGACTATTCCAGATACATCATTACCTGGAAACTCTGCACCACCATGAAGGCGGATGATGTGACGGACACGCTAAACCTGGCGCTCAAAGCGTCAGGCTGCGACAGCGCCAAGGTCATTCACAAGCCCAGGCTGCTCAGCGATAACGGTTCATCCTATATCTCAGGCGATCTCGCTGACTGGCTCGACGACCACGGCATGGATCACGTTCGTGGGGCGCCATATCACCCGCAGACACAGGGTAAAATCGAGCGCTGGCATCAAACCCTCAAGAACCGGGTCTTGCTGGAAAACTATTTCCTGCCCGGCGATCTAGAAAACCAGATCGGCGATTTCGTGGATCATTACAACAATCATCGATACCACGAGAGCATCGGCAACGTCACACCCGCCGACGCCTACTTCGGGCGTCACACAGCCATCATTGAAAGGAGAAAAAACATCAAAGAAATTACGTTCAAAACCCGCCGCTTGAACCATCAGCGTCAAGCGGCTTAACATCAAAACAAGAGGAGCCAAATCCGCCGGTAATTCACACGCTCAGATGTCCCAAATGTTTCGATGACGG
>CAJXIY010000168.1 GCA_913054495.1 uncultured Gammaproteobacteria bacterium | reverse complement strand
CGCCGCGGCTCCGGCATCAATCGGTGTCTGAATCTTTCCAACCGCGCCAGCCCGGACCTCGCACCACCTGTCCGGGAAGTGCGCCGGTGTGCTCTCCTTCGCTAATGACTATGCCTCCGTTGACTATCACGTAGGCCATACCGGTGGCGTATTGATGGGGGTCATCGAAGGTCGCATGGTCTTGAATTTGGGCCGGATCAAATATCACGATATCTGCGAAATAGGATTCCTTGAGCTCGCCACGGTCGCGTATTTTCAGATTGGTGGCGGGCAATTTGCTTAACTTGCGGATCGCTTCGGGCAGGCTAATGACTTGTTCTTCCCTCACGTACTTGCCGAGCACCCTGGCGAAATTACCATAGGCTCGAGGGTGGGTGCTCTGTTCGAGGAAGCTGCCTGCGCTGGTCATGGATCGTGCATCCGAGGCAAAACTCACCCACGGCAGCCCAATGCCCCTGGCCACATTTTCCTCAGACATGAGGAAGTAGACTACTTGCACCCGGCTGCCGTCCTCGATGACTAAATCGATGGCTGTGTCTGCGGCAGAGGTTTCTCTTTCTGCGGCGACTTCCGCCAGGGTCATACCAAGGTAGCGCCTGAGCTCGGGGTTTCGAAAACCAACGAACAGGGTGCCCTCGGCGCCGGCAGCGAGGCCCAGGTTTTCCCACTCATCGGTGGGTACTGTCATCTCGCTCAATACCCTGTCTCGAATCGCTGAATTTTGCAGGCGCTGCGACCAGGCATCGTAACCGCCTTCCTGCACCCAGGGCGGCATGGCGGCATCGAGCCCGGTGGAGCCGGCGGTATAGGTATAAATATCTGCCGTGATCGCGAGCCCCTCCGCCTGCGCAGCTTCAACTCTTGCCACCACCGCGTCGAACTTGTCCCAGTTGTTCTGACCAGCCATCTTCAGGTGGTAAATCTCGCCGGCGACGCCGGCCTCGCGGGCGATGTGGATCAGTTCATCGATTGACTCCAGCAGCCTGTTGCCTTCGCTGCGCAGGTGCGAGATATACATACCGCCGTATTCTCCTACCACCTCTGCCAGGGCCACCAGTTCTTCGGTACTGGCATAGAATGCCGGCGCATAAATCAGGGAGGAACCGAGACCGAGGGCGCCATCTTCCATGGCGTCTCGCACCAGTGCCTGCATCCGTTCCAGCTCCGCGGCCGTGGGGGCCCTGTCCGCATAACCCAGTTCATGGATTCTTACTGTAGTCGCGCCGATGAATGATGCGACGTTGGTAGAGATGCCCGTCTGCACCAGGAATTCCAGGTACTGATCCAGTGTGGTCCATTCGATGTCGTATTTATCATCCCCCTGGTCGGCCAGCAACCGTGCCCGCATCACCTCGCTCAGCGGACCTTCGGAACTGCCCTCGCCAAATACTTCCAGGGTCACGCCCTGGCGTATATCTCCCTGGCTACGGCCATCGATAATCAAAGATTCCGTGGCCCAACTGAGCATGTTAATAAAACCGGGAGCGACGGCGAGACCGGTGGCATCGATAACCGTGCTGGCATCGGCTGCGAGATCACCGATGGCGACGATGCGATCGCCCACGATGGCGATGTCCGCCTGGTAGGGTTGACCACCATTGCCGTCGTAAATAGTCCCACCTGTAATCATCAAGTCGTAAGTCGGTCGGTCGGCGGGGCTGCAGGTATATAGCCCGGTCAGGAGTATTAGTCCGTAGAACAGGAACCGCAGGGATGTTTTTGTCATGTGTTTGATCATGTTGAGCGCTTTCCAGTAAAACCCTGAGATTGTGCTCACACTACCTTAAAGCCCACGCCCTTTTCCAGATATTTTCCCGACTGCCTGGCGAGTCAATAGAAGGGCAACGAGAGTATGGCTTGACAATTTGCTTACTTAAAAATACTGTATGTATATACAGTATTTTAGATTGCCATAATGGCGAAATGTTCCCCCAAAAAACCTGAAGTCGGTGCAGAGCTGCGGCCTGGAGTCGGCACGGGCGCAGACGCTGAAGCTGCCTATGCGGAACTGCACTGCATCTCCAATTTCAGTTTTCTGCGGGGCGCGTCATTTCCGGAAGAGTTGGTGGAGCAGGCAGACGCACTGGCCTATCGCGCCATTGCCATTACCGACGAGTGCTCACTGTCTGGGGTGGTACGGGCGCACATGGCGGCCAAAGGACGCGCTATCAAACTGATCATCGGCAGCGAATTTGTACTGGAAGATGGTTGTCACCTGGTATTGCTGGCCCGCAGCCGCAAAGGCTACGGCGAACTCAGCCATCTCATTAGCTGTGCGCGACGACAGGCGCGGAAGGGTGAATACCAG
The DNA here is from genome assembly GCA_913054495.1 of uncultured Gammaproteobacteria bacterium. Taxonomy (GTDB): domain Bacteria; phylum Pseudomonadota; class Gammaproteobacteria; order Pseudomonadales; family Pseudohongiellaceae; genus UBA9145. The sequence goes on along the minus strand of CAJXIY010000168.1, from coordinate 2,083 downwards.
ATCGATCGCGCCATGGTGGAAAAAAACCTGCCTGGTGAGTGTGTAGCCTTGTGGATTCCGGACCTGCTGCAGGCTCCCGAGCACATTGCATCACAGGCGGTGTGGTTATCTCGGGTGTTGGCGAAATCCTTGTGGATAGCCGTTGAGTTATTACTGCGAGGAGATGATCGCTTGAAACTGCAAGGCCTACAGAAATTGGGTAAACAATTTCGACTGCCACTGTGTGCCGCCGGTGGCGTCTTCATGCACACCGCCCAGCGCAGGATTCTTCAGGATACCTTGACGGCGATTCGGCTGGGAGTGCAATTTGATGAACTCGGCTTCGACAGCGAGTGTAATAGCCAGCGTCATCTGCGGCCGTTTGAACAATTGACGAAGTTGTTTCCCCAGGAGTTACTCGAAGCCACTGTCCATATCGCCAGCAGCTGTGATTTTTCACTGGATGAACTGCGCTACGAATATCCTCGTGAGTTGGTGCCGACCGACTATACAGCCAGTGGCTGGCTAAGAGAGTTAACCGAAGCCGGCATACGCCGGCGCTGGCCCGACGGCGCCACGCCGAAAGTTCGTAATCTCATCGAACATGAACTGGCCCTGATTAAGGAACTTGGCTACGAGCACTACTTTCTCACCGTTCATGATCTGGTTGCTTTCGCCCGCAGCCAACACATTCTGTGTCAGGGTCGGGGCTCGGCGGCCAATTCTGCGGTGTGCTACTGCCTGGGCATTACCGAAGTCGATCCTGCTCGTATCGAGGTTTTATTCGAACGCTTCATCTCGAGGGAACGTAATGAACCGCCAGATATTGACGTGGATTTCGAGAACGCCCGCCGCGAAGAAGTCATTCAATACATTTACAGCAAGTACGGCCGTGATCGGGCCGCACTGACGGCTACGGTAATCACCTACCGTTCCCGCAGCGCGATTCGTGATGTGGGGAAAGCCCTTGGCCTGGACGGAGAGTTACTGGACCATCTCGCCAAATCAATCTACTGGTGGGGATCGAATCTGGAAGAGCAGCTCAGCGATGCGGACGTCGACTATTCGGACCCGTCGATTCAAAAGCTGGTGCACCTTGCCCAATCCCTGACCGGATTTCCCCGTCACCTGTCCCAGCACGTCGGTGGATTTATCATTAGCCAGGGTTTGTTAACTCACCTGGTTCCAATCGAAAACGCCGCCATGGTCGATCGCACAGTCATACAATGGGAAAAGGATGATCTGGAATCACTGGGCCTGCTAAAAATTGATGTGCTGGCATTAGGTATGCTCACGGCGATACAGAAATGCCTGGACCTCGTGAGTGCTTACAGCAATGAGCCTCTGACCATTCAGAAAATCCCCGCCGAAGATCCCCGGGTCTATGACATGATGTGTAAGGCAGACACGGTGGGTGTGTTTCAGATCGAATCCCGTGCCCAGATGAGCATGCTGCCGCGGCTGCGACCCCGAAGTTATTATGACCTGGTGATTCAGATTGCAATTGTGAGACCTGGCCCTATTCAGGGCGACATGGTGCACCCCTATCTTAATCGGCGCAGCGGCAAAGAGCTGGTGACCTACCCCAGCGACGCGGTAAAGGCCACCCTCGAGCGAACCCTGGGAGTGCCAATTTTTCAGGAACAGGTTATGCAACTGGCGATGCTGGCGGCGGGCTTCAGCGGCGGCGAGGCTGACCAGCTGCGTCGCTCCATGGCGGCATGGAAGCGCAAAGGCGGCCTGGAGTCTTACCGAGATAAGTTGGTCAACGGCATGTTGGAGAGAGGTTACGAGCGAGACTTCGCAGAGCAATTGTTCAGGCAGATAAAGGGCTTCGGTGATTATGGCTTCCCCGAATCCCACTCCGCCAGTTTTGCCTTAATCGCCTATATATCATCGTGGTTCAAATGCTATCACCCGGCTGCATTTTGCTGCGCCCTGCTCAACAGCCAACCGATGGGATTTTACGCCCCGGCGCAACTGGTCAAGGATGCCCAGCGTCATGGTGTTAAGGTGCTACCGGTGGATGTGAATGAGAGTCTCTATGACTGCACGTTGGAATTCGATAGGACAAATAGGGGTCGGAAGAAAAAATGGGGTCAGA
>CAJXIY010000167.1 GCA_913054495.1 uncultured Gammaproteobacteria bacterium | reverse complement strand
ATTCTCCAGACTCATGATCGATTCCGGGTGGAACTGCACCGCCCGTATCGGCAGGCTCTCGTGTTCAACCGCCATTACCACCTGAGCCTGGCTGCTAACTGTGCTGGATTTATTCATAACGGTTTTTGCAGTGACCCGCAAACAATCCGGTACCGATTTTGCGACCAGAGAATGATATCTGCCGGCGCTGAATTCAGAGTCGATGCCGGCAAACATGTCGCTGTGCCGATGGCGGATTCTGGACGGCTTGCCATGCATTGGATAGCCCAGTTCGACCAGCTCTCCACCGAAGTATTCCACGATCCCCTGCAGGCCGAGACAGACGCCGAAGATCGACAGATCCCTCTGCAAGGCTAGCTCTATAGTCCTGGACATGTCGAACTGGGCGGGTGTAGCCGGCCCCGGTGACAGCACCAACAGATCTACCTGCTGCTGTTGCAAGTAGTCCCACGCCAGCTCCGGTCGCAGGGTAACCAAATCGACGCCACAACGGCGGAAATAGCTGGCCAGGTTGTGCACGAAGGAGTCCTGATGATCCACCATCAACACCTTGACGCCGGTGCCGATCGAACAGGATTGACTGCCTGTGGCCTTATTGTTGGAACCGATGTCATCTCTGACGGCAGCCAGCAGCGCCGACGCCTTCAGTCGCGTTTCCTGTTCTTCCGCCACCGGATCTGAATCGATCAACAGTGTTGCACCTGCCCTTATTTCGGCGACACCCGCCTTGATGCGCATGGTGCGCAGGGTCAAGCCTGTGTTCAGATTTCCGTCGAAACCTATATGACCTATCGCCCCTCCATACCAGTACCGTGGAGACTTTTCCTGTGCCTCGATAAACTGCATCGCCGCCAGCTTGGGCGCACCGGTGACAGTGACCGCCCAGGTGTGGGCGAGAAATCCGTCGAGGGCATCAAATTCAGATTTCAGGATGCCCTTAACATGGTCCACGGTATGAATGAGCCGTGAATACATTTCGATCTGACGCCTGCCTACCACCTCAACCGAGCCGGGCTCGCAGACCCGGGCCTTGTCATTTCTGTCGACGTCGGTACACATGGAAAGCTCCGACTCATCCTTCTCGGAATTCAACAGCGTCTTGATCTGGCTGGCATCTGCGATCGCATCGACCCCTCTGGCGATGGTGCCAGAAATCGGGCAGGTCTCGATTTGCCTGCCGTTCACCCGCACAAACATTTCCGGGGATGCCGCCACCAGGTATTCCTGTTCGCCGAGATTCATCAAGGCGCCATAAGGTGCCGGGTTAGATTCTTTAAGACGCTTGAAAACGTCGGCGGGGCTATCCTTGCAAGGTTCATAGAATACCTGGCCTGGTACCACTTCAAACAGATCTCCGCGTCGAAAATAATCCAGCGCCTGCTCGACTCGTCTCGCGTACTCACCCGGCTCATGATCACAATTCTTCTGCACATGGGTTGCGGGTACGTAGGGCTCCGAATTACCGGTACGCCGGAAGCCCCCGGTGGTTTCGCTGCGTTTATCAGAATTCCAGCCGCGGCAATCGAATTCATAGCTGTAACAGATCGTCTGCTCGATTCTATGGTCAGCTACCGTGATCTGGTCCGGCAGGTACAGCACCAGATCCCTGTCTTCGTCGTTTCTCTCCTGAAAATGCGCTACATCTTCGAATTGAAATGTCAGGTCATAACCGAAGGCACCATATAAACCAAGATAGGGATCAGACGGATTGTGGAAGCAATTCACAATTTCTCGAAGTACTGAAAATAGGCTCGGCCTGCGGGAACGCATTTCTTCCGCCACTTCCGGGGCATCGGCGATTACAGTCAGCTCTATGGTCTCCGCTGAGCCATCGAGCCGATCGATGGCATCACAATCCTTAAGTGCCCGGTAAATTTCCGGCAACAGGATCTCACCGCGAACGTTCAGTGCATTGATTGATAATCCCCGCCCTCTCCCAACCAGCTGCAGTGGAGGATTTACAAAACCAATATCCCAGCGCGTATATCTGCCCGGGTATTCAAAACTGGAAGCCAGCAATACTCCATGTCGGCAATCAATGGATCGCCGTAGCGCATCCAGCGCGGTCAGATAATCCAGTTGTGCAGCCGAACGTCGCACGCGGATACCACCGCGACATTGATATTGTATTTGGTTTAGATTCTGGTTTTGAATATGCATAGCCACAAGCTCTCAATCCGTGTAGTCGGCAAGAATTATGGCAAACTGATTATTTTTTAGAACAGGAGGCCGCCACAACCCTCGGGCGACCAGTGAAGAATATTAAAGTTAAGTCTCCTGGCTGCCTGACGTGTCAAGCCACCAGAAATTAAATCGTGGATTCATAGTGGCGGGATAATGCGCCGTCGCCAGTTTTATGTCAACCCCTGGCAGGGATTGGCGCAGTCGTTGTACGCCAGGCCATCCGCCATGCCAGTGAAGAATGGCTGCGGATTGTCTCGCTGACAAAAAAAAGCACACTGAACGCCAACTAATACAGATATACTCTATGACACATCGATCAAGTAGAACGGGAATAACTCCATGACAAAATTAAAACTCCGTCTATCTCTCGTCACCATACTGCTGTTCTTCGTCTCCGCTTCAATCAGCGCGGCGGACTTCAGGAATTCTCGCCCCGAAGCCCTGGGCATGTCCTCGGAGAGACTCGAACGCCTGGACTCGGTGATGAAGTCCTATGTCGACAATGGCCAACTGGCAGGCCAGGTAATCCTGGTACTTCGCAATGGCAGAATCGCCTATGCCGCCGAGAATGGCCTGCGCAATATCGAATCAGGCCTGCCCATGACCAAAGACACCATCTTCAGAATTGCCTCTCAAACCAAGGCCATCGTCAGCACCGGCATCATGATCCTGCATGAGCGTGGACAACTGGATATATCTCACCCACTGAGTCGCTATATTCCCGAGTGGGCAGACATGCAGGTGGCGGTGGCTAAGGACAGTGGAGGCTATGATCTGGTGCCGGCAGAACGACCCATTACACTGCGCAATCTACTCACCCATACCGGCGGCGTGAGCTATGGCAACGGACCGGCGGCGGAAGCATGGGAAGCGGCAGGTTTTCAGGGCTGGTACTTCGCCAATAAAAAAGAACCGATAGCAAAATCCATCGCCCGCATGGCTGCCCTGCCCCTGGATGCGCAACCCGGAGAACAATGGATCTATGGTTACAACACCGACATTCTGGGCGCCGTAATCGAAAAAGCCAGTGGACTAACCCTGGAGGAATTTCTGCAATCGGAGATATTCGAACCCCTGGGCATGGAAAACACCCATTTCTATTTGCCCCGGGACAAAGCCGATCTTCTTGCCGTGGTTTATCAACCCAAGGACGGCGGCGGCATCGAGGCTATTCCGGCAAGCGATGGCATGCGCAGCCAGGGTTTGTACAAGACCGGAGACGGGCCCAATATGAGCTTCTCTGGTGGTGCCGGGCTGTTGTCTACGGCCACCGACTACGCGAAGTTTCTGCAGATGACACTAAATGGCGGCGAACTTAACGGCGAGCGAATTCTCTCTCGCAAGAGCATCGAGCTGATGACCACGAACCACCTCGGTGACATCCCTTTTCGCCGCGGCCAGGGTTTCGGTCTCGGATTTTCGGTATTGACTGACCTGGGCAGCCGCGGCACCCTGGGTTCGATTGGAGAATATGGATGGGGCGGTGCTTACCACTCCACCTATTGGGTCGACCCGGCGGAGCAATTGCTTGTGGTCTATCTAACCCAGATCATTCCTGCCACCGGACTCGACGACTATGCCAAACTCCGCAGCGGTATTTATCAGGCCATAGTCGACTGAACCCAGCCATGAGTACCGATTCAGGCAAGCAAAAAAAACCTGGACTGCGGGTGCTGTTTCCAACCCTCATCTATGAGGATTGGTATGCAGACTACGACGGGGAGCGGGAGAAGCTGATAGCCTTCGTTCATACACTCAGTCAGGAAGACACCGAGGGGAAAGAATACTCGGCCCGGGAGTACCCTAACGGCTACACCTCCTATTTCTCTCGCAGTGACCTGTACAAGCTTCCCGAACTCACTGGCGTGGTGGCCTTTCTATATCAGAGCGCTAAAAACTTTGCTTACCAACATCATTGGGATACGCAAAACTACGAACCGGTGATCAATGCCCTGTTCACGAACATCAATTCCAAATTCAGTTTCCATGCCGAACATTTGCATCCTTACTCTCACATCAGCGGCGTTTTTTATGTCAAGTGTGAGGCCGGAGCCCCTGCCATCAGCTTCAAGGACCCGCGGATGGCACGCTGGATGATGCCACCGGCTGCAGACGGCAACAGGGCTGAGAATACCTTTCATGCCAAAGTGGCACCGGAAGCAGGCAAACTACTCATGTTTCCTTCCTGGTTGGAACACGGCGTCGCCCAAAACCAGACCGACGCAGAGCGCATCAGTATGTCATGTAATTTTGAGATGCGACCTAAATCGACTGGAGAATTGGGGTGAGAATTGGGGTCCCGAGAATTGAGAATTGGGAGAGAATTGGG
>CAJXIY010000166.1 GCA_913054495.1 uncultured Gammaproteobacteria bacterium | reverse complement strand
GGGCCCATGGAACAAATAAAACTCACAGCGTTAGAAAACCCCATTCGCCAGCCCCACCCCCGGGGTACACCCCCTTGCACAAGGATGGTTCCATCTGCACCTTATACATACTATTTTGGACGAACGATTTGGTAAATACTTGGTTAGCCCAGCGCGCCTATTGGGAACTGGTTTCGAGGGGCAAATATTTTTTTTGCAAAAAAGCGGACGTTGGTTAATCGCTTGATTTCATGCTCGCTTATGACTGCATTCGGCCAGTAGCGGACTGTTTATTTACCTGAAGTTCAATAAAGTCTATAGAGCAGCTGTCGACCCTGTCCCATATTCCGGCACGTTTCGCTGGTAAACGCGCCAATAGTGCCACTCCTCAGTGATGTATTCGTTCCCGCCGGCAGCCATCTCTTTCACGATAGGGTCTCTCCCCCTTCGCAATCGGGCAACCTCGGCCCGGTCTTGGATCAATACCACCGTCATTTCGTAGATCTTTCCGCCAATCTTCAGGCGCACACGCGGATCGCGCTCGACGTTTCTCCACCACGCCTTGGCGTATGGGAACTTCTTGTTCAATCTGAATGTTTGCGCACTCGACTGCAGGTAGAGTTTGTCTCCGCGCGGAACCAGTAGGACCGTGACGGAGTGGGGGATACCGTACCAGGTACGAGTCTCAAGCTCGGTTGCGTTCTCGCTGAAGGGGTCACTGAACTGGTCGACCCAGTCCCAATTCGTCACCGCCTCATGGACAACCTCCCCCGTCAACCACAATCCCGGCCTGGCCGACCGGCTGGCTTTGGCGTATTCCTCGGCACTGGGATGTCCCGGCGCCAGCCCGGTCACGCGCAGTGTCAAGAGTGTCCCCACCATGAGGACGCCGACCATCAGTAAGCCAATCTTCAACGGCTTCATCATCTTCGTTCTCCCAACGGATTGCTGGATCGCTCGGTAGTGCGCCTAACTACTGATTCTACGGCCTAGCTTGCTCGTCCAGCCCGTAGACAAGCCACCCGCTGGCCTTTGGGTAGGTGTGACGTGGAAGTACACTCATTGTCACCTAAACTGACCTATTGGTCACCTCGAAGTAAACTATCTGTCAGTAGCATCACAAAGTTGCGGATTTAATCTAACCCAAAACACAATAATGCGGGTTTGAAGCACTTTGAACCACCCACCCTATAGGGTAGCTCATCTTAGTGGTTCTTTCTTATGGGAGGCAGCATATTACGTGGGCTGTGACAGAGCGAATTTGACTTTCTCAACCATATATTAGGAGCGGTCCTAATTGAAGGTATTTGGAACGCACCCCCTTATTCGAACAGGGACGGGGCTATGGCCTGTTAGGAGTCACAGAATGGACATTATCCTTAAACCCAATTTTTCAACTTCTCTAAGGGCTCAATCCAAAGGCCGCCAAAGTGCCTTGAAAGGTGTTGAATTTCTGATATGAAAGGGTCTGCTTCCGGCCAAGAGCGGACACTTCGAACTGCTACATGATCACACTGGACCCGAATTCTCTTAATACGGTATTTGTATATCAGTCAGTACGGGAAGGTCCATGTATTCCTCCACCGCCTGCCGAGTGCGCTCCATAGAAGGTGGTCTGTCGCCTTATATTGGGTATCATGTTTGAAACTAAAGTATTGGAGATACCCTATGTTCTCGATGACGCAACTGGTTCGCAGGGCCGCACAAACCAACGGCAAGGTTGTCGCTACCATAGATGGCGAGCGTTCCCAAACCTGGAGTGAGTTCGCTCACAAGATTGCCTGCTTTGCTAATGGCCTACAGCAGCTGGGTATTGGCAGCGACGGCTGCGTCGCCATGCTGGCGCTGAACAGTGATCGCTATTTCGAATTCATGTTTGCCACGCCCTGGGCCGGGGGCGTATTTCAACCGGTTAATACCAGGCTGGCCGGCCCGGAAGTGGTTTACTGGCTTAACGACTCCGAAGCCAGCGTGCTGATAGTTGACCGCAATTTTGTGCCGATGGTCGCTGAAATAAGAGAGCAGCTGCAGCACGTCAAACACTTTATATTTGTTGACGATGGGGATGTGCCGGAAGGCTACATCGCCTATGCTGATGTGGTTGACAACGAACCCGTCGAAGATGCGAATCGTCAAGGTGATGACGTGGCTGGGCTGTTCTACACCGGTGGCACCACCGGTCGCTCGAAAGGCGTCATGTTGAGCCACACTAACCTGGTGGTCAATGCCATGCAGGCAATTCCGATGCTGGGTGCGCAAGTGGCAGATCGGATGTTGCATGTGGCGCCGATGTTCCATATCGCAGACGCCTTTGTTTGCATAATCTCGACCTCACTCTGCGGATCAAACTACTTTCAACCAGCGTTCGATCCTGTGTCAACCCTTCAAGGCATACAGGACTATAAAATTCAACGCATGTTGCTCGTTCCCACCATGGTTAACATGATGGTCAACCATCCCGCCATTGGCGAGTACTCCTTGGAGTCATTGCAGGGCATCTGGTACGGCGCTTCACCGATGCCCGAACCCGTCATAAGAAAAGCGATGGAGGTTTTACCTGCCGTCGATTTTCGTCAGGCCTACGGACAAACAGAAGCTGCACCGGCGATCACGGTATTGTCGCCTGAACGCCATACTTTCGAAGGACCCATGGCGGGCAAGATGAAATCTGCGGGTCAGGCGCTGCCGGGTATCGATCTGTGCATCATGGATGAGAACGATCAAAAAGTTGCCAACGACGTCATCGGGGAAATTTGTATGCGGGGGCCGAACATAATGCTGGGTTACAGAAACATGGCCGAGCAAACCAGCAAGGCAATCGTCGATGGCTGGTTACATACCGGTGATGGCGGTTACCTGGATGACGAAGGATTCCTGTTTATCGTCGATCGAGTCAAAGACATGATTATCTCCGGGGGTGAAAACGTCTATTCGGCGGAAGTCGAAAATGCCTTATACCAGCATGAGTCCGTCGACCAGTGTGCCGTCATCGGCATCCCTCATGAAAAGTGGGGTGAACAGGTTCATGCAGTTGTAGTACTCAAAGATGGGGCCGAGGTGGATGAGGATACCCTGATCATCCACTGTAAAACGCTGATCGCAGGCTTCAAATGCCCGCGATCGGTGACATTTCAGGTTGAGCCATTGCCCTTGTCCGGTGCGGGTAAAATCCTGAAGACCGAACTACGCAAGCCATTTTGGCCCGAGGGCGAGCGCAACGTAAATTAATTAAATCTGTCCCTGGCACCTAATACCTGGTACCAGCGATTCAAGAACTCAGCCAACTACCAACAAAGCGATTCCATTGACGTAGATGGTAAAGGAGCATAGGAACAATAAAGGCTATCTAAATTGATGTCCACGCCTTCTTTAGTCGGCATTTTGAGGCTCTAGTGAGGGATTTTTGGGAAACTCCATCCGTCCGCTTTGGGTCGATAGCTGTCATTCAGCCATTGCGCGTCAGAGCCTCATTAAACGTCTGCTCCACCCCCGGGGCACCACCCACTTGTTCTATTTGGTTCCATCTCGGACTATTACATACTATTCTGGACGAACGGTTAGATATATTTGAGAATAAGGCTATGAAACTACTCATCTCTACATTCTTCACCCTACTGCTTATTGGGTTTGCAGGGGGGCTTATGGTCAGCCTGATTTCGAAGAAACCAAGCGAGCAGCGGAACAAGGTCATGCAATCGCCCAGTTCACTCTGGGAATAATGTACACCAATGGACGTGGTGTTCCAGAGAATGATGTTGAAGCAGTTAGGTGGTTTCGGTTAGCAGCAGAACAAGGGATAGCAGAAGCCCAGTTCCGACTAGGGCTTATGTACGGCTTCGGAAGTGGTGTTCCGCAAAACAATATTAGAGCTTATGTCTGGTACTCAGTCGCTGCGGCACAAGGACTAGAAGTTGCGAGGTCCAATAGAGATATAATAGCCGATAGACTAACCCCCGAACAACTCGCACGAGGACAAGACATGGCTACAAGATGTTTTGAATCTGACTATCAGGATTGCGAATGAAAAAACTACTAACAACAATAACCCTTCTCTGCTTTTCCGTTGCTGCTAATGGGGAGAATAAACAATGAAAAAAGTTAGCTTAGATATTTGGATTCAATTGCTTGGCATGATCTCGATTGTAGCCTCACTGATTTTTGTTGGCCTAGAGATGAGACAATCACAAAGAATTGCAATTGCAGGCCAGCAACAAGGCAGAGCTGAAATTACCAATAATTTTGTGTCAACATTCCTAGAAACCGGATTAGATTTTCAATCTATATACTTCAAGCGAGATATTAAGCAAAGCCTTTCTGTGGAAGACACAGCCTTCAGGAATGCAATGCATGTAATGTGGTTTATCTTTGAAAACGATTTCTATCAGTACACACAGGGACTAATGGGCGAATCGACGTGGAAAGCAAAGGTAGCCGGAATACAAATAATTTATGACTATTGCGAAGCCCGCGAAATTTATGCCGTCAGAGCACCAATCTTTGCAATTGAGTTTAGAACGGTCGTGGAATCTCTTCCCGATAAATGTACCAAGTAAACCATGAACAAACTACTAACAACAATAACCCTACTCTGCTTTTC
>CAJXIY010000165.1 GCA_913054495.1 uncultured Gammaproteobacteria bacterium | reverse complement strand
GAAAAACGGCAGACCCGTATCCACCTCAAGCTGACCGCTGCCGTCGAGATTGACGCTGACGGCAATCTGGGTTTCCCGAGTATTGCGTTCTACACTGGCTTGTCTATCTCTCGAATCCGTAGATGTTGACGAAGCGGTCATGACATACCTTTGAGTTGGCCCGCCACCGCAAAGATACGCGCCCGGGGCCTGATTCCATTAAGAGCGCATTATAGAGCCCGCTCCCCGTCAATGAAAGCCAATAGCTGTCGTCGTTGATTGCTGGCATCTCCGGGATGTCTATCTAACTCCCATCTATCTTTGCTGTTTCCGGTTTCTACACCATAAGCAGCTAATCTATTTAGTCAGCCTCAGCGCACGCTCCACCTCGCATGTAACACCTCATTCCGGTAGACTCATTGCCTCGCTGTGTTGTCCGTTACAAGGCGCCCCTGAATAAAAAACAAGCAGCATTCATTCCGCCCTGCAAAATCGAAGCACTTGGTCATGTGGAAGACGATCCTCAAAGTTGTCGGCATCATCGCCCTGTTTATGGTGCTGCTGATTATTGGCGCCACCTTCTTTCTCAATAGTGACCGCTACAAGTCAGCACTAGAGGCAACTGTCCTCGCCAATCTAGGTTATAAGCTTATTATAGCTGGCGATCTCGACGTCCATTTCTTCCCTTCGCTAGAGCTCACTCTCAACGATGTTCGTTTGAAAAATCCGGCCTTTCCCCAGGAACTGGCTTCCACCTCGGCTGTGTCCCTACGCGTCAACACCCGTAAGTTAATCCGCGGACAACTGCTGATTCAGGAACTCAGCGCCGATGATTTCCACATCAACTACTATACCGATGCCGACGGCAGTAACATCTGGGATGTGGAGCCCGCGCTGGTAGACAATATCGTCAAACAGCGACGCACCGCATCGATAATTGAAGACGCCGTTGATTCCGCTGTGGCGCAACAAGCCACCAGCAATGATGATATCGTCACCGCTTCTTTCGAACGTATCCGTATCTCCAATGCCAGCATCGACATTCAGGATCTAAGCACCGGCACCCGGTTAAGCATCCACGATCTTGACCTGGTCAGCCGCGATACAAATATTGAAGGCAGGCCATTCGAGCTTAACCTCACCTTCGACTTTCTAAACAATGGCATGACGAAACCCATGGCCATGGGATTCCGCAGCAACATCGTCGCCGACATCGACAGCGGCAAGGTCAGCATCAGCGACATAAATTTCAATCTCACTCCCATGTTACTCCAGGGTGAAGTACAACTGACCGGTCTTAACAACGAGCCGCGCATAGAGGGAACATTTCAATCCAACGACTTCGATCTGGTCGGCTTATTGGAAACGCTGGGTGTAATCGCAGCCAGCGAAGAATTCACCGCCGCCGATACTGGTGCCAAACCACCACAAATGGCAATCGCCTTGAACTTCAACGGCGATAAAAACCAATTAAGCATTCCCAGCTTCACCGCCACCATGGGCGTTACGGATTTTCAGGCGGATATCAGCGTGCACTTCGCTACCGCATTTACTCCCACTAACATCAGTTATGGCATTATCGTCAACTCTATCGACCTTAGCCCGTTCATGGCGTCGACCGGACCAGATCTCGCAACGTTGGATTCCGACGAAACTACTGAGCCGACCGCTCCAAATTTCGCCAACGCCGCTGCAACAAATTCATCTCTCGATAAGCCCCTGCCCCTCGACGTATTAAATGGGATCAATATACTCGGCGCCATTTCTATCCAGACACTCAACACCCATAGCCTGGAGTTTCGCGACATCAATATCTTCACCAATCTCGAAGGCGGCCAGCTGGATATTGAAACCCAGGCCATCTCTATCTTCGGCGGGACTGTTCAGGGCAACCTCCGTCTAAATAGCGCTGGCACTGCTGCCGAGCTATCCACTCAATTGCTGATCAGTGACATCGACATCGTCGAGTTGGTGCCGATGGTGGCTCAACTCGACAGCGTCACCGGCAAACTCAATGTAGAAGTGGCTTACAGCGCCCGTGGCAGTACCGTCAACGAGATGCTCGCCAGTCTCAGTGGCTCCACATCATTCACAGTCACCGAGAATTCGGTAGACATCGGACTGATTAAGCAGGTATTTACCGCCATCACTGCCCTCAGTCCAGGTGGGGATACGGTTCAGCAATGGCCCGACGTCATCCAGTTCAGCGAACTCGGTGGTTTTGTGACCTTCGAGGACGGCATCGCCGCCAATCAGCAGGTGAACCTGCGCATGGATAATTTGGATATCAGCGGCACCGGCGGCGTCAACCTGGCCCAGAAAAACTTCGACTACGACATGCAATTCACCATCCTGGGTATAGGGACTCCGCAAACCATCCAGATCAACGAGCGATATCACAATGTCCAGTGGCCGGTAAAGTGTGCCGCCGCCATGTCCGACCCGGTCAGCCAATACTGCGGACCCGATTTCACGCGAGTCCGGGAAATCTTCACCCAGATGGCTACCAGCGAAATCAGAATCCGGGCCGAAGACAGCCTCATCGATCAGGTGCCGGAACAGTTACGTGACAGCGCCCGTGGCTTGTTGCGCTCCATCTTGAACTAACAATTGCTGTGACTTCTTTCGCCGATAGGGTATTGGATTGGTATTGCCGCAACGGACGTCACGATCTCCCCTGGCAGCAAGACCCAAGCCCGTACCGAGTCTGGATCTCAGAAATCATGCTGCAACAAACCCAGGTCAACACCGTGATTCCCTATTATCTGCGCTTCATGGATCGCTTTCCCAGGGTGACTGACCTGGCCCGAGCGAGCACCGATCAGGTCCTGCATCTTTGGACCGGCCTGGGCTATTACGCCAGGGCCAGAAATCTGCACGACGCCGCAAAGACAATTGTGACACAGCATCAGGGACGTTTCCCCAGTAGCGTGGTGGGGCTCATGCAGCTGCGTGGAATCGGCAAATCCACTGCCGGCGCTATCGTGGCTCTGGCCATGAACACAAGAGCACCCATCTTGGATGGTAATGTCAAACGGCTGCTGACCCGTTTCCACAAGATCGAAGGCTGGCCTGGGCAGGCTAAAACCAATCGCCAGCTATGGGAACTGGCCGAATCGAAACTACCCGAACGGGATATCGCGAAGTATACCCAGGCCATGATGGATCTCGGCGCCACCGTCTGCACGAGATCAAAACCGGCCTGTGAGGAATGTCCTCTGAATGAAGATTGCGAAGCTCGCGGGTATGACTTGATCGCATCCATCCCTGGCAAGAAGCCCAGAAAAGCGCTACCGGTAAAGTCCATTGCCATGTTCATCCTGCAGAACGACGCCGGCGAAGTATTACTGGAGAAACGCCCGCCGAGCGGCATCTGGGGGTCTCTCTGGAGTCTGCCAGAAGCCGCGCACCCGCAGGATGCAATCGATTTGCCGTATCCAGGCCTGGAACTGAAGAATAAGCGGGAACTCTCCAAAATCCGTCACAGCTTCACCCACTTTCACCTTGAAATCACCCCGGTGTACCTGTGTGCTCGGGAGAAAACCGGCGCGGTAATGGATTCCCAAAGCTGGCTGTGGTATCCATTAAATTCTTCTGGGAAAACCAGCTCACGAGAAATTGGGCTGGCGGCCCCAGTTAAGAAACTTCTGTCTACTCTGGCTCAGAGCATCTGAACAAGACGACTACAGATGCTGACGACTGTCACGCTTGCTAGCAAAGATATCTATACGCGAACGAGGAATCCACATGTCACGCATGGTGCATTGCAAGAAATACAACAAGGAACTACCGGGCCTGCCGGTGCCACCCTATCCTGGCCCCAAGGGCCAGGAAATCTACGATACCGTGTCCCAGCAAGCCTGGAGTGAATGGCAAACCCAGCAAACCATGCTTATCAACGAAAAGCAGTTGAGCATGGCTTCCGCCGATGACAGAAAATATCTGCAAACACAGATGCACAAATTTCTGAACAACGAGGATTATCATCATGCTGAGGGCTATGTGCCACCAGCCGAGTAAATTCGATTACCAGCTTGACTAAAAAGCGGAGATTCTATCTAATACGCGCCTTGCGCAAGGCGATGATTTCAGAATCCATCATGATTTTTGAGCGCGGCGAGCGACGTGCAGCCATAGCGATTTTACGCGTCAGCTCCAAGCGCAGGCGGAACGCCAGCAATCTCTGATTGCTGGCTGGGATGAGCAGAGGAGCGATGCGAAGCATTGCCAGAATCCTCAGCAGACTCAGCGCAACTACATATAAAGTTATGCCCAGGTAGCTCAGTCGGTAGAGCAGAGGACTGAAAATCCTCGTGTCGGTGGTTCGATTCCGCCCCTGGGCACCATCATATCAAGCACTTACAAAATACCTGAATGTGAACTCCCTCTCATGTAGCCACTATGTAGCCATCTGACGAGCTTTTTTGTACCTTCTTCGGGCTTCGCAAAAAATACCAGCAACAACGAAGTTTCCCCGGCGTTTCATATACTTCATTCTCCAGACCCCACCGTACCCCCACCCCCCGTTTTCTCAGATAACAGCAGGTACCTCTATATATACTAATCTGGACGAACGATTTGGTAAAATTTGGATTGCGCAGCGCGCCTATTGGGAACTGGTTTCG
>CAJXIY010000164.1 GCA_913054495.1 uncultured Gammaproteobacteria bacterium | reverse complement strand
AACCATGTCAATGCCTGGCGTCCTCAACACATACATTTTTCAGTGCTAGGCGCCACCATCGCGACGCGCCTGGTGACGCAGATGTATTTCCCGGGAGATCCCCTGCTGGAGCTGGATCCAATTTTCCAGGCCGTACCAGCGTCGGCGCAGACCAATTTAATCGCTCAATTCGATCTGGGGCTAAGCCAGGCCGAATTTGCCCTGGGTTATCATTTCGATATTCTCCTGGGCGGCCCCGGGGAGACGCCGGCGGAAACGCAGAACTAATGCTGATCGATTAAGGATAACGACTGTGCCCAGCAAACCGATACTACGCCAGACACCTTCCCAGACCATAGGACCCTTCTTCGCCCAGGGTCTGACGGCGGCACAGAGCGACTACCCCTTCGACAGTATTATCGACAACACCATTACCGGGCCAGGCCAGGCTGTTCACATCCAGGGTCGGGTCTTCGACGGTGAGGGCAAGGTGGTCGATGACGCCTTGATC
This sequence comes from uncultured Gammaproteobacteria bacterium, assembly GCA_913054495.1. GTDB lineage: Bacteria > Pseudomonadota > Gammaproteobacteria > Pseudomonadales > Pseudohongiellaceae > UBA9145. The sequence goes on along the minus strand of CAJXIY010000164.1, from coordinate 4,158 downwards.
GAAATCTGGCAGGCCGATTGCAATGGTCAATATGATCAGGAAAATTTCTGCGGCTACGCCCGCTGTGGAACCAGTTACCGGGATGACCTGCATTTCAGTTTTAGAACCATTAAGCCTGGGAGTTGTGGCCTGAATCAGGCACCGTATATTACGGTGATAGTGTTTATGCGGGGGCTGATGACACACGCTTTTACCAGGCTCTATTTCGACGACGAAGCGGAAGCCAATGCTCGGGATTTTGTATTACAGCAGCTACCCGAGGATCGTAGGACAAGCCTGATAGCCACGCGCACAGAGGGTGAAAAAGGTTTGACTTACGTCTTCAATATTCATATGCAGGGTGCCGATGAAACCCTCTTTTTTGACATCTAAATAGAGTATTTGACTCATGGTTAGTGTATTCGATTCGGAAATTTCGGCGTCGGTATTTGCCGATGATGAAGTTAAATCCCTGTTGTCCGATGTTGAGCAGATCCGCAGCGCACTGGAAGTCGAAGCGAAGTTGGCGCTGGTGCAACAAGCCCTTGGACTCATTCCCGAGGGTAAAGGCGACACGATTTCCCGACTGTTGAGCACACTGGAGTTGCAGCCAAAACTCCTGGCGACGGCATACGCAAAAGATGGCATCAGCACTCCGGGCCTGGTCAGGTTAATCCGCGAGCGGCTGCCCGCTGAGGTCAGTGATTTTCTGCACTGGGGAGCGACCTCCCAGGACATCGAAGACACAGCATTGGTGCTGCGACTGAAATCACTTGCAGGGATTATGGAATCCAGGCTCGACGTACTGATAGCCTTGTTAGGACAACTTACCGCGTCTCATCGTCACACCTTGACGGTGGCGAGGACCAGAACGCAATGGGCAACCCCCACCGTATTTGGCTTAAAAACGGCCAGTTGGCTGGCACCCCTGAAGCGGCAAAAAATGCGACTTCATTCCCTGCTACCACGGCTTCTTGTGGTGCAACTAGGCGGTGCCGGGGGAACCCTGGCGGCCATGGGCGTTCGGGGAACCGAGGTCGGCGAGCGATTGGCGGCGGCGCTGGATCTGAATTCCCCGTCCATGCCCTGGCATAATCAACGGGATAACATCGTCGAATTCTCTAATTGGCTGGCCATGACCTCAGGCATTATTGGCAAGATGGGCCAGGATTTTTTGCTATTGGCGCAGTCTGAAGTTGCCGAAGTAGGTTTTACCGGGGGTGGTGGTTCCTCCACCATGCCACAAAAATCGAATCCCGTTGTCGCCGAAGACCTGGTGGCGCTGGCAAGATTTGCGAGCACCCAAATAGGCACCGTGCATCAAACCTTGTTGCATGCAAATGAGCGCGATGGTGTGTCTATGACTTTGGAAAGCATGTCCCTGCCCGCTCTCATCAGTGCCTGCGCCTCTAGCCTGCGGTTGGCGATCGCGAGTCTTAATAACATCGAGATCAGGGAAAAAACCATGCTCGCCAACCTGGAAAAATCTAATGGCATGGTGTTGGCGGAAGCAGCGGTTTTTGAATTGAGTAAATTTGTCGAGAGGAAGCAGGCAACTGAAATTGTCTATCAAGCTTGTAGCGATGCCAGTGAAAGCGGGCGCCATTTAATTACAGAGCTAAGCAAGTCAAGTGATGCCGAAGTTGATTGGGAACAGCTAAAAGACCCACAAAATTATCTCGGTGTGGCGCAAGACATTATCGATCGTGTATTGGAAGATGGTGCGATGGAAAGGAATTGATGATGCATGAAAACGTGATAGCGAGTATTAAATCTGATGCCATGGCCCCGGTACAAATCATTGCTGTGGCCATGTGTGTCGTGATCAATATGCTGGACGGGTTTGATGTTCTGGTGATGGCATTTACCGCCCCGGAAATCGCCAGAGAATGGCAGTTAGAGCCGCAGTCCTTAGGCATACTGTTCAGTTCCGGGCTGCTCGGTATGGCGTTGGGATCTCTGTTTATTGCGCCGCTGGCGGACCGGGTGGGTCGTCGTCGTATAATTCTGCTTTGCCTGGTGACGATAAGTCTGGGCATGCTGGCATCGGCATTCATGAATTCTGTCGCCAGCCTGGTCAGTACCCGCATTGTTACCGGCCTGGGCATTGGTGGCATGCTCGCCAGTATCACCACCATCACCGCCGAATACTCCTCTGATGCCCGGCGCGGGTTTTCCATCAGTCTCGTACAATCCGGCTATCCCATCGGCGCCACCATTGGCGGCTCGATTGCTGCCGTGCTAATCGTTCAATATGGTTGGCGTGAAGTGTTTATGTTTGGTGCCCTGTGTTCGGCACTGATGATTCCGCTGGTGTTCATGTTGCTGCCGGAATCACTGGACTACCTCATAACGCGGCAACCCAAATCGGCGCTACCAAGAGCGAATGACTTGTTGCGTAAATTGGGGAAAAACCCACTCACTTCCCTGCCGGATCGAGGCGAGCAGCGCTCGGTAGCGAGGGTGCCCGTCCTCAGTTTGCTCGCTCCGAATCTGGCGAGGGCTACGGTCCTGCTGTGGCTGGCCTTCTTCATGGTCATGATGAGCTTCTATTTTGTTTTAAGCTGGACACCTACCTTACTAACCGAAGCTGGACTGAATGTTGAGCAGGGTATTTCCGGCGGTGTGCTGGTGAATATCGGCGGCGTTATCGGCGGTGTATTCCTGGGTTACTTCACCGTCAGATTTGCAGTGACCAAATTAGTCGCTCTGTTTATGGTGATGTGCGCAGTTGCCATGGTCGCCTTTGGATTAATGGACAGTGGATTAACCCTGATGCTGATTTTTGGCTTTATCATCGGTTTCTTTATCTTCGGTTCCATGATTGGGCTCTATGCCATCACCCCGAATATCTATGCCACCGAAATTCGCAATACCGGTATGGGATGGGCGATCGGTATTGGCCGAATTGGTGCGGTGGTCGGCCCTCTGATCGCCGGTTTTTTATTAGATCGTGGTTGGAGTGGAGCAGATTGTTTCGTGGTGTTCGCGGTACCCTTGATATTCGCTATGTTTGCGGTGCTGTCCATGAAGCAGTTAGACTGATAGAGACGGCCCTGGTATCCATTGTTGCTTTCCACATAGACCCGCATATGACCCACTTTAGCTACAGCGATTCTCCCTACCCGATTCGAGACGATATCAAACTGGAACACCGGCAATATTGGCAGCGGCTTGCAGGCGCTGGCTCATGGTGGAGTGGCGCCGAGCGGGTTGCGATCGCCGCAGAGAGCAGACTGGCGAGCCACTGCAAATTCTGCGCCGAACGTCGTCAGGCTCTATCGCCCTACAACTTGCAAGGTCAACACGATAGCGCCGGAGATCTCGATGAAGTGGCGGTGGATGCGGTGCATAGGATCGTCACCGATCAGGCCCGTATTAGTCAGAGATGGGTGGATCAAATTGCTGACGACGGCCTCTCCAACGCGGCCTACGTCGAGCTGGCCGGTATCGTCGTGACTGTGTTCAGTGTCGACGAATTCAATCGTGCCCTGGGTCTCGAACTGGAGCCGCTGCCAGAGCCTGTGGATGGCGAGCCGAGTCGATACCGGCCATCCCAGGCCGTCGGTGGCACCGGTTTCGTGCCGATGATTACGGCCGAAGGTGCCACCGGCGCCGAAAGTGACTTGTATCGAGGCAGCCGGGGGGCCAATGTGCTGCGCGCCCTGAGTCTGGTACCCGATGCGGTGCGAGATTGGCGGCGTCTCGCGTCTGCCCAGTACATATCTGTGGAAGGAATGACCAATATGGTGAAGCAGGACGATCGCGTCATTAACCGCATGCAGATGGAATTGGTGGCGGGTCGGGTTTCGGCTATCAATGAGTGCTTCTACTGAACCAGCGCACATGCCTCGATGCTCCGTGCGAGCGCGCTGACCACCAATACCGAAATTGATCTTCAAGGCATCAACGGCGATGCCTCGGCGGCAGCGGTAGGTGTGGAATTCGGCGCCGAACTCATGCAGCTTGGCGAAGCCGTGGCGATGGGAGATGAAGCCCAGCTGAGCACTGCACGGCAGCAATTAGTCGAGCTGGCAGGCGCGGCAGTGCTGGTGGATGCCGCCGGTGTCGCCGCCAATTTCCAGCGCATGGTGCGCATCGCCGATGCCATGGGTATTCCGATCGATGATATGACCACGGAGTTGGGTCAACAGGTGCGGCAGGAACTGGATCTTGCCA
>CAJXIY010000163.1 GCA_913054495.1 uncultured Gammaproteobacteria bacterium | reverse complement strand
AACGCGCCCGTAGCTCAACCGGATAGAGCACCGGCCTTCTAAGCCGGGGGTTGCAGGTTCAAGTCCTGCCGGGCGCGCCATTTTTTCTGCCTCCATCACCTTGAAATGTTTAAGGATCCCCACCATGAAAAAAATTCTGCTAGTTCTTGCTGTTTTCCTGTCACCAAGCCTATCCGCCCAGATCGATCTGGATGTGGTCAACAATATTCGGGAACAGGGGTTTTATAATTCCCAGGTAATGGACACGCTCCAGCACTTATCCGATGTGATTGGCTCCCGCCTGTCCGGTTCGCCACAGTTGCTGGCAGCGAATAACTGGACCAGGGACAAGTTAGAGCAATGGGGATTGGAAAATGCCCATCTCGAAGGATTCGAATTTGGCCGAGGCTGGTCTTACCAGAGCGCCTCCATCGATCTGATCGCACCCCGGCAGACGAGTTTTCATGGCATACCGGTGGCGTGGACGCCGGGCACCGACGGCAGTATCGAGGCCGAGCTGGTTTATGTGGACGCCGTAACCGCTTCAGAGCTGCAAATTTATCAGGGTCAACTGCGCGGCAAGATCGTGCTGCTGAGTGATGCCAGGGACCTGGGTGTACCCAGCAATGATGTATTTGTGCGCAGAGATAGCAGCGATCTCAGGGATTTGGTGGAATTTGAAATAGACTCCGGCCCAAGCCACAGGCGGGCATCGGCCGCCGGCCGAGACTTTAGCCTGCAGCGTTATTATTTTCGTCGGGCCCTGAGCGCTTTCCTGCTCGAGGAAGGCGCCCTGGCCGGGGTGATGAGCAGCTCCAGAGACGGCGGTTTGATTAATGTGTTCGGTTTCGATCACCGGCCCGGAAATACCTTCAGTATCCCCACCATGATCATCGAGGCGGAACAGTACAATATGATCATGCGCCTGATCGATCTCCGACAGGCGCCCAGACTTCGCATTAATATCGCGGCGACTTTTCATGATGACGATCACCAGAACTACAATACGGTGGCTGAAATTCCAGGCCAAGGCGACAACCCCGAAATAGTCATGGTGGGCGCCCACCTCGATTCCTGGCACGCCAGCACCGGCTCTGTGGATAATGGCGCCGGTGTGGCCATCACCATGGAGGCGGTGAGAATTCTCGCCGCCCTGGACATCAAACCCAAACGCACCATTAGAATTGGTCTGTGGGCAGGCGAAGAACAGGGCCTGCATGGTTCGTACAACTACGTGAAGGATCACTTTGTATCCAGAACGGAACCCCTGGACGAGGCCGAAAGGGCACTGTCTCATCGCCTCTGGTCTAGCCCCGGCTGGCCTATCGAAAAGAAAGAAGACTACGACAGGCTCTCCGCCTATTTCAATATCGACAATGGCAGCGGCCGAATTCGTGGCATTTACACCGAAGGCAATGTGGCGGTAAAACCCATATTCCAAAGCTGGTTCGGGCCGTTTAGTGATCTCGCCGCGAGTACGATAACGCTGCGGGCCACCGGTGGTACCGATCATGAATCTTTCGATGATGTGGGCCTACCCGGTTTTCAATTCATTCAGGATCGCCTCGATTACGGTACCCGCTTGCATCACACCCATATAGATTCCCTGGATCACGTAGTGGAGGAGGATGTCATCCAGGCGGCGACCATTCTGGCGCATTTCCTGTACCAGGCAGCGATGATGGACGAACGTATGCCGCGGGAGCCTATTCCGGTGGCGCCGAGCCAGCGCCAGCTAGACAAAGCCGCCGAAGCGGCGGAAAAAACCAGAAGGGCGCGAGAACGCTCCGCCAATAGAAGCCTGGATGCGATTCGATGATGGGGACCGGGATTTGTCATTAGCGCGGTGCAGGCCCCAATACAATGCCTGAAGTAGCCGGCAGGATCCTCAGTGCCGTTATCCTGGTAGCGACACTGTCGGCCTGCGGCGATGCTACCCAGACCTAAGCGGCGGTATAAGGAAACGACATGATAGAAGGTGGATGCTTTTGCGGGAAAATTCGATACACCATCGACCCTGGCGAATACCCGATCGTGAATTGCCACTGCAGCATGTGCCGGAAAATCAGCGGCGCGCCATTCGTCACCTGGATCGTGGTGCCCCGGGAGTCATTGAAGTATCTTCAGGGCAGCCCCAGAGCATTAAATTCATCGGCCAAGGGCAGGCGACAGTTCTGTTCTGACTGTGGTACTCCTCTTAGCTTCCATGCCACCGACAGATTGACCGATATCGATGTGACGACCTGCAGCTTGGATGATCCGGACAGCTATATTCCAACGAGAGCGGTGCACGAGGAATCGAAACTCAAATGGCTGCACCGAACTGAATAATTGCTGGATGTTTACCATGGCTTCGACGCCGATGTCGATGCTTTCCTGGGCACGATTAACAGCCTGTCGGCGATGCAAACAGTCATCAGTGACAGAGTAGATCGAAAAGACAATCGGCTGCTGTGGTCATCATCGGCAGGCCCAGGGGGAGAGATTATCGACGAACTACTGGCAGAAAGGGATTTTTGGCGTTGTTAAATGGGCCTGAGATGTAGTTAAATGGGCGATTGCCGGTCAGTTGGCAAGTTTTATCAAAATAAATAACAGGAAAGGTCGAGATGAGTAAAGGAACAGTTAAGTGGTTTAATGCAGACAAGGGTTACGGTTTTATCACGCCAGAAGATGGTGGCAAGGATCTTTTTGTGCATCATTCAGAAATTCAGAGCGGGGGCGGTTATGCCTCGCTGAATGACGGCCAGGAGGTAGAATTTGAGGTAGGTCAGGGAGAAAAGGGGCCCTGTGCCAATAACGTGGTGCCATTATAAGCAGTTTTCAGGCAGATTCCTCCTCCACGCTTGAAGTGCATACCTAATAAAAACAGCTATTTACTAAAGAAACCTAGATTTAAAACGATAAAGGTTATGTAAGTTGTTGTTGTACAACCGGCCTAGGCTAGGATTGATTTCTTAGCGCTAGGCCTTATTAATTTCAGTTCGGATGAAAGAGAGTTCAGAGCTGCCCTAGCGATTGCTGCGGGGTAATAAGCCTGTCTTTTCCACTGGACAGGCGATGATATTGTCTTGGCCCGACTGCCGCCAGCTGGCAAAGGGCAGCAGTTCGAAAGCACCGCTACGCCTAGCCCTGGAGCCGCGACGCTTGGCCTTGCTGCCATCGGCATGACGGGTATTGAACGTGAACAGCTCGTAATCGGGGGGTAAGGTAGCCAGAAAATCATCCCGCGAGCGAAAGGCAAGCTTGCCTTCGTAACTTATTTCACAGACAAGAATCGGTCGGTCATTCTGCAGCGTAGCGCGCAGGCCTTCGAGCGCCGGTTTTTCAAAGCCTTCTACGTCCATCTTCATCAGTGCAACCGGCCCGATACTGTGCGCCGGGAAGTAGTCGTCGGCGCGTACCAGCGAGAGCTTGCCGGCATCGGTATTGCCCTTGCTGATACTATCGACATCGAATGAGCCAATGCCCTGGTTCCTGCCGCTGGGGGCAAAGAAAGTCAGCTCCTCAGCCTTGTCGCTCAATCCCACCTCATGGAGGGTGATATTGCCTATATTGTTCAGCCGCATATGCCGCGTCAATTTAGCGTTCACGGTTCCGTAGGGTTCGAAAGCATGCACATGGGCGGCAAATCTGGACATGAAAAGCGCGTGTTGCCCAATGTTCGCGCCGATGTCGCAAAATAATTGGCCAGCGCCGGCCTGCTGCAGGTTGAGTAGCGCATCACGGAGGAAGAAAAGCAGGGGCTTTTCGAATGCACCGTAGTAATAAATGTTGAATTCTATGCTGTTGTTGAGATTGCCCCGATAGCGGAGCCCGAAGAAATCGATCTCGAACGGCACATCCGGTGATTCGCCGGCGCTTAAGAGCTTTCTGTAAATCAATTTCTTGTGTCGCAGGGGCAACCACCGCTGCCGCCACATAAACTGCCATAGCTTGCTTGCCATTGTCACGCTATCGTCCTTCCCCGCTCCTAAAGTTTCGGGGTGATGAATCTGCCAGGGGTATCGGCAGCAGATCCGCTCTCAAGTACAGGGGATGTGCCGGTTGTCGTGATAAATTCAGCTTTATACAACTGAGATCCGAAACCAGCTGTCGCACCCGTTTCGCCCTGTCCAGATAATTGCCATCGCTTCCCCAGCACGCGATCTTCAAGTCGGCATTATTGCCTGCGTTTCTGAGCCAGCGATCGTTGGCAGGGCCGATGGGCTCATCGGCTCGCTTTAGATCGGCGGGATAGGTGGCACGGAAGGCGAACAGATTGACTACTTCCAGGCCATGGAAGCCCCAGGATTTCGCGAAACCGATGCAGCGACGAATGGTGGGGTCATCGCGGCGATGATCTGCCGTCGACGGATTCAAACCGATGAACAAAACCTTGCCCGATCCACCCTGCCAGCACCGATCCAGGCTGTAACGGTACGTTCTGCAGCGAGAAAAGTGGGCATTTTGTGACAGGTATTGCATTTTTGATCGTTGCATTGGCTTAGGCACTGGTGTTTTTCGGAAATTGTATAATAATGAAGTCGCTACGAGCAAAACAGTCTTCACCAAGCCTTGGATGGCTAGTCTAGGCTGGGGGCGCCGGAGGATATCGCAGTATACTCCGGCGTAGTAGCCCTCCTTTCAAACTCCTGTGACCCAGAGATATCCCCACAAAATACCCAGCCAAGTCAAAAAGTTTCTGCGCGTATTACTGGAGCTGACTGAAGATGTGTGTCGTTTGTCCGCGAATTCG
>CAJXIY010000162.1 GCA_913054495.1 uncultured Gammaproteobacteria bacterium | reverse complement strand
AGGTCGTAATAACTGATCCATGAGAACGACATATCATCCGTGGAACGCTGGCCAAAACCGACCCAGTTGCGGGAATCTGACGCCCAGGGATTGCTGTTGGAATTGTTGTACCAACTGGTAACGTGCAGCATGGATCCCTTCGGGATCAGCGGCTGTACCTCCTCCGCGTAATGGTAGGCAATGTGCCAGCCGAAATCCCAAAACGCACAACTCAGTGTCTGTCTACGATTGTCTTGGTAGATCACCTCGATACACTGTCGCGTGCCCAGGTTGTGAAGATGGGGCTGGAAGGTGGTAATACGGATATTCTTGTCGAGGAATTCATAACCGTCGGTACGAATAGATTCTTCCCCACCGGGAAGATCCAGGTCCTCGTTGTCTGCCATGTGGGAGCGGACCAGAACGTGCTCCGGTTCTTCCCCCTCGGGCAGAAACCACAGTGCCAGCCTGGTCATGTCGGTATGGGCCTGGCCGTCAGGGCTGCTGGCATAGTGAATATTCCAGCGCAGCCTCGTGCCTGCCTTGATCAGCTGACCAGTCCCGGGTGGGTTGATGTCGGACGTCTTGCCGAGGGCGTACTCGCTGAGAAATCCTCCGCCACCTTCGGGGAACTCCATCGAGGTTACAGCATGATGTACTACCGGGAATCCCTCTGCCGAGGGCTTGGTCTCGAAGGCCTGTATCCAGCGATCTTCGGTGAGACCCGTATCGCTATAAAATGTCATCCACCAGTTGGGGCTATTCGGCGGTACCGTAAACGGGTCCGGGATGGGCACGATCAAGTCCGGTGGACGTCCCATCTCCCCCTCAATCGTCCAGGCCAAATTGTCCGCGAAGCTCGGGATCGGGGGCAAATTGTCCGGATTCCCTTCCGCAGCGCCACTATCCACCCAGCGCACAATCGTGGCAATCTGCTCATCGGTTAATGAACGGTCGTCCTTAAACCCCTGAACCCCCACGGTTTTATCGATGAAGTAGGGTGGCATCTTGCGATTCACGACTCGGTCCTTGATCAGCGGCGCCCAGGCTCTGACCGTCGCGTAATCGATCAGGGACATGGGTGCGATGGAGCCCGGTCGATGGCATTCCACGCATTTGTCATAGATAATAGGAGCGACATGATCGGCGAAAGTCAGAGTTGTGTCGCTCGCCTGCTGGGCGAAAACGGGGAACGCCGTTGCCAGCATGATGAATGTGGCTCCAATTGCACCTGCCTTGCTTCTTATCCTGAACACCTGGCAACCTCCTGCATATTTGCGGCGCTATAGACCCGTTACAGAAGGCGGCTGCGTCGAGATATGCTTGTTATTGATAAATGGGGTCAGAGTAAATATACAGTAGTTTGATAAATGGGGTCAGGATAAATGGGGTCAGAGTAAATATACAGTAGTTTCACCGTTATCCATGAGCTTACAGAACTACTGTATATTTACTCTGACCCCATTTATCAAAAAGGATAATGAGGATACGGGCCAACTGTCAAGCAAATACACGGCGGCTAGGGCACAGGAAATCCTTCGAAACCTTCTTCAAATTGCACGCCGAGGCTGTTGAGATACATAGCTACCAGGTTGTACTGGCCCACCGTAAAAACCGTTTCCATGAGCTGACGCTGGGTGTAGCGTGAGGCCAGAGCATTCCACGTGGAGTCCGAGACCAGGGCGCTGGTGTGCAATTCATCCGCCGCCCGTAACAAGGTGGCGTCCCAGGGACTCCAGCCGGTGGCATCGGGACCTGCCATAATTCTGCGCAAGTCCTCATCCGTAATCCCCACGCTGCGAGCCAGGCCCGTGTGCGCCGCCCATTCGTAGGCCCCGCCATTCAAATATCCAATGCGCAATATGAGCAGCTCGCGGTCTCGGGTTGGTAGCGTTGAATCCTGTAGCAGGTAATCTGTGAACACTAACCAGGCACTGCACAGCTCGGGTGCCTGCGCGCAGGTGGACCACACCCCAAGTACCTGTCCGTTGCGCTCTCGTGGCTCGAGAATTTCCCGCTGCGCCGGCGTCCATGGCTTTACCACCCGGGCGATGCGAGCCTCATCCAGTGGTGTGCCTCCACTGTTCCGATCCTGGGCGAGGGCTGGGCTCGAACCCAGAATGAAAAGGAGAATAAACACTAGCGAACGAACACCTAATTTGACTGTGCACATAAACTCACCTCCAGCCCTTGAGCTGTCTAAGCGTGAAATAGACGGATGTATCCGAATGGGACACCCACAAAATTCTAATACACATGTGTCGAATTGGACACCCACAAAATCCAGATACACAAGCTGCGGGATAAAAAAGGGGGGAGGGGAGAGGGCAAATTTACTAATTGCAGCTCCTGGGAAAATAATTCCGCCGCCTCGTTTAACTGGACCTGGCTTTAGAATTGGGTCTCGAGATGACTCGCAGACACTTTTCCAATGCGCTCTCAACATCCCTGATCGCCCGCTCGTCATCGCCCGAAAACCTGTGCAGATTGTAGCTTCGCAAAAACTCCTTCACTGCCAGCACCGAGGCCGCCGGCCAGCTTGCTGGCAAATTCTCGGCATAGGTGCTAGCGGTCCAGGAATACGTGCCGGTAATTTGGAATTGCTCAAGAAGCGCTGCCATAACTTCTGCCATTGCCGATGTTTGCCGTCGGTCCCGGTCTTATTACCGGCAACACGCCGATATTCCCGCACGAACAGAAACAGCAATACTAACAAGCCGCCATAGCGTACGACATTGGCAGCGAGTGCGTCGGCGAGAATTCTGTCTATCATGATTTGCCACTGGCCTGCGAGGTAGTGATACCAGGTACTCAGTTCGAAGGAGTCGTAGTCTCCAAAAAAAGCATTGATGCTGATCGGGGTGGGGTCGACGGTGTGCCAATATCCGCTGTCGTCCTGCCATTCCACCCAACTATGAGCGTCCCGTTCTCGCACCAGCCACAGTTGTGAAGAGAGGCGTTCGTGTACCATGTAGCCACTAACCAGTTTACTCGGAATCCCGTTCGCTCTTAATGCCAGCGTGGTTGCAGATGCAAACCAGAAACAATAGCCGGCTTTTTCATTGAGAAAAAAGTCATGGAATGGCTGAGTGGAATCGAAGTTGGTCGGCAGCGAATATCCTCTTCCCTGGAAGTGCTCTAACACATTGCCTACGGTCTGGGCGCGCCCACTGCCGAGAAATTCCTCACTTTTTTCCTGCAAAGGTTGATCCCAGAATTCTGGTAACTGCAAATTCTCGGCGTTGAGGGTTTGGGGTATCGAATCGCCCCCCGTCTCCAGACACCAACGTCTGTCGGCGCCGCATTCATAGGCGGGGGTCCATACACCCGCGGCGTCCTTGCTCAACGCAGAAAATGCACCGGTGACGCGGTGGGTGCCGGGGCTAAGGAAGATATAGCCGTCTCTTTTCAAACTGTGAATTGTCAGATTTTGAACACCCTCGTTAGCAGCGACGGCGTGGTGGTTATCTATGGAATAGCGCAACTCTCCCGTGGGCAGGCTCTAGGCATCAAAATTGCTAAGAAACAGTCGCGGTTGCAACGCGGGCTGCCAAACCATGTTTGTATCTAACCTCACCAGGCGATTACCCGTCAGGTAGCGGCTGGGCAGAGCCGCTGCTTCGATGCGCATGACGGGGCTGGTGGAGGGGCGTAAAAACACGGATGCGTCCAATCGCTGGTAGGGCGAGAATCCAATATTTGAGTAGCCACCTGAATCGGGGAATATGGATCCCAGCGCCGCAACAATGGGTCCTTGCGCAGTCCCTAACAGCACCAGCATAACCGGGACGATCAGAAATAGGGGCAGCATTAGCAACAGCCGGGACAGTAAAACGCCGGCGCAGCGGTCTGCAAGTAGGACTATGCTAGCCAGTAATATTCCAGCAATGCTTAGCGTGGCGATGGGTATCCCCAATAGACTAACGACCGTTGCCTGGGGTGGCGGGATCAGGAGCAGGAGGACCAGGCCCATCACCAATATTATCTGTGTATCCCGTTCCAATGGCGCTTGCGCGTTGCTGCTCCTGCTTGCGGCGAATAACCAGAGCAAATAGACCTGGATGGACAGAAGGAATGCGGCGTAAAGACTGGAGGTTTCTACCCACGAGCCTTCCACGGCCCAGTCTTCCAGCAACTCGCTGCCCACAAAGCCTACGCTTGCGACCATGACAAAGACCAGTCCCCAGGTCGGTCGCTCGACGGCAAAAAGCTTGAGGCCACCAGGGACGCTCAAGCCACAGCCGATCAGGGTGAGGACGGTCATTTCCACATAAAGCCCGAGCTGCAGGGAGAGCAGGGCAAGGAACAGGGCAAGAAATAAATTGCTCAGGGTAATCAACGCTGCACCTCGATATATTGAGAGCCGTTCGGCAGACTGCCGATTTCCGCCTCAGATTCTGCCAGCAGAAACACCAGCACCAGCACGCCCGCCTGTTGCCATCGTTCCACCAACTGCCGGGTATCATCTTGCCAGCGCCCGATCACCAGTATATGGAGTCCATCGTCTGCTATGACTGTGTCTGGCAGCGATTTGCCGGTAGGTGCACTGCGTCTGAGGGGTTTGCAGGCAGCGATTTGTTGATAAAATTCCATTAAGTTTTCTATCGGCTGCCACTGACCTGAGGTAGCGAGCGCCGCCAGGGTGAAGCCTTCGTTTTGGGCCGACAGACCTATTTCCACCGCCAGTGCAAGGCGCTTATCCAGCACCTCCTCGTTACGGGGACGTCGCTGCCAGGGCTCAAAATCTGCCAGGGTCAGATCGACGAGCAGGTAGACCTTATCACGGCGAATCTCATCGGCGCCTTCGAAAACCTTACTCATGGGCTCACCGCGCCGGCTGCTGGCGCGATGGTCGAGGCGCCGGAGTGAATCCCCGGTCTAATATTGCCGTGAATAAGCATATTCCAGCGCC
>CAJXIY010000161.1 GCA_913054495.1 uncultured Gammaproteobacteria bacterium | reverse complement strand
ATATCGGCGCCATACTGCTGATAGATCTTCTCCGGTGCCACGGTGTTGCCCACCGACTTGGACATCTTCTTGCCCTCGGCATCGACGAAGAAGCCGTGGGTCAGCACCTGCTTATAGGGCGCGCTGCCGTACATGGCGATAGCGGTCTTCAGGGAAGACAGGAACCAACCACGGTGCTGATCGGAGCCCTCCAGGTAGAGATCGGCCGGGTATTGGAGCTCTTCCCGTTCTTGCAATACCGAATAATGAGTAACCCCGGCATCAAACCAGACATCCAGCGTGTCGCTGACCTTTTCGTAGTCGGGGGCATCTTCACCCAGCAATTCTTCCGGCTTCAACTCGAACCAGGCTTCGATGCCAGAGAGTTCGATGCGCTTGGCGACTTGTTCGAACAACTCCGCCGTATTCGGATGCAGGGCCTGGGTTTCCTTATGAACAAATAAGGTGATTGGCACACCCCAGGTACGCTGTCGGGAAATACACCAGTCGGGGCTGCCTTTCAGCATGAGTTCGATGCGCGTCCTGCCCCACTCTGGAATCCATTGCACATCGGCAACCGCCTCGAGGGCGGAACCCAGCAAATCTTTTTCAGTCATGCTGATAAACCACTGCGGCGTCGCGCGATAGATCAGGGGCGTCTTCGTGCGCCAACAATGGGCATAGCTGTGGGTGATGGTGTCCTCGGCTACCAGGTTGCCTCCTGCCTTCAATGCGGCAATGACTTGGGCGTCCACCTTATACACATGGGCGCCGGCAAACTCTCCGGCGGCAGCGGTGAAGACACCGTTTTCATCCACCAGGTTGAGAGTTCCCAGGCCATAAAGTTGGCCCACATTGAAATCGTCGATACCGTGATCCGGTGCCGTATGCACGGCACCGGTGCCGGCCTCGATAGTGACGTGCTCACCGAGGATGATCGGTACTTCTCGCTCGACAAAGGGATGGTGAAGCAAGAGATTTTCAAGGGCCGAGCCCTTTGCCTCGGCAATAATTTCAAATTCCTCGCAGCCATAACGAGCCAATACCTCGGCGACCATGGCACTGGCCAGCAACACCAATTCAGGCTCGGCACCGAGTTCACAACGCACCAGGGCATATTCGAGATCACCGTGCAGGCACACCGCCTGATTCGAAGGCAAGGTCCAGGGGGTGGTTGTCCAGATAAGCACGGAGATTGGCAGTGCGTCGTCAGCGCCAGCTTCGGCACCGATGGCAGTCATCAAGGCCTCGGCATCTCGCACCCTGAATCGTACGTCGATGGCGAAAGAGGTTTTATCCTGGTATTCGACCTCCGCCTCCGCCAGCGCCGATGCCCCCACCACACTCCAGTAAACCGGCTTATAGCCTTTCACCAGATGGCCGTTTTCCACGATTTTGCCCAGGGCACGGACAATATTGGCTTCCGTGTCAAAATCCATGGTCAGGTAGGGATTATCCCAGTCGCCAAAAACTCCCAGCCGGATGAAGCCCTGTTTCTGGATTTCCACCTGGGTGCTGGCGTATTCACGGCAGGCCTTGCGGAATTCGGCATGGGTGATTTTCTCGCCGGCCTTGCCCTTCTTCTTCTCTACATTATGTTCGATGGGCAAGCCATGGCAGTCCCAGCCGGGTATATAGGGTGCGTCGAATCCACTCAGCCCTCTGGACTTCACCACGATGTCTTTCAGGGTCTTGTTAATGGCATGACCCAGGTGCAGATCGCCGTTGGCGTATGGGGGCCCGTCATGCAATACGAATTTGGGCTTGCCGCGGTTCTTCTCACGGATGCGTTGATAAAGCTTGAGCCGCTGCCATTTTTCAAGCATCACCGGCTCCCGCTGGGCCAGGTTGGCCTTCATGGGGAACTCGGTATATGGCAGATTTAAGCTGTCTTTGTAATCACTCATTATTGCCGTTCAAAATCCCTGTTAGTGTCTCTGTCGGTAGGACAAGCTTCGAGTGTTATGCAACACGGCGGTTAAATTCTTGGCGCATTCAATATTTCCCGTACTTGCGCCACGTCGACGCCTATTTGCTGCTTCAGCGCATCGAGACCATCAAATTTCAATTCTTCTCTGATTTTTTGCCTGAATATTACCTCGATAGTCTTGCCATAGAGGTCTTCGTCAAAGTCTAGTATGTGGGCTTCCAACAAGGCATTACCGTCGTCGGTCACCGTTGGCCGGTAGCCGATATTCACCGCCGCCTGTCGGTAACAGTCGCCTAGCCTCACTTCACAGGCAAAGACTCCGTGCAATGGAATGCGTCGCCGCTGGGGGTCGATATTGCAGGTAGGGAAGCCCAGGTCGGTGCCGAGTCGCTGCCCTCTCACCACCTCACCTTCTATGGAATAAGGCCTGCCTAATAATTGTTCCACCAGTTCAAAATTTGCTTTCGCCAACTGTTCCCGAATGAAAGTGCTACTGATGCGCTGGCCATTGCGTTCATAGGACGCAGTTTCCAGCACCTCGAAGCCGAACTCCTTGCCCTTTGACCGCAACAGGGAAAAATTTCCCTGGCGCTTGTGGCCGAAGCGAAAATCATTGCCGACGATGAAACAGGCGATGCCGAGGCCGTCCACCAGGATGTCTTGTATATAGTCCTGTGCACTCAATTCGCTCAGGGCCTTGTCGAAGGTGAGCTGAAACACGAAATCAATCCCGAAACTTTCCAGCAGCGCCATTTTCTCCCGCAGAGAGGTCAGCCGCGCCGGACTATCTCCACCGGGGCCGGCAAAAAATTCCTCCGGATGGGGTTCTATCAGTATCACCAGTGAGGGCAGGTTCAGTTGCTCTGCCTTGTGCTTGAGTTGATCCAGTATCAGTTGATGACCCAGATGCACACCATCGAACTTGCCAATGGTGGCGACGCAACTTTGCTGCAGTTGGGAGAAACTGTTGGTATCTTCAATAATTATCATCAATTTGGCACTGGGAGTCGGAAAAGCGCCGAATTATACTCCTTTCTCCAGAATCTGTGCAGCTTATTCCCGAAACCGGATGAAGGGCGCATTCTATGGCCGAAAGCGCCGGTTTCAATGCCTTTCAGGCCACCGTGAGGGATTGGGGAGGAGTCGGATATACCTAGCTGGATTTACTGTCTGATTGCCCTGCTGCCTTCAGCGCGTGCAGGCCTTTTCGAAACAGGATATTGGCGATTGCGAGCATGCAGATAATCAGGACACCCTGGCCAATCATAGTGTTGACGACGGAGATAGTTTCCGGACGGGTCGAGATTAGGATTAGATTGATACTGGTGGCGATGGCAGCCACCGCTATGATCACGGCCATCAGAAGCTGAAGTACGGCAATAAATCTGCTCATGGGACAATTATAGGGCTCGCCGCGGGAGTCTGCAACGGGGTTCCGGCGCGTTACAATCAGGCTGAATCCTGTAGAGAGTGGAACGCCATGAAACGTTCATAGCCCTGCGCACCCAGAAACCGAATCAGTGTCTTCGCCTGGGTTTTTCGAGCATCGACGATAATCAAGCCTTCCAGGGAATTGTTAAAACCGGAATGCACGTTGAAACACACCAGCTTGCCATTCAATGCCAAATAGTGACGCAGCAACACCGGTACTGCCTTACCCGGATCGCAACGACCGATGAGTTTTCCTAACATTTTGATATTGGCTAGCTCGCCCAGAAATTCTTTACTCCAGACTCTGTTCAATATCACATGGGGTGTTATGGGTTTCACCAGCCGTTCGAATTCCTTGGCTTTGAAATTTTCGAGCATGGTATCGGCGATCAAGGCGCGGGCCAGATCGCTGTACTCACGGGAGATGCTTACCGAGCCAAATAAAGTGTGATACCTGGGCCTTTGCACCAGTATCTTGCCGATTCCCCGCCACAGTAAATTCAGTGATACGGCCCGACGCTGATAGTCGGGGTGAATAAAGGATCTGCCCATTTCGATGGCGGCACCCAATTGCCTGATGAAGCTGTCATCGTACTTATACAGAGACCTGCTGTAGAGCCCCTTGATTCCGTGCTCCGCAATAATTTCATCCACCAGACCGATGCGATAGGCACCGGCAATTCGCTGCCTCGCCTTATCCCACAGAAACAGGTGCAGGTAATGTGGATCGAATCGATCCGAGTCATTGGACAGGCCGGTACCTTCGCCTACGGAGCGAAATGCGACCTCTCTGGCGATGGCAATTTGCTCCATGATGGCCCCGAGACGCGAAAATGGTGCGCAATAAACATCCAGCTCTTCATGTTCGATCAGGCGGAATTCTTCCAGTTCATCGATTGCCTGCAGCAGCTCGCTGCTAACCGCTGGCTGATCCAGCCTATCGATGGTCTGTTCGCTACTCGGCTGTTGCTGCGTTCGCGTCTGCGCCAGGGCGTCGGTGCTCACACGCAGGTAATCGGTGACTGCCTTGGGGCTCTGCAATAATCTCAACTCGGGTGCCGGCACCGCGCGACCGATGGTTAACTCCAGCACAAAGCCTTTTTTATTGGCTAACTGGCGCGGCAGCAGGGCAGTTCTCAGGCGTGGATGCAGCATCCCCGCGGCGTAAAAATACGCACTGTTGCCGCCGGCGACGTAGATCGGCAGGCAGGTGCACTGGTAGCGTTTCAATAACCGGCCCACCAGACGATTCCAAGGTCTGTCCTGAACCCGGCGCTGGCTGAAAACATAGGTAGACACCATGCCGGCAGGAAATATCAACACCGCACCGGCATTTTTCAGATGCTTGTGCAGCCGTTTTATGCTGGCCA
This sequence comes from uncultured Gammaproteobacteria bacterium, assembly GCA_913054495.1. Classification (GTDB taxonomy): domain Bacteria; phylum Pseudomonadota; class Gammaproteobacteria; order Pseudomonadales; family Pseudohongiellaceae; genus UBA9145. The sequence goes on along the minus strand of CAJXIY010000161.1, from coordinate 190 downwards.
GATTGCCAGCCGCCGCGTTGCTGGAGAGTACATCGACACCGATAAACAGATCCGAAAGTTCGGGAATTCGGCAAAGCAACTCATTGGTCAGAACCTGCAAATCGGGCCGAATATCGGCAATCACCCTGGCGATCGCAACACCTTCCAGACCACCGAGGGGGTGATTGGCCACGATCAGCAGGGGCCCGGT
>CAJXIY010000160.1 GCA_913054495.1 uncultured Gammaproteobacteria bacterium | reverse complement strand
GATGCTAAGAAGAAAGGCCTGCCCCCTAGATTCTGCTAACACGCAAGACCTGACCCCAATAATCCCTATTTTAGATTGGCGATCTGATCTGCCAGATTCAATGCGGCGGTATTTGATTGCCTGTTGATTTTCAGATACAGGCTGCCGCCGGAACTTCCGGGTAGATTTCTAAAAGTCCTCAGGCTTCGACCTTGAATTACCAGTTCAGAACTCCAGAAATTGGGTTGCAGCTTCACCTTCGCTATATCGTCCATCTGGATTTCAGTTCTCTTGATGCTCGATTTGAAAATTCCAAGCACAGAATCCATCGTTTGATGTTCGATAATTATTCGATCGTCTTCAATAAATATCAATCCTTCTGACTGCATCAATCCGGAAGAGTCAGCAACCGTAAAACTCACATTGATATCATCTTCGATGATTTCCTTATATTTATACTTTGCTATGCGCTTGGTGTGATCCACGGCCATCTGGAGCACCTCCGGGGCATAGCGCAGACCCGCATAGTGACCCAGTAGAAAGATCGCCATGGTGATAAGCACATAGCCAGACCAAAATACATCGGACCCTGTAAGCAGGTTGATCGTGATACACAGCAGATTAACGCCGACAAACACAACCGTATGGGTTTTAAACTTTAACCACAGGAGTCTATCCTTGTCGTTGGACTGTTGCTCTTGTTCCAGCAATCGCACCGCGATATCGATCTGCTCGTCGCTAACGCCGACCTCTTTACCAATAGATATCAATTCATCATGATCTATGGTGTTATCAGCATTCCCCGCTTCATTCTGCAGACCAATTCTGATTATGTCCGCTACCTCATCACTGCTGTAGCGACGCTGAGATTTGATCTTGGACGCTGCTGCTTTTTTCTTTTTGGGCTTGCTTTCAATGGGGTCAGAAGCCTTGTCTTCGGATTGCGGCCTGGCTGCCATAGCTTACTTCCCTCGCTTTGGGACAATTGCTGGGTACAGGGTTCGATTGAAATTAATCGTACTCACCTTATTACACTCACTACTTAGATTAGCAACTATTACGCCATAATCCGGGAGTTTTTCGTATAGTCGTACAAACCAGTGTTTACGGGGCTCTGGATAGGGACATCGACAGAAAATTGGTGGACAAGGGCATTCCGATTAGTGGAAATGCCCATAATTAGGCCAATTGGGCCAACTGAAAGGGAAGAAGGTCAGCTCCTGCAACACGCACTCCTCGGAACACCAGGGGGCACAGAGAAGTTAACAAGTGCACCCCTTGCGAGATAACCTCAGATCACACTTGGATTAACAAACATCTTGCTTAGGTTACTATCCTCTGGGTGTCCCTTTTGACCTTCCCTCCCGGCCTTCACTTTCGATCACCCCTCAATCAGCTGCGAGAAGTAACCCGGAACGTCCACCAATGGTCAAATCGTTCCTGGTCCAGCGGCGGTCGAGGCGTCACCATGGTTTCCAAGTCAGTATGTTGCAACTTCAACACCCTTGCCCTGAACGACCGGTCCATGGCTGCGGGATTCGTTTCCCGGTTCAGGGTCACGGGATAGACAAGTACACCGAGCCGCAGGAAGGCTGCTTCATTGGGCCCGACTCTGGCTGCCCAGTATTTTCTGTCACAGACTGAGCAACTGAGAAACAGATCGCCCTCTGGGGTGGCCATGCAATTGAGGTTAATTGAATGGGGACGAATCCCTGCCCAAATCTGTAGCTGACAGAGATTCTCCTGATTCGCGGTGGTCAAATTCCAATCGGCAACGGGAGCGTCTACCCGTTCTCCATACAGGAATCCGCCGGGAGACGTGGCACAGGGACAGATACTGGAGTACACCAGAAATCCGATACCCAGCAGGAGTACCAGCACGAGCGAACCGCCGCCAACCCACACTTTCAGGCTGAAGTTTTTGGGAGTAAGTGTCTCATTCGTCATATCAATAGCTCCTCAATGGAGTTTCTTATTATCAGGGATTAGTATTGGAAATCAATGGGTGACACTTCTGATTACTCTTCGATCACCAATATTGTGTTGATTACTTTTGTTAAAAATACTAGCTTAGCCTCGAGTCTAGACAATCTACGGTGAAGCGCCATGAAAATTAGATTATTGCTACTTATTTCTACCCTGATCGCCCCTATTAGCTTGTCCTTTGCGCAGACGGCCGACGATTATGTTGTGCCAAGAACGGAATGGGGCCAGCCTGATTTGCAGGGGGTTTGGAATTTTAATTCCAGCACACCAATGCAGCGACCTGAGCGCTTTGGAACACAGGAATTTCTGACAGCAGAAGAAGTTGACGAAGATCGCCTGCGTCAGGAGGAGAGGCGTGTAAAGGCAGATGCGGCAGAGGCCGAACTTGTGCTTAACCCGGAAGCCCCAGAAGCCGGTGCTACCAGCCCGGGTGGTTATAACAATTTCTGGTATGAAACGGCCAGTATCGGTGACAACGTTCGCACTTCTCTTATAGTCTACCCCCTAAATGGTCGTCTGCCGGCAAGGGTTGAAGGCGCTGCCGAGCATACCGCGAATCTGGGGCCGGATGTTCCCGGTGAGCGGCCGGTGCTTGCAGTGTTTGGGGGCATTAGCAAGGACGGGCCGGAGGATCGCGGTCTATCTGAACGCTGCCTCATCGGCTTTAACTCCGGTCCTCCATTTACCGGGGGTGGCTACAACGCCAATGTGCAGATATTTCAGAACCAGGATCATGCCGTCATCATGACGGAAATGGTCCATGACGCCCGCATTGTCCCACTGCATGATCGTGGCGCTATGGACGACGATATTCGATTATGGTCCGGTGATTCTAGAGGCTATTGGGATGACGATACGCTGGTGGTCGTAACTAAAAACTTTTCCAAGCTGACACCTAGCTTCAGTCGCTATGGCAACGCAATAGACAAGAGCCTCACCGAACGATTTACTCGCGTAAACCCCTACACGATTGAGTACGAGTGGACGCTTGAAGACCCTTCTACATTTACGGAAAAGATTATCGCCACGATGCCAATGACCAAAGTGGCAGGTACGCTATATGAATATGCCTGTCATGAAGGCAATTACGGTATGATGAATATCCTTCGCGGCGAACGCATGAAGGAGCGTCGTGGAGAATAAAAAGAATAAATAGGGACAGATCTATTTTTGGATGAGAGTCGTGGATCAAAGGAGTCAGAGTCATTTGAAAATAACCAGGGATGGATCCATCTTTAGATGAGAGACGCGCTAGAAAATAAATCTGTCCCTATTTTGGAGGCAACCATGAAAAAAAACCCAGTTGCAATCATTACCGCTCTACCCTTTTTCCTGCTGGGAGCCCTGGCGACGGCCCAGGATGACTTTCCGCGCACCGCCTCGGGCAAGCCAGACTTCAATGGACACTATGATATTTCCACCCTGACTCCGTTCCAGCGCCCCAGCGAATTCAGCGATCGGCTGTACCTGAATCCCGAAGAAGTCCAGGCGCTGAGAGATCGTGAAATGAATACCCGCGCTCGCGACTCCGGACAGGACAATCCCGATCGCAGTGCACCGGAACAAGGCGGCAATATCGGTGCTTACAACGATTTCTGGTTCGACCGGGGCAATGATGGCTTCTCCATCGACGGTCAGTATCGCACCTCCATCTTGACCTACCCGGAAAACGGGCGCATGCCACCTCGTACGCCCGAAGGCCAGGCCAAGGCCGACGCGGCGCCGAAATTTGAATGGCCAGTAAGGGACGGTGCCTGGTGGCTGGAGACTGGCGATCAACCCTACGATGGTCCAGAAAATCAAACCCTGGCGGTTCGTTGCATCTACCACCAGCCGGCGACGATTCCCATCACGCCGCGGGTCTATAACAACCTGAAAACTATCGTGCAGACCGACGATTACATGATGCTATACATCGAATGGATGCACTGGTCTCGGATAATTCGCATTAACGACACCGAGCACAACGCCGCTGCCCTCGCCACCTTCGATGGGGATTCTATCGGCTGGTGGGAAGGCGACACACTGGTGGTAGAGACAGTAAACTTCCTGGATCAGCCCCATAAAGCTGCCGATCGCCGTGTGATAGAACGCTTCAGTCCAATCAGTGGCGGTGGCCTGCTATACAGCTTTACCATGGAAGATGCCGACTACACCGATTCCTATAGTGGCGAGATGGTCTGGCCGAAGTCAGATCAGATTCCCTATGAGTACGCCTGCCACGAAGGCAACTATGCCATGGCCTCGACTCTGAGGGGCGCGCGGGTGCAGGAAAAACAACACCGTGAATAGAACAGTTCGGAATAAACCGGGGACAGACCCCATTTTTCTATTAGTGCAGCAACACGCATATTTTAAAAATTGAATAACGTAGTCTGTCCCAATTTCTCTGGAGGAACATGATGATGAATAAGAAACGAGCCCTGATAGCAGTTGCAGTCACGACGGCTGTGTTGGCACTGCCCAGTCTTTCGGTTATCGCGCAACAAGATGACGACGAGCCGCCCGAGATGGGCTTCTTTGTCACCAGCACTACCAAGGGCGATGGCGGTAACCTGGGCGGTTTGGCAGGCGCGGACGCACATTGCCAGTCCCTGGCCGCTGCGGCAGGTGCCGGCGACCGCCACTGGCACGCCTATCTGAGTACGCAAGGGGCGGAAGCGGTGAATGCGCGTGACCGTATTGGGTCAGGACCCTGGGCCAACGCAGAAGGCATAATCATGGCGACCAGCGTTGAAAGCCTGCACTACGACAATTCTAATTTGAATTGGACACACTCGCTGGACGAGAACGGCAATCAATTCGCCTCACGCATAGACGGAGATCCCGACTTTTCGGAGCACGATATTCTAACCGGCTCACAAATTGATGGCACCGCGATGCCAGCGGGCCAAGACCAGACGTGCAGCAACTGGACCAGCAATAGCGAAGGCAGCGCAAGGGTAGGCCACGCCGACCGCTACTCCTTTATGAATCCAGGCTCTCCCTGGAATTCCTCCCACGGCACGCCCGGTTGCACACAGGAGAACCTCGTTGCTGTTGGAGGAGCCGGCCTGTTGTATTGCTTTGCAACTGACTGATCGTCCT
>CAJXIY010000159.1 GCA_913054495.1 uncultured Gammaproteobacteria bacterium | reverse complement strand
TAATCCGACAGCTCACCCGAGATATAGCAAGGGCCGTTGTCGCTCAACAAGCGCGAACAGTCTTCTCGGCACTTCTTTTCTTTCTCATCATCGTTTCCTCTGGGGATTGACGATGAGCTAAAAGTGTCTCTTATACAATCAGGTGATTATGTCGAACTGGGGCTGACGGAGTACAGTATCCCTGTGTCGGGAATTTTTCACTCATCAATAGATACCATTACCAAGGTGCGGCGGATAGGCTGAGAAGATTTGCAAACAAGCGATAGGCGCCAGGAACGCCATTGGGCAGTTGCCGAAACCAGGAGTAAGACGTGTAGACGTAGTGGCCCTTGCCAATCTTTGCATACAACATTCCGCCTTCGCTGTTTGCTTCGCCCTCATCGTGGGCTTCTGTTAGCGGAATGTATCGGCTTCTATCGAAGCTGGTGAAATTGTAGTTGTTGCGCTCCTGCACCCAGCCATCAAAATCTTGTGCAGTTATCTGATTCGGGAAAGTGAACACAGGGTGGTCTGGCTCGAGAATGACAATAGGAGCAGTTTCATCAACAACGCGAACATTTCCATCCATACTTGCGGGAAAAGGCACGAGGCCCTGGGCGATGAAATCCGGCTGCTGATACTGTACGATTAAGTTGCCGCCCTGTTCGGCAAAATCGAGCAGTCGTCGATTATTGGCGACGAACGCTGCCCGAGTTTGCGACGCTCGAATGCCAACCACAATCGTGTCGAACCTTGATAGGTCACCGGTTGTCAGATCGGTGTCAGTTAGCAGGGTTACTTCGAGACTGAGGCGGCGTAGTGCCTCGGGGACTTTGTCGCCGCTGCCCATCACGTAGCCAACGCGGACCGCGGCAACCTTGATATCGACAACTTCGAACTCCGTTTCCGAGGGTTGATAAATTCGATGTGTTCGGATATGTGGGTAGCTTATCTCGCGCATAAGCTGCCGATATTCGACGCCATCGATAGTTGCACTTGCCGCCAGTTTGTATTCACCCGCACTGACACCCTCTGGCATCGATGCCTGAAATGTGAGCGCTGTCGTCGCTGGTGCCGCCGCTAGTGAGAATTCGATAGCAGGCGGTTCCAAAATCCAACCATTGGGTAGAGCGAACTGCGCAGTACCATTGACAGCCTGACTGGCATTATTTCGAATTGTCAGCAGCAGTTCGTAGCGTTCATTGCTGGAAGCTGCGGTCACGATCATAAGATCGGTTGCAGGTTCGACCGAGACAGTGGGTACTACGTCGATTCGTCGTCGGAGTTCGCCGCGGATGCGGTCTAACAGACGATACTCGACCTCTTTCTGAACTGTGATCTGGGTGTTGCCGATCTCCAGCGTGGCTATCGCGGTCAATAGTGGTGCTGCAAAAGGTTGATTCCTGGCACTGTCAGCCACACTCCAGTCATAGGCAGCTCGCTCACGCGGTAACTCCAGCCAATAGGGTTGCGTTGGCGTGGCATCATCAGGAACATCGACGTCAAATAACATTTCGGTGTCGGCCTGGTCCCTGCGACGGTAAGCGCGTTCATTGGTGAGAGCGTCGGCGTTGGACGCAGATGCTGACCAGCCTGCAGGCAGCGATAGATGCGCCTCAGTCAACGTCACTGGAGACGAGTCGGGGCTGAAAGTCCTGACGGCGACCGTCAATGTACTGCCGGGCACAACGGTCTCAGAGTCGGCCAGCGCATCGATGTAGACTCCGGCTGCCAGTAAAATCGTCGTTTCGAGTTCCTCTATTTTTTCGTCGAGCAGTCGTTTCGACTCCAATGCCAGTGCGGCGTCTCTTGTTGCACGTGCGATTTCGAGCCCCTCGACAAGTTTAGGAATCAATGCCTGTGGGTCGAGCGGGTCATATTGCGACAACACTTCGGCCGCTGCTGTTTGCAGATCGGCTAGCAGGCCGGCGAAAGCTGACGTCGCATCTGGTTCGAAAATTGCGAGTCCATTGATCGAAGTATCGATTCCAGTAAAGATAGTGCTTTCCCTTTCCCTCCCGCTTGCGTCAAGCTGAGAGCTAACCAGCTGCAAGCCAGATAGTTGCTTGCCACGGAGTTCCAATGAACCCATTTGCTGCGTCTTCTGCTGACTCCTTCCCTGCATGCCGATCTCGAAGTAGCTGTGTCCGGTTACCGGGTCGTATTCTCCGGTGTTAACAACCAGAGACGGCATGTCTGTCGCATCTGGATTGATGCGTTGACCCGTGTACAGCTTCTGGGCCTGCCAGGGACGAAGGCCGTCTGCGATCTGATCAGGAAATCGATTCGGGTCAGCTGCCGCCTCGAGTGCCAATGGGGTCAGGTAGCCAGCAAACTGATGATGGCCGTGGCCATCTGCAGGCGACCCGTTCCAGCGTGACACGATGACGGTTGGCCGAAACGTCCGGATTGCGCGAACCATATCGCCAAGTAGCGTCTCTTCAGGCCAAATTTGGGAGGCTTCAGTTCGGTACTTGGAAAAACCGAAGTCATTTGCGCGGGTAAATAATTGCTGCGCACCGTCCAGCCTTCTCGCCTGCAGCAATTCCTCTGTTCGTATGACTCCGAGCGCATCCGACTGCTCCGCACCGATAATGTTCTGGCCACCGGAGCCGCGCGTAAGCGACAAGTAGGCCGTACGCGCAGACAAGCGGCGCGCGTGATAGGCAATCAGTGCCGAATCCTCATCGTCAGGGTGAGCACCAGTGTGTAGGACGCTGGCCGTCGTTTGGAGTCGCTGCAATTGTCGGGTCAGTGCACTGCTGCCCTGATCGTAAATGGCTCGTACCTGCGCACTGACGACAGCTGAATGCGTCCCCGCAAGCAAGCTCAGGATAAGATAGGCAAGAAACTTACTTCGCACTAATTGGCTCCATCATTAATCGGCTCCAAAAGGAACGATGCTAATCAGGTATCCTGCGGCGACGGTGACTACGCAGCCAACGACATTAAACCAAAGGAACGCAATGTCAGAAAATGAACTTGCGATCCAGACGGACACAATTCCAAACAGCAGCCCATTGTAAGTCGTCAGAAGATGTGGGACCACCAGAACTAATTTCTAAGAGACTCTTTTGTGCTCATGGTTTCTTCAGTTTAACCAGCTAATCGCAGGTTTTGTACTTTTCTTTGCATCAGCGTTCGAGGCTTAATATAATACTTCAAGCAAAGAAGAGCATAGACATAGATAGCTTTTATTCTACTTATACTCCGAAACTACGATAGTTTTACTCTGACTCTTTTTATTAAGGATTTAGCGATGCCCAACTTTTTCAAAATCATTCTCTTCGTTGCAGGGCTGTCTGCCTGCGGCCAGGAAAGAGTCTCACCCGCGGGTGAGGTCACGAGTCAAGCTGAACCAATTATCGCAACTACAATCTCCGAGACCCAGCGCTTGAACCAATGGTTCGATGAACGCAATGAAGAGGCGCTCGCCATGTCACCCATGGCACTGACGAGCCTGGGGCGCAAAGATCAATATGACAGCATCGACGATGCCAGCGAAGCCGCCGCCGAGGAAGAATTACAGTGGCAGGCACAAACCCTGGCGGACTTGAAGGCCAATTTTGACTACCAGGCCCTGTCCAGTGATGCAAAGATCTCCTATGACCTGTGGGTCTATCAAGTCGAAGCGGCCCAGGTGATGGCGCCTTTTCGCAGGTACGCTTACATCTTCGAACAGATGAACGGAGCCCAGGCCTCACTGCCGAATTTTCTGATCAATCTGCACAAAGTCGATAATGAAGCAGACATGCAGGCTTACATCACTCGGATTGGCGGTATTTCACACAGGCTCGATCAATTGTTGGAGCGGGCAAAAATCGGCGCAGAGGAGGGTGTTCGCCCGCCCCAGTTCGCCTATGAATTCGTGGTGCAGCAGGCAACGGCGGTAATCTCCGGCGCCCCTTTTGATGCAGAGAGCGACGCAGATGCGCCATTGTGGGCCGATGCCAAAACAAAAATCGAAGCCTTGCTTGATGCGGGCGAAATTGATGAAGCAAAGGCTGTTGAGCTGCTAGGCCTGGTGGAAACAGCCTTGTTGGCTTCGTTTGAGCCCTCGTACCTGGCACTAATCGCCTTCATGGAGGCTGATTATGAAAATGCAGATGCCCTGGCCAGGGGAGTTGGCGCCCTGGAAAATGGTGCAAGCTACTACCAGGCTAGATTGGCAAGCATGACGACAACAACCTTAACTGCCGATGAGATTCATAGCCTCGGATTAAGCGAAGTAACGCGAATTCAACAGGAAATGGAAGCGCTTAAAGACCGAGTGGGTTTCGATGGAACGCTGCAGGACTTTTTCAGTTATGTGAAATCTAACACTGAATTTCGCTACCCTAACGATGATGAAGGCAGGCAGGGATATCTGGATGACTCGACAGCCTTTATCGATACCATGCGCAACAGGCTGCCGGATTATTTCGGCGTGCTGCCCCAGGCAGGGCTTGAAGTAAGAAGGGTCGAAGCCTTTCGTGAACGCGATGGTGCTCCGCAACACTACCAGGCAGGCACACCCGACGGCTCGCGGCCCGGCGTCTACTACGCACATCTGTCCGACATGAATTCAATGCCCAAGACTGAGATGGAGTCGATTGCCTATCACGAGGGCATTCCCGGCCATCATCTGCAGATTTCCATTCAGCGGGAATTAACAGAAGTGCCTGAATTTCGTACTCTTTCAGGATTTACCGCCTACAGCGAGGGTTGGGGACTGTATGCCGAATACCTGTCGAAAGAGATGGGCGCCTTCGAAGATCCCTATAAGGATTTCGGTCGTCTGAATTCTGAGATTTGGCGGGCGATACGGCTGGTGGTTGATACGGGGATTCACGCCAAGGGCTGGTCTCAGGAGCAAGCGGTAGAATTTTTTATTGCTAATTCTTCAATTTCCGAAGGCCAGATACGTGCCGAGGTGCGGCGCTATTTTGTCATGCCAGGCCAGGCGACCGGTTATAAGATTGGTATGCTGAAAATTCTCGAGCTGCGCGAAAAAGCCCGTAATGAATTGGGTGATCAATTCGATATTCGTGCCTTCCACGATACGGTATTGGTCGGTGGCGCCCTACCTTTGACAATTCTGGAACGCGTTGTTGATGAATGGATTGCCGAGACGAAAATGTGAGTAGTTAGCTGAGCAAGTAAATAAGGACAGACCACGGTTTTTAATATTCAGAAAATGGTGCCCAGGGGCGGGATGGACTATCCCCATATATCAATGACTTACGTAAATATCAAGTGTAAGTAGTCAGAGCATATGTGTATCCCGTCAGCCCTAGTTGGACATAATCCCCTAATTGCCTAAGAGACAG
>CAJXIY010000158.1 GCA_913054495.1 uncultured Gammaproteobacteria bacterium | reverse complement strand
CGCAACGGTGTGGTGAGAGTAATTTGTAAATCTGAGCCTCGTCATAAGCAACGGCAGGGCTAGTTTTTTAGTTCGGGTAAATGGGAATATAACGGAGTAAATCTATGGCACGTATTGCCGGGGTTAACATACCAGACAACAAACATATCGTAATCTCCTTACGCTATGTCTATGGCATTGGTACCACAACTGCGCAAGCAGTATGTGAAGCGGCAGGTATAGAACCTTCTGCAAAAACTGGTGAGCTGAGTCCTGAGCAGTTGGATAGTGTTCGAGCCGAGGTGGCCAAGGTTCCAACCGAAGGTGATTTACGCAGAGAAGTCTCTATGAACATCAAGCGATTGATGGATCTCGGTTGTAACCGTGGGATTCGTCACCGTCGCTCGCTGCCTGTCAGGGGCCAGCGTACCAAGACCAATGCGAGAACCAGAAAGGGCCCGAGAAAGCCAATCCGTAGGTAAACAAACCTCATAACGCTTCGTCAAACCCAGAACGGAGCAAGCACGCTGTAAGGCAAGATGGAACAATTTATGGCAAAGCCAGCAGAGAAATCGACAAAAAAGAAATCGCGTACCGCCGTCATCGATGGCATTGCGCATATACATGCCTCTTTTAATAATACGATGATCACTATTACCGATCGCCAGGGCAACGCGCTTAGTTGGGCGACTGCCGGAGGTTCCGGTTTCAGAGGCTCCCGGAAAAGCACTCCCTTCGCCGCCCAGGTAGCCGCCGAAAAGGCCGGTAAGGCCGCGATCGAAAACTATGGTTTGAGAAACCTGGATGTAAAAGTTAATGGACCCGGACCCGGGCGCGAGTCGGCAGTTAGAGCGCTGAATACCTGTGGTTTGAGAATAGGCAACATCACCGATGTAACGCCGATTCCACATAATGGCTGCCGACCGCCGAAGAAGCGGCGTGTGTAAATTGTTATCAGGAGATGAAATATGGCCCGCTATTTAGGCCCAACATGTAAATTAGCCCGTCGCGAGGGGACCGATTTGTTCCTCAAGAGTGGCGTGCGCCCAATCGACAGCAAGTGCAAGACAGACGTCATACCTGGCCAGCAAGGTCAGCGCCGTGGACGGCTTTCCGATTACGGAGTACAGCTGCGTGAGAAGCAAAAAGTCAGACGCATCTATGGCGTATTGGAAAAGCAATTTCGGGGCTATTACAAGGAAGCCGCACGACTGAAGGGAGCGACCGGTGAGAATTTGCTGCAGCTGCTGGAATGTCGACTGGATAACGTAGTGTATCGAATGGGTTTTGGCTCAACCCGCGCAGAATCACGGCAGCTGGTCGCCCATAAGTCGATTACTGTCAACGGTGAAGTCGTCAATATTGCTTCCTACCAGGTTCGTGAGGGCGATGTAGTCGCCGTGAGACAAAAAGCCAAGGAGCAGCTACGAATTAAATCTGCATTGGAATTGGCTGCACAGCGCAGTGAAGTCGATTGGGTTTCTGTGGATCACGGTAAACTCGAGGGACAGTTTACTCGCAGGCCCGATAGAGCCGATCTGCCTGCTGAGATTAATGAAAATCTAATCATCGAGCTTTATTCCAAGTAGTGACAATCACAAATAGGAAGGATTTCATGCAAATTTCTTTATCAGACTTTTTAACACCGCAAGTGATACAAGTTGATGAGTTCGACTCGTGCCATTCCAGGGTGGTTCTGGAGCCGCTAGAGCGGGGATTTGGCCATACGCTGGGGAATGCCTTGCGGCGGATTTTGCTTTCCTCTATGCCCGGTAGTGCCATAGAAGAAGTTGAAATTGACGGCGTGGTCCATGAGTACAGCACCATAGAAGGTGTGCGGGAAGATGTGATTGAAATTCTGCTAAACCTTAAGGGCGTCGCCATTGTTCTTAATAATAAGGATGAAGTGGTTTTCAGCCTGAGCAAGAAAGGCTCGGGCGTGGTTACTGCCGGCGATATTGCCGTCGATCATGACGTGGAAATCATCAACCCGGATCACGTTATTGCCAATCTCAACAGCAATGGTGAGATTAATATGCGTCTCACCGTACGCAAGGGCAGGGGGTATTCTCCGGCGGACAGTCGAGTGCAAGATGATGATGAGACTCGCTCGGTGGGCAAATTATTGCTCGATGCCTCTTACAGCCCGGTTACAAGAATATCTTATTCCGTCGAGAACGCCCGCGTCGAGCAGCGAACCGACCTGGATAAACTGATTATCGATCTGGAAACCAATGGCACTATCGAGCCGGAAGAAGCGATTCGCCGTGCCGCCACAATATTGCAACATCAGCTGGCAGTATTCGTTGACCTTCAGAGTGAAATTATTGCCGAACCAGAAGAGCGTGAAGACGAGATCGATCCAATCTTGTTGCGTCCGGTGGACGATCTGGAGTTAACGGTGCGCTCAGCCAACTGTCTGAAGGCTGAAGATATTTACTACATCGGTGATTTGATTCAGCGCACCGAAGTGGAACTGTTGAAGACTCCGAATCTGGGCAAGAAGTCACTGACTGAAATCAAGGATGTGTTGGCAACTCGAGGTCTGTCTTTGGGGCTGCGCCTGGAAAACTGGCCGCCATCCAGTCTTAAATCTGATGACCGGGCAGCATAAGTAGCTTCCGGATTAGCAAAACGAACAGGTAGAAGAGATATGCGTCATCGACACAGCGGCCGCCAACTAAATCGAAATAGTTCGCACCGGAAAGCTATGTTTCGGAACATGACTATTTCATTGATCGAGCATGAGATTATCAAAACCACTCTGATCAAGGCTAAAGAGCTGAGATCGGTAGCGGAGCCTTTGATTACCCTGGCCAAGAAAGACAGCGTGGCGAATCGCCGACTCGCCTTCAATCGCACTCGAAGCAAAGCCACGGTTGGTAAACTGTTTACCGAATTGGGTCCGCGTTACACCGATCGCCCGGGGGGTTACATTCGCATCTTGAAGTGCAGCGAACGTGCCGGAGACAAAGCGCCCATGGCCTATGTAGAATTGGTGGATCGACCCCTGCCGGAGCTTGCTTCGGAAGCGGGAGAGTCAGAAGAATAGGCTAAAAAGAATTACGGCACCTCTGATCAGAGGTGCCTTAACAATCATGCCTTTAAGAAAGCCGAGCTATGCTCGGCTTTTATGTTTGAGGCTGGCAGGACCGCGGTGTTGAAGTATTACGCCGACACGCTGTCGCTATCTTAAGACAGGACAATTCGTAAGGGACCTACAATGATCAACTCGTTTCATCCCCCTATTCGCACCTCATGGGACCTGGACCCTCCGACGTTAACCCACGTATTCTCCAGGCATTGTCGCGGCCAACGATTGGCCAACTGGATCCAAAATTTGTGGAAATGATGGATGAGGTGAAGAGCCTCCCGCAATTTGCATTCCAGACATCCAATGCACTGACCATACCCATCTCTGCATTAAGCGCTTGTTATCTTGCAGGAGGAGGGACTCGAACCAGCGTGGCAGAGACATGCACTCAATCTATAGCGCAAACATCTTCTCCATGGCGGAAACCTCACAGGTCACGGACAATGTTGTTGTCCGCATCGTTAACAAGATCGTCGAAGATGCACATCGCCAGAAGGTATAGGATATTCATATCGAGCCTGGCATGGGCAAGCAGAAAGTTGTGGTTCGCTTCCGCAAAGACGGGGTGTTATCTACCTACTATAAATTTCCCGCGAAATATCGAGCTGTGTTTGTTTCCCGACTCAAGGTTATGGTCCATCTGGATATTTCAAACAAGAACAAGCCTCAGGACGGTAAGATAAACTTTCGCCGCTTCGCTCCCATCGACATTGAACTGCGGGTAGCCACTATTCCCACTGCCGGCGGCATAGAAGACGTAGTCATCCGTTTGTTAAGTGGTGGCAAGGTGATGCCGGTCAACGCCATTGGCTTGAGCAGTGCTAACCTCGACAAGTTGTTGGATGCGGTTTCCCGACCTTACGGGCTTTTTCTGGTATGTGGTCCGACAGGATCTGGCAAGAGCACAACCTTGCATTCCATACTGAGTCACCTTAATACTGGCGAGCGAAAGATTTGGACTGCCGAAGATCCGGTGGAAATTACTCAAACGGGATTGCGCCAGGTTGAAGTAAACGAGAAGGTGGGCATGACCTTCGCCAAGGCCATGCGCGCGTTCCTGCGGGCCGATCCAGACATCATCATGGTGGGTGAGATGCGTGATACTGAAACGGCAAAGACCGCCATCGAAGCGTCACTAACAGGCCACTTGGTTCTCTCTACCTTGCATACCAACAGTGCCGCCGAGAGTATTATACGGCTGCTGGATATGGGCATGGATCCCTTCAACTTCGCCGATTCTGTTCTGGGAATTCTTTCCCAGCGGCTTACCAGAACCCTGTGTACATCTTGCAAGAAGCCCTACAAACCTGATGACAAAGAAATCGACTTCCTCGCCACCGAGTTTTGCCGCGAAGCAATTCCGGGTGGCACTCAAGCAGATCCTGATAAAAAGGACATCGAGAAACAAATTGAAAAATGGAGAACTGATTTTTCTCTTCCGCATTTTCCGCATTTTCCTGACTCCATTTTCAACCCGACCCCATTTCCAAGCCAGGCATCTCGAATTCGGCCGCCGACAACTGCTGTTGTAGCTGCGCCAGGGAATCACGATCCAGCTCTACAATCGGTGGCCGTACCGTGAGCCAGTCGGGATCGGAGCTGTAATGCGCCGTCGCCGCTTTCAGAGCCGGGATCATGGCGAAGCCCTGGAAGATGTTTCTGATCTTGTCCAGCTGCTGTTGCGTGGTTTCCGCACCCGGGTCTTTCCAATTGTTGTACAGGGCTTTGATCGCGGCCGGATTTACATTGGCAGTAGCGGATATACAGCCGGCGCCGCCGTGCCGCATATTTTGCAGCAGGAAGCTTTCAGATCCGCAGAAAACTCGGAAATCAGACCAGCCGCCGGACAGAAATGCTTGGGTATCGTCCCAGTCACCAGAACTGTCTTTGATCCCGGCGATAGTGTTGGGGTAGGCATGCACCAATTTATCGATGAGGTTCAGGCTCAGTGGCACCTGGGAGAATGGAGGAATATGATAGAGGTAAACCCTCAAGGCAGCACTTCCCACCCGTTCGATGATTTCCGAGTAGTAGGCATAAAGCCCGGCGTCAGCAACCCCCTTATAGAAAAACGGCGGTAGCATTAAGGTGCCCGCGCAACCTAATTTTACGGCGTGGGCAGTCAGCGTCACGGCATCGCTCAGGGCACAACTGCCGGTGCCCGGCATCAGGAAGGCGGGATCGACTCCCGCGTCCAGCAACTGATCCAGTAGTGTAATTTTTTCTTCCAGCGACAGGGAGTTTGCCTCACTGTTGGTGCCAAACACCGCC
>CAJXIY010000157.1 GCA_913054495.1 uncultured Gammaproteobacteria bacterium | reverse complement strand
TGGCGCCTAGCACTGAAAAATGTATGTGTTGAGGACGCCAGGCATTGACATGGTTGCCCCAGGGATAAGCGCCCGGCTTGATGGTATAGAAACGGTAATAGCCATCACGGTCGGAGATGGTCCGGCCGGCGCCAATAAAATTCGGGTCCAGCGGCGCATGGTGCTGATCCACTCTGTGCAGATAGCGACCGCTGGCGTTAGCCTGCCAGATTTCCACCAGAGCGCCGGCAACTGCTCTGCCGCGTTCATCCATTACCCGACCGCTGACTATGATGCGTTCACCGATGGGTTCGCCTCCCAGCGGACCGTTTTTAGTCAGGTCGCAGTCTATGGCCCGGGTTTGATAGACATCGGTGAGTTTGCCGAGCAGTTCCCCGGCGCTGCCGGCTTGTTGCCGGTAGAGGGAAGTCAGCTTAATCAGAGGCCTGGTGGGACCGCGCAACAGCGAAGATTTGTAATCTGGACAAATATAGGGCGGATGCTGCGACCAGTCTCGCGAATTCATATTTACAATCTCGTTGTCAGCCCTGGTGATTTTTGCCGCAGCGCTCAGGGTGGTCTATTTGTCCCGGCTTGTCTACTTGTCCAAGTTGGTATCAATGCTCAGGCTGCCGACGGCGGCGCCGTCTCCGAAAATACCTGCTTGGCTATTTTAAATGCAATGTTCGCCGCCGGCACCCCTGCATAGACGGCGACATGCAACAGGGCTTCCTTAATTTCACCACGGCTGAGGCCGGTATTAACTGATGCTCGCAAATGCAGTGCCAATTCATCCTGGTAGCCCAGACTCGCCAGCTGGGTAATAGTAATCAAGCTTCTATCCCGCCGGCTCAGCCCTGCCCTGCTCCAGACACTGGCCCAGGCAGTCGTGGTAATAAAGTGTTGAAATTCTGCGTCGAAATCCGTGGTCCTGGCCATAGCGGCATCGACGTACTTCTCACCCAGTACCTCGCGACGCGTTTTCATGCCAAGGCTTAAAAGGCTGTCCGGGCTTTCATTTTTGCTGTGCGACAAGATGCATTCCTCCTGTATAGAAACTGCTTGGATAGAGAATTTCGGTGCGCCCCCACTCCCACAGAGCGTAAAGCTGCCACAGTATGGTCGTGTTCCGTCTCGAGCCACTCGGCAGGAACTAGGGCTGAATAATACAGTGATGCCCTAAGTAAAGGGCTAGCGCGGCAGCAAGTAAACTGAATTTACAACACTCAAACATAACCATATGGTTATGTTTGTGCTATTCTCGCCCCACCCTGGCCAACAGACCAAGCCATGAATGAGCACGATGTTTTTGACAAGCGCCTGAAGCTCAGACACCTGCACTGCTTTCTGGAAGTAGCGCGACTGGGAAAGATCGTCCTTGCCGCCGATGTTCTCGCCGTCAGTCAGCCGGCCCTGTCGAAGACGATTCGGGAGCTGGAGACACTGCTGGGTGTAAAACTCTTCAAGCGAAATAAGCGGGGTGTGGAACTCAGCCGATATGGAGAGATATTTCACCGGCGCGCCAGCAGCAGCATTTCGGAGCTGCGACAGGGCCTGGATAATATCCGCCGGGCCAAGCAAGAGGGTGAGCCATTTCTGTCAATCGGCGTGCTGCCTACCGTCGCCGCCCAGCTGATGCCAGCGGCGGTGAATCGCTTCAAGCAGTCCGGTCGCCGCACTAACTTGCATCTGTTTGCGGGTCCTAACACGGTTTTGCTGGAGCGCCTGCGGCTGGCAGAACTGGATCTGGTTGTGGGTCGAATGGCAGACCCCTCTATCATGCATGGCCTCAGCTTCCAGCATGTCTACTCGGAATACGTTAGTGTCGTCGTGCGTCCTCAACATCCCCTTCTGCGAGCGCTGGAGCCTACGGTCTCTGTCGATCGGCATGGTGATCGTCATGTTAGTCTCAAAGGCATAGAAAAATACGTGGTATTAATTCCTACTCGGGAGTCGATTATTCGCCCCACCGTAGACAGGCTGTTAATGACTCACGGTATCAATGAACTGCCACAAACCATCGAGACGGTATCCGA
Source organism: uncultured Gammaproteobacteria bacterium (assembly GCA_913054495.1). Lineage (GTDB taxonomy): Bacteria > Pseudomonadota > Gammaproteobacteria > Pseudomonadales > Pseudohongiellaceae > UBA9145. The sequence continues at coordinate 3,332 of CAJXIY010000157.1, read as the reverse complement.
TGCCTTCGGTAGAAACTACGTGCAGCAAACCGACGCCGTCTGGATAATTTCCAATGGCGTTATTGCCATCGATGTAGCGCAGGGAAAGCTGGAGGAAATTCCGCTGGATGTTAAAGAAACGCTGGGACCGGTAGGCCTGACCACCCGCGCCGACAAAATTATGTCTACCGAACTGCAATTATTCATGGTCAGTGTTAAACAGGTAGCCGGTAATCTAAGCAAAAGCCAATTCTAGAGGGGGTATCGATTGGAGCCCGTTATTAGAGAGACAAATGAGGCAGCAAGCGCTTTGAATCAGTATAACCATGTTGTTATGGCTGGATTATTGGAATTTGCGCTAGACCATTGCGGTATTATGGTTCCATGAAGACGCAGGTAGGCATCATCGGCGCCGGACCCGCCGGCTTATTACTCTCCCATTTGTTGCATTTGTGCAATATCGAATCCGTCGTCCTCGAAAACCGCAGCCAGAGCTATATCCAAAACCGCGTACGGGCGGGTGTGCTGGAGCAAGGCAGCGCCGAGCTGCTGAACCGATCGGGCCTGGGCGAGCGCATGCGACAACAAGGCCTGCAACACCACGGCATCGAGCTGAGGTTTGACCAGCGATGTCATCGCATCGATTTTGACGAGTTAACCGGCGGCAAGGGTATTACCGTGTACGGTCAGCAGGAATTAGTCAAAGATCTGATTGCTGCCAGATTCGCTGCCGGGGGTGAAATTCTATTTGAAGTCGATGAGGTGAAAATTTGCGATATCGATAGTCAGCGACCGCGCATCGAATTTCGACGGGAAGGTGTGGCACAGGAACTGACATGCGATTATGTGGTTGGCTGCGATGGCTTCCATGGCATCAGTCGCCCGTCCCTACCGGCAGCCATTCTCAAAACCTTCGAGCGCAGCTATCCGTTTGCCTGGTTGGGGATTCTGGTGGCAGCGCCACCGTCTTCAGCAGAACTGATCTACGCAAATAGCCCACGGGGCTTCGCACTGCATAGCATGCGTTCCACCACTATCACTCGAAACTATGTTCAGTGCGAGCCGGATGATCGTGTGGAAGACTGGTCAGATGACAGAATCTGGCATGAACTGCAGCAACGTCTTGGCAGTCCGGACGGCTGGCAGCTGCGGCAGGGAAAGATCCTGGAAAAAAGCATTACCCCGATGCGAAGTTTCGTCTGCGAAACCATGCAATACGAAAAACTGTTTCTAGCCGGAGACGCCGCCCACATCGTTCCGCCCACCGGCGCCAAGGGCCTCAATCTAGCTATCGCCGATGTGGATGTGCTGAGTACAGCGTTGGCCCGTCGATACCAGCACAATGAGGAAGAACTATTGACCAGGTATTCCAGCATCTGTTTGCAACGGGTGTGGCGCAGTGAACATTTTTCATGGTGGATGACATCTTTGCTGCACAAATTTCCAGACCATGACGATTTTCAGCGCAGGCTGCAATTGTCCGAGTTAAATTACATCTGCAACTCCCCCGCGGCGGCGGCAACGCTGGCTGAAAACTATGTAGGGTTTGAGCAGCCATGAGAACTCAGATGCTAGCCCGATAGATCAGCATCGCGATTACAAGAATTATAACAAGCTTCAAGAGGCTATTTTTATTACAATGCTTTACGTTACCGGAATTAAAAATGACAATAACAACCCTCGGTGAAATCATCCGCCATCAGCGTAGGGAGAGACCGGACAAGGTCGCTCTGGTCTATGCTAGTGACAATCGGAAATGGACCTTTGCCGAGCTGGACCATGAGGCCTGTCAGTGTGCCAACGCGTTGCGGGAGATGGGCGTTGAAGCCCAGGATCGGATCGCTTATGTGGACAAAAACACACCGGAATATTTCACTTACCTGTTCGGCGCAAGCAAATTAAATGCCGTTACCGTGGCTGTGAACTGGCGCCTCGCGGCGCCGGAGATGGAGTACATTCTCCACCACAGCCAGGCCAAGGTGTTGTTGATTGGTGAAGAATTCCTGCCCCTGCTAGAAGACATAAAGTTAGGCCTGGAACATGTGGTCATTCTGGGAGATCCCGGAGGTTCTGCATATCCTTCTTATAGACAGTGGATCGCCGACCAGCCGGGCTCGGATCCCGCTTACACGGCAGACCCCGATGACACTTGTTTTCAATTGTATACCTCGGGCACTACCGGCTTGCCCAAGGGCGTTGAAAGTAGCCATTCAAATCTGATCGCTGGGATAAACGGCAGCTTTGAGGCCCTGAACTATTCTGACTCCTCAGTGAACCAGGTTTGTATGCCGCTGTTTCATATTGCCGGCAGCGGCTGGGCTATGGTCGGCTTCATTGCGGGCGCTACGACCATCTTGCTGAGAGAGGCAAATATGCAGGAGATTCTGCGTACTATTCCCAGCCACAGCGTAAGCCACTCGCTTTTTGTCCCTGCCGTACTGAAGTTCCTGCTGGATGAGCCGGGTGTGCAAGAGGTCGATTTCACCAGCTTGCAAGTCATCGTGTACGGCGCATCCCCCATCTCGGAGCAAGTCCTGATAGATTCAATCGAGACCTTTCAGGCAAATTTCTATGGGGTCTATGGCCTAACAGAAACGACCGGATCGGTTACGCGTCTGGAGCCATGGGACCACGATCCGGGTGGGCCCAAAGCTGAATTATTGCGCTCAGTTGGCAAACCTTCCAACGGCCACGTCATTAGGATCATGAACACCGAGACTGGCACAGAATTAAGTAATGGCGAAGTGGGAGAAATCTGGATACGTGGACCACAGGTGATGCGTGGTTACTGGCGGGACGAGAAAGCCACGGCAGAGGCTATAGACACCGAAGGCTGGTTTAGATCCGGTGATGTCGGCTATAAGAAAGATGCGTATCTGTATATTCACGACCGGGTCAAGGACATGATTATCTCGGGAGCAGAGAATATCTACCCGGCGGAAATAGAAAATGTGTTAATGGCTCACCCCGGTGTAGCCGATGTGGCGGTGATTGGCGTACCCGATGAAGACTGGGGAGAAGCGGTGAAGGCCCTGATCTGCCGGTCCGATCCTAGTCTTGGCGAAGCTGAGCTCATCGAGTACTGCCGACAACGGATCGCGCATTACAAATGCCCCAGTTCAATCGACTGGCTGGAACAGCTACCGCGCAACCCATCGGGTAAAATTTTGAAAACAGAATTGAGAAAACCCTATTGGCAGGGGCGCGACCGCAACGTTTGATTGAGCACTTTTAAAGCCTTTCGATAACTGGACACCCACATACGAAAACTGGACGAAAACTGGACACCCACATAATTCTCCAGCTAAGTCATTGATTTTTATCGATCCAATATGTGGGTGTCCAAATCATCC
>CAJXIY010000156.1 GCA_913054495.1 uncultured Gammaproteobacteria bacterium | reverse complement strand
CCGCAGGCTCTTTACTAACAATGTCGGGAAGCGCTTTCGCCGCCACACCTCATCGGGGTGGGCGTATGAGGGCTGGTCTTGCTCATGGCTCCACCACTGATACGCTGGACCCTGCAAGCTATGAAAACGGCTTTACGGGCGTAATGAATTATGCCCTTCATAACCATCTCGGTGAAGTGGACTCCACTGGCGCTTTGGTGCCGGAATTAGCGGAGAGCTGGGAGGCGTCAAATGGTGCAAAAACGTGGGTAGTTAATCTGCGTCAGGGGGTGGAATTTCACAACGGCAAGACATTGGATTCTGATGATGTGATTGCTTCTTTCCAACACCATATGGGAGAAACCAAATCACCGGCTAAGTCTTTACTAGAGCAAGTCACCAGTATACGCAAGGATGGCCAAAATCGAGTGATTTTTGAATTGTCAGGCGCCAATGCAGACTTTATGTTTATAACTATCGATTATCATATTGCCATTAAGGCTGCTAAAGACGGGAAAATTGATGCCAACGATGGTATTGGCACTGGAGGCTATGTATTAGAATCGTTTGAGCCGGGAGTTCGCTTCTTCGGAAAACGTCACGCCAATTACTTTAAGTCTGACAGGGCTTATTTTGATGAGTTGGAATTGCTTTCAATTGTTGATCCGACAGCGCGCATAAATGCTCTAACAACTGGAGAGGTTGATGTTATTGACCGGGTGGATTTGAAGACTGCTCATTTGCTTGCTCGTAAAACTGGTATCAATGTTGAAGAAACCACTGGTACTAAGCACTACACGTTTCCGATGCGGTGTGATACGGCGCCGTTTGACGATAACAATGTTCGTATGGCACTTAAGTTGGCAATTGATCGTGATGAAATTGTGGAGAAAATATTGTACGGACATGGTACGGTTGGCAACGATCATCCAATTGCGCCAATCAATCAGTATCATGCAGCGACCTTACCACAGCGTGTATACGATCCGGATAAGGCGCGCTTTTATGCCGATAAAGCCGGTGGTATTAAAGTGCAACTTCATGCAGCTGACGCTGCCTTCCCTGGTGCGGTCGATGCCGCTGTTCTGTATAAAGAACATGCAGCAGCAGCTGGAATCGATATTGAGGTGGTTCGCGCACCGAATGATGGTTATTGGTCTAATATATGGATGAACAAACCTTGGGGCGCTTCTTACTGGGGCGGACGTTCTACAGAAGACTGGATGTTCACTACCGCCTATCTGAGTACTGCGTCTTGGAACGAATCTTTCTGGAAGAACGAACGTTTCGATGAGTTGTTATATATGGGACGTGCTGAAACCAACACAGACTTGCGTCGTGAAATTTACTACGAAATGCAGGAAATCGTCAAAGACGATTGTGGTGAAGTAATACCTATGTTTGCCAATTACGTCTTTGCTTCGGCTGAAAAGGTTAACCATGGCGCTATGGCTGGAAACTGGGATCTGGACGGCGAAAAGTTCTTTGAACGTTGGTGGTTTGCCTTTTAAGTAATAGTTGAGTAAAGGCAATATAGCCTTGAAACATATACTTAAGATTGTAGCCCAGCGCATTGCGCTGGGCTTTCTTACGCTATTTGCTATTTCGCTGATTATTACCTTTGGGGTAGAGCTTTTACCAGGTGATTTGGCGCAGTCCATTCTTGGGCAGGCCGCAACACCAGATGCTGTAAGAGTCTTTCGCATTGAGCTTGGGCTCGACAGGCCTGCCCATCTACGCTACTTGGATTGGCTGGGAGGGATGGCAACCGGTGATATGGGCGTCTCGCTGGCAAACAAACGACAAATTTCGGAACTGGTTGGAATACGTCTTTCGAATACGCTTTTTCTTGGGGGTTTTGCGGCATTGATTGCTATACCTCTAGCATTAGCCCTAGGAATTCTCGCCGCTCTGTATCGCAACTCACTTTTTGACCGTAGCATTAATCTTGTTACAGTAACGTCTATCTCATTTCCTGAATTCTTTATTGCCTACGTTCTGATTCTATTTTTTGCTGTCAATTTGGGTTGGTTTCCTGGCATTTCAAACGTCAGTACAGAATTGTCGTTGGGCGATAAACTTTACCGAACCTTACTACCGGCTGCGACACTGACCCTCGTATGTGTCGCTCACATGATGAGGATGACACGAGCATCTATCATCAATTTATTGTCCAGCCCTTACATCGAAATGGCGAGGCTAAAAGGTATTAAACCGATGAGAATCATTATGCGCCATGCACTACCCAATGCCCTAGCACCAATTGTCAACGTCATTGCACTGAACTTAGCTTACCTTGTTGTAGGCGTGGTCATTGTAGAAGTGGTTTTTGTTTACCCGGGGCTCGGTCAATTATTGGTGGATAGCGTATCCAAACGAGATGTTCCTGTTGTGCAGGCCTGTTCAATGATTTTCGCTTTGGTATACATTTCGCTAAACTTGTTTGCAGACATTATTTCGATCGTCACCAACCCTCGCTTACTATACCCACGCTAATGAACAATATTATTAAAATACTATTATCGGCGCCATTCAGTGCAAAAGTGGGAATGATCATTATTACCTTTTATCTCATTGTCGCTATTTTTGCACCACTCATCGCCCCATACGGAGAATATTATCTTGCGACACCTATAGCCTACGAAGTATGGTCTAGCGACTATCCTCTTGGCACTGACAACTTGGGCAGAGACATGCTTTCTCGGCTCATTTATGGTGCCCGTAATACCCTTGGGCTAGCTCTTACCATCACCGTTTTAGCTTTTTTACTTGGCGGGATACTTGGTATGACGGCTGCCGCACTTGGCGGCTGGGTAGACCAAATTCTTAGTCGTGTTAACGATGTATTTATGGCAATTCCTTCACTAATATTTGCCCTGTTGATACTCTCAATCTTCGGCACTACGATACCTTATTTGATTGGTACTATTGTTATTCTCGATGCCACTCGTGTTTTCCGAATAGCGCGCGCCACTGCAATGAATGTCGCTGTCATGGATTACGTCGAAGTTGCACGACTCAGAGGTGAAAAACTGGGTTGGGTCATTCGCAAAGAAATTTTGCCGAATATCGCCGCCCCCTTGCTGGCTGAATTTGGTCTGCGTTTTTGCTTTGTTTTTCTTTTCCTTTCGGCGCTAAGTTTTCTGGGTTTGGGTATCCAGCCACCTACCGCAGATTGGGGGTCAATGGTGCGCGAGAGCGCAGCACTGATTGCTTTTGGAGACATAACACCTCTGATTCCCGCTGCTGCTATAGCTTTGTTGACGGTAGCGGTCAATTTTGTGGTGGATTGGATGCTACATAGATCAAGCGGACTGAAAGATGTTAGTTGATATGAAAGATAATTCGGGTAGCGAGTCTGAGCCGTTACTACAAATGAAGGGCCTGCGTATTGAAGGCCTGTCGGAGAATGGTTGGCAGGAAATCGTTTGTGGCATTGATTTAGAACTGAAACGAGGCGAAATTATAGGCTTAATTGGTGAGTCTGGCGCAGGAAAATCAACCATTGGCTTAGCGGCAATGGGTTATGCCAGAGACGGTTGCCGCATTACTGAAGGCGACATTATTTTTGATGGCATTGAATTGCGAACTGCGTCCGAAGAGGAAAAACGCAAACTCAGAGGCACTCGAATTTCTTATGTTGCCCAAAGCGCTGCTGCTGCATTTAATCCCGCACATCGCTTGCTGGACCAATATGTTGAAGGCCCTGTTGCTCATGGGTTACTATCCCCTGATAGAGCAAAAGAAAAAGGCCGTGCCCTTTATCGAAGTCTTGATCTTCCCGATCCTGAAAATATTGGAGAGCGCTGGCCACACCAAGTTTCTGGTGGTCAACTACAGCGCATGATGGTTGCCATGGCAATGTCCTGTGAACCGGACTTGATTATCTTTGACGAACCGACTACCGCATTGGATGTCACCACTCAAATTGAAGTCTTAAAAACGATCAAAGAAATTGTTGTTGATAGAAACGTCGCCGCCATTTATGTCACTCATGACCTTGCCGTGGTCGCCCAAATGGCAGACCATTTGATGGTGTTACGTCATGGAAAACTGGTTGAAGTGAACAGTACCGGACAGATTCTTAAGTCACCTCAGCAGGAGTACACGCGCAATTTATTGGACGCCCGGAGCCGAGATGAAAAAACGCCTTCTCAAATTCCAAATCCACAAACCCTCCTTAGTATTGACTCGGTGACCGCTGGCTACGGCAAAGGGCCTGATATTTTGCAAGACATCTCGATTTTGGTGGAGCGTGGTCAAACGGTAGCCGTAGTCGGAGAGTCTGGAAGCGGGAAAAGCACATTGGCAAGAGTTATTACCGGACTACTGCCAACACGCTCCGGCGCAGTCAGCCTTGAAGGAGAATTACTGCCAGCTGAATTAAGAAAAAGGGGAAAACAACAATTACAGAAAATTCAAATGATTTACCAGCTTCCAGATGTGGCTCTCAATCCACGTCAACGGGTGCGAGACATTATTGGTCGTCCATTAAGCTTTTATCTTGGATTGCAGGGTAAACAGCGTGAACAGCGTATCTTTGAACTACTGCAACAAATTGAACTTCCCGAAAGCTTTATAGATCGCATTCCCGATGAGCTTTCTGGTGGTGAAAAACAACGTGTTTGTATTGCTCGTGCATTGGCTGCGGAGCCTGAATTGATTATCTGTGATGAAGTGACTTCTGCTCTCGATTCTATTGTTGCTAAAGCGATACTCAACTTACTCCAACGACTGCAAAATGAGCTTGGATTGACTTATCTTTTCATCAGCCACGACCTTGACACTGTCGCCAGCATTGCCGACCAAGTAGTGGTTCTCTACGCTGGACGAATTGCTGAACAAGGGCCCAAATCTGCTGTTTTTCAACCGCCATTTCACCCTTACACTCGACTCTTACTCTCGTCAGTGCCTGAAATGCGCCAAGGCTGGTTAGAGGAAACCCTATCCTCCCGAGAAACTCAGGCTGGCATTGCTAGAGAGGTGAAAATTACCGAACAGGGTTGCCCCTTTGTCGAGCGTTGCCCTGTATCCATTGACGATATTTGTGCTCACAGCAGGCCACCCATTCATACAACTACTGCTTCTGGGCACACTTTTGCCTGCCAACACTCTGCAGAAGCACTATTAGAAGATTCTAAGTAGTAAGCTAGCTTAAGTGCCAGCTTTGGCTAATTGTCGAATCGCATCACATATTTCACTAAAGCAAGCGTTGGCTTTATCACTATCGTGTCTCGCTCGTAAATAAGAATGTACTAACCCACGCCCCGCATTCAGGTGATTGACCACTTCAACGCCCGCTGTTCTGAGTGCATCAGCATACAGCTCACAATCATCACGCAATGGATCAATTTCTGCAGGAAACAGGTGAGTGACTGGCAATTGCTCTAATTCACTCCCTTGCATG
>CAJXIY010000155.1 GCA_913054495.1 uncultured Gammaproteobacteria bacterium | reverse complement strand
CTGGCGTAGCCCTCACTTAAAAATTCGATTTCCCCAGACCCCACCCCCGGGGTACCCCCCCTTAACTCAGGATGGTTCCATCTCACCCCTATACATACTATTGTGGACGAACGATCCGCTAACCAGACAAGAAGAAGAAACCATGCAAGATTTCGCCAACTACAGAACAAGCACCGATTTAGGAGCCTCTAGAGCCTACAGTGCCGCCTGGTCACCAGATATTCCCAGTCTTATCTTTGGGGTTCTTCTAGGTGTTGTTGCGTGTCTGGTGGGGCTAAAGGTAGTCCAGACTAAAGCGGATCAAGCAGTATTTATTGAGGCTCCAATAACTGTTGAAGAGGTAGTTGAGAAGCCTTTAGAGTTTGATTTTTATGACGCACTTAAAACCTATGTGGTTTTGCCTAGGACTTATGATTAGCTACTACTTCATCGGAAAGAGGATTGAATGTTTAGCTTTATAGGAAAAGCGTTTGCCTCCCTACTTTTTCTGTTCTGGTTTCCTATCGGGCTGATGGCCTGGTTTACTCACTTGTATGCATGTTTTTCGGATGACCGCTGGGGATTTCTAATCGCAGGCGCCATTATGTTCCCGATAGCTGTCATACATGGGACGCCACTTTATTCCTCATTCCACATTAAGCTGGTGAGATACAGCCAATTTTATGTGCTATAACTAAACCTTACTGCTTAAGGAGGGTTCCATTATGAAATCTTGGTTAGCATGCTTCTTCTGTCTTATGGTAATTGCGACACCAGCTTTTCCAGCTGATAACGAACAAATGACTTCCATGCAGTCAACACCGGAAGAATTCAAAGAATTCAGCCAGGTAATGCAGGGTCGGTGGATATCCGAAATCATCTGGATAAACGACTGGCCTGGATTCGGTAAGAGAGGTGACTCTGTAACCGGCTATGTAGAATACCAAATAGGTGAGGGCGGCAAAGTGATAAACGGGCGGTATTATGCGGGTCCAGGTTCAGCAACAGTTCTCATATACTACGATGTAGGAAAAAAACAAATTCTTGAACATCAGGTTTCTTCCGGTGGAAATGTCTGGGTTAACATTATCTACAAAGAAAACGGCGAGTGGAATTATAAAATCACGGGTAGCACAGGTGACGGAAAAAAAATCACAGGATCAGCAATTAGATACATTTCAGACCAAGGACAAACCCATAGATGGATTGGGGAAATGTTTATTGACGGCGAGGAACTTGATCCTTTACGCGACTCATTTCGCAGAATAGGTGACTGATAGATACTTCTGATAGCTTCAGGGAATTACACGATATGGTTTGACGACGTACACTAGGTCAAGTGGCGGTATGAGCTGGCTGGAGCACAGGGCTCTCAAGATAAGCAGATCAACAAATTAAAAGGGAAAGCGGTATGAGTAAGCAATACAAGCACCTTTATTTGATAACTAAAATATTCTTACCTTTGGCGGCACTGCTCAGTGCTTCAACAGGCGCTTTGTCGCAGTCGGCTGAAGCACCGACTTATTACGGGGATGCCCTTGATGCATTAAGTCGTAACTGTGCCGAATGCCATCGGCCGGAAGGTCCAAATCTGGGCGGGGTGCAAGCACCGTTTTCTGTCCTGAATTACGAACAAGCAAAAATTTGGGCACCGTTTATATCCCTGCGACTAAAAGACGGGTCGATGCCTCCTTGGGGAGCGCACCAACAACATCAGGGAACTTTCAAGAACGAGCGTTATATATCTGATAAAGACAAGCAGCTTCTGATCAGCTGGGTTGAGGCTGGTGCACTTGAAGGTGATGCCAAGGATCAGCCTACTGCAGATGAACTCGCTCTTAGCGCACCGGCGAACGAGCCTACACTAGCACCGGACGGATCGATGTGGTGGATGGGAGTGCCCGATGCGACAGTTGCCTTTGCTGACCCGGTGCAGGTATGCGAAGAAGCATCAGATTGGCAACCTACGATACTCATGCACCGTACCGGCGGTGATTTAAGCAAGCATCAATGGGCTCAAGCATCAGAGATCCGGCCCGGCAGCTCCACAATGCACCACGGGACTTCCAACTATCTGGGGGTAGCCGTTCCTGGTCGAGGCCCTCAAATCTATCCAGATGGATGGGGCTTTCTTGTACCCGCAGATCCATTTATTACCCTTAATATGCACTATGCCAAGCAGTCAGGTCCTGGCACTGCTGTGGAAGATAACACCGTTGGCGGTTTCCTCTTCTATGAGCCTGGTGACGTAATCGATTACGTGGTTCAAAACACGATTCCAATGAACAGGGACATTGTGATTCCACCAGGCGATCCCAACTACATGGCGACGCACGAGCACACGATCGAGGAAGACATTCTCCTGCTTGCACTGGCCCCTCATTCTCACTATCGCGGCAAGGCCGTCAAGATTGAGCTGCAACTCCCAGGGGTTGATGAGCTGGAAACCCTGCTCTGGGTGCCCGACTATGACTTCAACTGGCAATTCCACTACGAGTACGAGGAACCGAGATTCCTGCCAGCCGGCTCGAAATATCATGTGACCTGGTGGTTTGATAACTCCGCTGAAAACCCAGCGAACCCCGATCCTGCGGCCGAAGTTCGATGGGGCCCTCGATCATCAGATGAAATGATGAACGCCCGCTATTACTTCACCAAGGCAGAGCCGCAGGGGATCGTCGTGGGAGAGCCTATTTCCGAATCCCTGCTTGCTCAGGCCCGACGGGCAGAACAATATTACCGAGGACAGTATGCAGGGTGGGAAACGGAAAACATTAGTGAATTGTGCGGACCACAGCTAGCACCCTAGAAAACACGGTCCAAATACGTTAATTCTCAGCCTAAAAATTACAAAGAGTTCTATCCAGTAGAACTCTGATATCTTCTTCTACTTAACAAGGAACTTGCTATGTATTCCAAGTTCAGACTGACGATTGTATTTCTTTGTGCTGGTCTTCTTTCCTCTGCTATAGCAGATAACCAGGATTCGAAAACAGTGCTACCCATCAAAATCAGTAAAGGCGATGCAGCAGGAATGCTCTTTCAGCGCGACGATGCGACAGCAACTACACATGCTGATGGTCATCAGACTGTAAGCGTCACTTCGATGGCTAGTAGCGATGGAAAATTTTATAGTGGCATGTATCGCTCAAGCAAAACTCGCTTCGAAATCAGTGAGCCTTATGGCGTAGATGAATTTATGTATTTTCTTAGCGGGAGTGTCACCCTGACTTCTACCGACGGTAGTGTGATGACAGTGCACGCGGGCGAAGCTATAACAATGCCTAAGGAATGGACAGGGACCTGGGATACGGATGGTTTTGAGAAGATCTGGGTAATCCATTCGTCTGACGACTAGGCTCGCAGCAACACCATGCTCCTTTTTTGATTATTACTTTTATTTGTTGATGCATTTATAAAAAAGTAACTTTATTAAGAGTACCTGCATTTTCTATTGCTTACTGATGTGAGCACCCCTACAGAGGTCGCTGTCATGCGAGTGATAAAAAAACAATTCATTAGAAAACTAAACATCCTCTTGATTTCGAGTTGCCTAATTCCCTTAATAGTAAATGGGCAGAACTTAGAAGACGGTGAGTGGGGTTATTTCGGCGGCGACAATAACTTCAATCGTTACTCTCCAGTAGATCAGATCAACGCAGGTAATGTGGACCAACTCAGTATTCTGTGGCGCAGAGATGCTACCGCTGCCTCTTTACGGGAAGATTACAATGGCATGAGTTTTGAGAAAAACCTGCGATCAACTCCACTGTTAGTAGATGGCGTTTTATACGCACCTAATATTTTTGGCTTAGTGGAAGCGTTCGATCCGGCAACAGGTGAAACAGTCTGGATTCAAGAGCCCTATCAACAAACTATGTTGGAAGCGGCTGGCATTAGTACCCGCGGCATTGCCTACTGGCAACAGGGAATCGATCGACGGCTCATGGTGGTGCGAGGCAGCTATCTCTACGCCTTAAACCCAGAAACTGGCGAAACCTTTGCTGATTTTGGTCGCGAGGAGCCGGGCAGAATTAATCTTGCCTATAGCGCTGCGAATGCAAATAACTTTTCACTTACCACTTCTCCTCTGGTGATTGGAAATACTGCTGTTATAGGCGGTTTTCTAAATGGTGCCGGCGATAGCGGCAGTCGCAAAGAAGCGGCACCGGAAAATATCCGCGGCTTCGATGTAACAAACGGTGAACTTAAATGGGAATTTAATGTAGTACCACAAGCTGGAGAGTTTGGTTACGATACTTGGGAAGAGGGATCTGCCGAATGGTCCGGCGACATAGGATCCTGGTGTTGCATGTCTGCCGACGATGAACTGGGTATTGTTTATGTGCCCTTAAGCGCGCCAACCTCCGCCTACTACGGCGGTCATCGCCCCGGTGATAACTTGTTCTCCAATAGTCTTGTGGCATTGGATGCTGAGACCGGTGAAAGAATCTGGCATTTCCAAATGATCCATCATGACCTGTGGGAGTACGACAATGGCAGCCCTCCTATACTGGGTGATATCACAGTGGACGGTCGCACCATCAAAGCTGTCATGCAGGCGAACAAAAACGGTTTTGTCTACGTGTTCGATCGCACCAATGGTGAACCGGTATGGCCAATTGTAGAAACACCCGTTCCTCAATCCATTGTCGAAGGCGAAGCAACGTCCGCAACGCAACCGATTCCATCCAAACCTCCCGCTTTCGATCGCCAGGGAATCACACTCGATGATCTGATCGACTTTACGCCAGCGTTACGCAGTCAAGCCCTCGAACTTATCGACAATTTCACTATTGGCCCACTCTATACGCCACCCTCTCCGTGGATCGAAGCTGGCAATCAGGGAACCCTAACTCTGCCCAGCACCTGGGGAGCCGGAAACTGGAATACTGGTGCTTTCGACCCTGAAACTGGAATGTACTTTGCCGTTTCTTATACCAAAGCAGATAATTTGGGTATTGCGCCAACCAGTTCTGAATCAGCAACTATGACCCATTCGCTATCACGAGAAGCGCCAGGTGTACCCAATATTCAAGGCATACCTCTGCTAAAGCCCCCTTATGGTCGAGTGACAGCACTCGATATGAATACCGGCGAACTGGCATGGACAGTAGCCAATGGCGATGGGCCGCGCGATCACCCCTTGTTAAAAGATTTAGATCTACCTCCTTTAGGGATTCCCAATAGACCCGCTCCTCTGGTGACCAAGTCTCTCTTGTTCGTTGGTGAAGGCAGTGATGCGGTTGTCGGAACTGTGCCGGGTGCTGGCGGTGCCTATGATGGTCCCGACACAGGTTTTGATGAGTCCTGGCGTTGGGGAACATTATTCAGAGCTTTCGATAAGTCATCGGGCAATACTGTATTCGAAATTGATCTATCGGCGGGCACGACTGGTGCGCCCATGACTTATATGCATGAAGGGAAGCAGTATATTGTTGTGGCAGTTTCGTCCCAAGCGACTGAGCCTGAGTGGGTAGCCTTAGGGCTTAGCCAGTGAAACGAAATATGAGGGTATTTTGGAAAATCCCAAGTGTCCGCTATGGGTCGATAGCTGTCATTCAGCCATTGCGCGTCAGAGCCTCATTA
>CAJXIY010000154.1 GCA_913054495.1 uncultured Gammaproteobacteria bacterium | reverse complement strand
ATGTGTCTCTTAAACTAGGAGGTGGTTAGTCCAAAATGGTTTGACGACGTACAGGTTGTCAGGAGTTAACAACGCTGCTTGTTTTATTCTCCCGTTATTTTGGATAAATATTTCAGCAAAAAAATGATAGTTAAGGGCTGAGACCATGCCGGCAGCGGATTGTCTGAAGTTTCCGGTTTTACCGGCGACGACGAAGGTGATGTCTGTTTGTAGCCGTGGGGCTTGGTTTGTAGCAGCAGGCATGAGGCAGGAAACTGCCAGGCCAAAAATTACTAGCAGGGATCTACAGTATTTGAGCTTCATTGGTTCTTCTCTTAGCACCAAGCCGATTTATGACAACTTCGACTTGCCAATTAATGGCGCCTAAATTAATGGTGCCTACGCCTACCTATAGGAGGTCAGGGAGCAATTATTGGGACGCCGGAGTCCATGACTGCCCCTATTTTCTCACTACGCGCGCGCGATTGTACATTTAGAGTAATCACAAAATCCAGCCAGCCGATCCCTCTTTTTTCAGTAGTGTCTCTTTTTCTGCCTTTGCAGGATGATCCCAGCACTAAACATTGAGTGTTGATTTGCATGCTCGATTGACCCGCATTTTATGATTCTTGCATTGGATAGTTGTTGCACTTCCAGGGGTTCACTCCAAATAGGTGGTCAGTTTTCGACGCGATTTGACATAGCAAAAGAAATATGAAAAGTTTTAGGTACGTATCGGGTTAGCTGTAGCAAATTTTGTTAAAAAGATGACTAAAGAAGAAGATAAGCAAAGCCGTCGAGAATTTCTGCACTCCGTAGGAGACATCGGAGGTACTGTTGCTGTTTATCAAGCCATGATTTCAATGGGCTTGATGATGCCCGGTGAGGCAGAAGGAGCTGGACTCCGCAATCAATGGGAAGCCAGATCGAATCAACTTGCTACGGAAACGAAGCCCACTGTTGCGGTATTAGGAGGGGGGATTTCTGGCCTGTGTGTTGGTTATGAGCTGAAGAAGGCAGGATTTCCTTTTTTCGTAGTTGAAGCCAGAGAAAGGCCTGGAGGGCGCAGTCATACTATCCGGGCGGGATCAATCATAGATGAAGTCGATAGCCAACAGACTTGTGCTTTTGATAGCCAGGAAGAGCTCTACTTCAACGCGGGTCCCGCTCGTATTTCACAACACCATAGTAATTTGCTTGCGTATTGCCGCGAGCTGGAAGTGCCGCTGCAACCATTGATTAATGATAATCGAGGTGCCTATATCCATAATTCTGCGGCCTTTGGAGGAACTCCAGTAAGAGCGAGAGAAATTATAGCAACGATGCGTGGCAATATAACTGAGTTATTGGCGAAAGCCTTAAATGCCAACACTCTCAATGGGGATATCGGAATAGATGAACGCAGTTTTGTTCTTGATGTGCTGAGGGATTATGGCGCCCTAAATAATAATTACAAATTTACGGGATCCAGCAGAGGGGGGGTTGTGCCTGGCACTGGAGGGCTGACACCCCGTCAGTCTATCCAACCACTTAATCTGAATGATTTTTTCTTTGATACCAGTGTGCCGTTCAAAGTGAATTTCGGGGAGTCATACAATCAAGCTGCGACCATGATGCAACCTGTTGGTGGCATGGATCGAATAGCTTATGCGTTCGCGAACCAACTAAAAGAAGAGCTTTATTATGAAGCTGTAGTTACAGCAATTCGTCGAACGGGTAGCCGTGTCAGGATAGAGGGTCGTCTAAATGGGGTAGAGGGGGCTGTTGAAGTAGATTATGCCATTGTAGCCATGCCTCCGAGTGTTATAAGGGACATCCCGAATGATTTCAGCCTTTCAACGAGAAATGCTATTGCGGAGGTTGAGTATGCTAAACCGATAAAAATAGCGTTTCAATCGCCTCGCTTCTGGGAAATTGAAGAGCAAATCTACGGAGGTATCTCCTGGACGGACGATGAAATTCTCCAGATTTGGTATCCGTCCGGTGGCTTTGGTCAAGATACGGGGATTATTTTAGGTTCGTACCTTTTTGATGGGTCTCATGCGATCAACTTCGCAAATCTTGGTGTTGAGGCGCGCAAAGAATTCACTTTGGCAGCAGGGGAAAAAGTTCACCCGCAATACCGCCAAAATCTCAGCCGAGGAATTTCTGTAGCATGGGCTAAGGTTCCATACTCACTTGGTGGCTGGGCAAAATCAACACCTTCGCCGGTGTTACAACAAGCTGATGGGCCTTTTCTGTTTGCTGGGGATCATCTGACTTACTTGCATGGTTGGCAAGAGGGCGCTGTAATATCTAGTCTTAATGCGCTTAATAAGCTCTTGGATATTATGGAGGCTTAAAAAGGAGTGAATAACACTAACCAAAAAAGGAAAATATTTGTAAACAGAGAGGTCGATGGGTCATAACGTCCTGTACCCCAGTTGGACATAATCCCCTAATTGCCTAAGAGACAGTATTGGCTCATCGTTAACTCCAAGAGGAAGTGATGATGAGGGTGTAACGATTCGAAGTGCAACACCCAATCGGATCATTTTCGAATTGGTGTTTCAATGCGTGAATACTGATGGCGATGTCTATATGCGGATACCTGCTACCTGGGTATTTGTTAAACAGGACGACAGATGGGGAATGCAGTTCCGCTCACTGATGGCATCCACGATCGAGTAAAGGGAACGAAGAGATTATCTAAAAAATTGCCAACACGTTCACAGGTGAACCGGATGGCTTATTGGAATATTATTGGGCTGCACTCGCAAGTTTTGCCGCAGGGCTCCTATTGCTCTGTCGGCGTGGTTGGGTAACCATTACGAGTACGTAGCGGTCGCACAATTCGAGATAGCCTTGGTGCTTGTACTGAAAGGCTTTAGAAAGGTATCAATATGAAAATTATTCTGGTTGCGAATTGAGCAGCTCTAGCCATACACCGGACGAAGGACTGATACGCGAAATCGGCGTGCGGACCTTAAGTTTAAGCATTGTCAACCTGGTCGTTGGCGCCGGTATTTTTGTTCTGCCCGGAGTAGTTGCGGCTCAGCTTGGATCGGCGGCAATCGTTGCTTATCTCGTGTGCTCGTTGGCAGTTGGCCTGGTATTTCTTTGTTTTGCTGAAATTGGTAGTCGCATCACCCGCAGTGGTGGCGCGTACGCCTATATCGAAGAAGCATTCGGACCTTTCGCGGGCTTCATAGCGTCCATGTTGCTCTGGTTTGGTTGGTCAGCCCTTTCAGATGCAGCGATTACCGTCGCTATGGTGGGAGCGTTGGCTTTGGCGTTCCCAATACTTGCCGAACCGGTCCCTCGTAGCATTTTTATTATCACCTTACTGTCATTTCTGGCTGCGGTGAACGTCATCGGTGTCAAAGCGGGCGTCAGGCTATTCGTATTCAACACGATGGCTAAACTGATTCCACTGGTACTTTTACTGGCGTTCGGGATCTTTGCAATCAAATTTGAAAATCTCGCAATTATGGAGTGGCCGTCAATCTCCACCGTCGGTGGGAGTGCGATAATTCTTTTTTTCGCCTTTGCCGGAGCGGAGTCCGGACTGAGCGCCAGTGGGGAAATTAAGAACCCATCTAAAACTGTGCCATTGGGTTTGTTGCTAGGGCTAACTGGAATCCTCGCACTTTACGTGGGCTTGCAGACCGTTTCTCAGGGGGTTCTTGGCGCTGAGCTTGCCAATAACATGGACGCACCACTCGCCGCCGTGGCGACTGAAGTATTCGGCGAATGGGGCGCAAAAATGCTCCTGGTCGGCGGCGTTATCTCGATTTATGCTACAGTCAGCGGAGACATGTTAAGCGCCCCGAGAGTGGTCTTTGCTTCAGCGCGCGATAACAATCTGCCAAAATTTTTGACGGCTGTGCATCCGAAATACAAAACGCCATACGTTTCGATAATCTTCTTCGCGGCAGTCGTATGTGTGTTTGCGCTAAGTGGCACGTTCAAGCCACTGGCGGTGCTGGCATCCGGGTCAGTCCTCATCATATACGGGGGCGTTAGTCTTGCAGTTCTTCGGCTGCGTCACCGCGACGGGGAACCGGATCCTGGTCAATTCAAGCTACCGTTCGGCCCGGTTATCCCCGTTCTGAGTTGTCTCGTCGTCGGGTGGTTGCTCTGGCAACTCACTGCTGAGGAGGCGACCGCGCTCGCTGCATTGATAGGAGTCTCGGTCCTAGTCTATGCAATACGTATTGTGAGTAAACGGGCACAAGGTGGAAGTGAATTGTGACCTATCGCTTCTCATGTTGGCGGAATGACACTTGATCAGAACAAGCAGTACCGAGATATCTGGCTGGCAGAGACACTCGAAGTCATGCGCCGTATCCCAGAGTAAGAAATATAGATGGAGTTGATCGATTGGAGCAGAAAAATTTTCTGAAAGAAGTAATTGGTCGATGGGACGAAAGGTCACAACTGGACCGTCTACCCGGAGAATGTGACTGGAACTTCCACGTTTCCGGAGGTGCACTCGGCATCCTGAAAGTCATGCATGGGGACTGTGAGCGCGTTCGTGTCGAGACCCAAATTGCAATGCTGAAGTACCTTGCGCAGGCGGGCAATATACCAATACCAAGAATCATACCTTCTGCAAATGGGAATGACATCGAATGCGTTGAAACGGACGGTACACAGCGGCTGGCGTGGATGATCAGTCTGTTGCCTGGCCAAACGTTGGCCAGCACAAACCCGATTGGTCTTTCGCTGATGCGGGATATCGGCATATCACTCAGTCGGTTGCATGTTGCATTGAACGATTTCTCGCACCCGGGTCTTGAGTATTCGTTCAAGTGGGACCTGACAGCTGCCGACTGGTTTGAACCCTATGTTCCGCAAATCCAGGACCCGGAACGCATCGCAACGGTTAGCCGAATATTCGCCGACTACAAACGGAACCACAAATCTTTTCTGAAATCATTGCCAAAGCAGGCGATACATAACGATCTGAACGACCACAACATCCTTGTAACTACTGATGAAGACGGGTCGAACCGTGTCTCGGGTCTGATTGACTTCGGCGATATCCTGTATGGGCCCGTGTTGGCGGATATTGCTATTGCGGGTGCGTATCTGGTGCTGAACTGCGACAACCTTGTCGATAGGCTTGCGATGTTTCTGGAGGGGTATCAGAGCATTCAACCGCTGAGCCAAGCGGAAATCGATGCGGTTTGGCCATTGGTTTTGACGCGGTTGGCCGTGAGCGTTACCAATGCTGCTGTCATGAAAAAGGAAAAGCCCGATGACCCCTATGTCGTGGTCACTGAGGGGCCCGCTTGGCAATTGCTTGATCATCTGGATGAATTTGACGGAGCCGTTATTCGATTGCGGTTGCGCCAGACGCGCCAATCACTATAGCCATCCTCATCAGCTAGGTATCCCATCAAACGGTACCGACAAGTTAATCCCCATTCTGCGACAATTCGGCGCATGAATCGATCAAAAATGTACAAAAGGCACAGATTTCCCCCTGAAATTATCCAACATGCCGTCTGGCTCTACCACCGATTCAAACTAAGCCATAGAGAGTTCGAAGATTTGCTAGCGAAGCGGGGTATTTCGGTGAGCTATGAAGCAATTGTATCCCGTCAGCCCTAGTTGGACATAATCCCCTAATTGCCTAAGAGACAG
>CAJXIY010000153.1 GCA_913054495.1 uncultured Gammaproteobacteria bacterium | reverse complement strand
TGACTCGTAGCGTCTCCAACCAGCGAGGATGCCAGGCAGGCCGTGGTTGCCTTCGTGGCAGGCATATTCAAACAGCGGATCCTCGGTTCGGCGCATGGGCAACTTGGCTGACCAGGTAACGTCCCAGGAGCGTGGGTCGTCGATGGTAAAATCATACTCCAGGGTATCCTTATTTACCCAGCGGAATCGCTCGTGGATGATTGCGTCACCGGACATGCCGCGATAATTGTAGTCCTTGAAGAAGTGCTGAGTATGGATCACCAGATCATCGTCTTCCCAATGGGCGACAGAATCACCCTCCCATTTCAGTTGCTTGGTATTGTGTTCGCTGTCCAGTCTGATAATACGGGCCGTGTGCACCATCTCATTAAGAATCAAGATGTGATCTTTGGTCTGCACGATCTGCATATTGTTATTGTAGGCGCCCGGAATCATCGGCGGGCCAGCATTGAATCCGGTGAGGCAACGGTCCACCGTGGTGCGGCCTTCCGGACCGGCGCTCTCGAAAACCATCTGACCATAAGCTGCACGGCGCTCCCGGCCCACGACATTTGACGGTGGCATTCTGCCATTGGCTGGATCGTAAATCAGAGATGTTCTGCGGTCTGCGATGGTTTCTATACCGCGCTCATACCAGAATTCGTTATAGGAAATTACCCCCGGTGGATAGCCGGCGCCGCCAACGGAATCGATAATCAAATCCCGGTTCTGCCGTCGATTCTCATAATCTTCCCATTCTTTGGCTTCTTCCGGGGTGAGAGTGGCTTTGTTTTCTAACTCCCTTGGACGATTGAGTGGGGTAATGGTGCGAAACGTATAAATTCCCTGAAAATCCGGCGTTCCATATTCGGTACGTGGCATAACATCCGATTGTGCCGAGATGAGGGGCGCGACCAGTACACTGGCCAGTGCCAGGGTCAGTTTGCTTAGCACTGCATTGTTCATTCGATCCTCCAGCTTTATTCTAATTCCAAGGCGGGTTGTCACAGCGTTAACTGGCCGAAACTACACTTGTTGCTGGGATTTTTCAAGTTTGATCTGTTTTTGCTCATTCATGTGAATCAATCGAAACGGCATCGAGCGTGGGAGGACCTCCACAGCCGGGCCCAAATTGAATAACACTGGTAGGTAGTCTATTCTTAAATTGGAATAATAATCAGATACCTAGGCAGTAACTCCAATGGCGACCGCCGCAAAACGCAAGCGATCAGGCTCGAATCCACAAGGTAATCCTGGTACTTCGGCAAGTCATTCTCTGGGCAGTTTCAAAATACCTCTGGCATTGACTGTAACGCTGTTTCTGCTTTCTTTTACTCCCCGGGTTCAAGCGAGCCCCATGCTGGCATGGTCCTTCTGGGGAGCCTGCATTGCCCTGTTGCTGTGGCAGTTAATCCTGTTCATAAGCGCCAACCGGGCCGGTGAGTCCCACGAGTTTTCCATAGCCCTGCGACCGCAACATTATATTCAGGCCATGGTGCAGATTAGCCTCTATGCCTATTGGGGATATTACTGGCGACCGGTCTATGAGCATTTCTGGCTTATCTGTGGGCAGTTATTGTTCGCCTATACCTTCGACATGTTGTTGTCCTGGTCACGTCGTCGTGACTACAGTCTGGGGTTCGGACCCTTTCCGATCATACTCAGTATCAATCTTTTCATCTGGTTTCGGGACGACTGGTTCTACCTGCAATTCCTGATGATTGCCGTGGGTTTTATGGGCAAGGAGTATGTGCGCTGGCAGCGAGAAGGCCGCAACGTGCATATCTTCAATCCATCGGCCTTCGCCCTGGGTTTGTTCTCCCTGATTCTGATTATGACCAACACCACCAGTTTAACCTGGGGACAGGAGATTGCCTCCACCCTGACCCTGGCGCCCAATATCTATGCCTTCCTGTTTCTGATCGGCCTGGTGGTGATGTATTTCTTTTCTATCACCCTGGTGGTGGGCATGGCGGCGATCACCCTGTTCGGGCTCAGCGCCCTATATTCATCTTCCACTGGAGTTCCCTATTTCCTGGATTCGGAAATCCCCGCTGCGGTGTTTCTTGGTTTGCATCTGTTGATTACTGATCCGTCAACGTCTCCGCGAACGCCCCTGGGGAAATCCATGTTCGGTGTCTTATACGGCTTCGGTGTGTTCGGTCTATATACACTGCTTGGAAATCTCGGCGCACCCACATTTTACGACAAGCTGCTTTGTGTACCGCTGTTGAATCTAAGCGTAATCGCTATCGACAGAGCGGTGCGTGCCATACATTCTGAATCTCTGCTCAGTGTCTGGCGCACAAACTGGCTTGGTGGACGGGCTAATCTCGCTCACATGAGCGTCTGGATCCTGTTTTTTGCCGGCATGTCCCTATGGGGTAAAACCGATGGCAGGCACACCGGCGATAGTCTGCCATTCTGGCAGCAGGCCTGCGCCAGTGACCTGCCCAATGCCTGTGGCAGACTGCTGCAATTGGAATCGACTTACTGTGGTGACAATGCCGCCTGGGCTTGCAATGAGCTGGGTGCCCATTACCAGGAGGGTCAGATCGTGGAGCCCGACACGGAACTGGCCTTGTCCTTCTTCGGCCGTGCCTGTGAATTGAAATTTCAAGCCGGCTGTTTGAATCTTCTCGACACCGAAGCGCTTAGCAGAGATTCACCCCATGAGCTGGATCTCAGACTGCTGCTGCGTGAAGGCGGCCTGAACCTGATGAATGCATCGATTACCGACTTGTATGCAAGGGCCTGTGAGCATGACTGGTCCTTCGCTTGTGCAGAAGGCAGAGGCCGTCTATGAGTGATAAGCCAAAATCTGTCGCCGGTAGTGGCGCCATTGTTTCTGAAGAAAAGATGCCGGGTAGAACAGTGGGTTTCGTGATCATGTTTTTAATGATTGCGGCAGTCGCCGTGATTTTGAGCCGCCACGGTGAACCAGCCGATTCGATGCCTGCCGCTTCTGTCGATCAATCCCTTGATGGATTTCGCAGCGATGCCTGGATGCTGCCGGATGACGAGATGTTGGGCTTTGTTGAAATTGCAGCGGGCACATTTACCATGGGAAGTAATCCGGCTCTTGATAGAATGGCGTATGAGAATGAGCGCTGGTCATCTACCAGCCGACAAGGCGCGGTAGACCTGCCAACTTTTTATATTAGTCGTTATGAGGTGACAATAGCGCAGTTCAGAGCATTCGCCAGAGCCACCGGCCTTCCCGCAGACATAAGGGCCATCGTTGGGCCAGGCGATTATCCGGTGGCCAATATTACCTGGCCCGAGGCCCTGGCTTACGGGCGCTGGCTGCAGCGGCAGTTGCAGCAATCGACACAGACGCCGGCGGCGTTGAAACAACTGCTCCAGGCCGGTGCCAGGCTTACTCTGCCGTCGGAGGCGGAATGGGAAAAGGCCGCCAGGAGTGTCGATGGCAGGGTGTTTCCCTGGGGATCGCAGCCACAATCGGGCCGGGCGAATTTTGCTTCAAGTGCTGTAGTCGGGGTCGGATCTAGCGCCTGTGACTCATGCGCTTACGGCTTGTCAGACATGAGTGGCAATGTCTGGGAAATAACCCGCAGTCCCCTGCAGGATTATCCCTACGATCCAGCCGATGACAGGAACAATCTTGCCGACGATGCGCTGTGGGTTATGCGCGGCGGTTCCTACGCAGACGCCATCAATAATGTACGCGCTGCCGTCCGCGGTGGTGTCGACCCTGGCGTGCGCAGTGACAGCATCGGGTTTCGCCTGGTCATTACGACTTTGTAAATTCTGCTTCTCTATAGCCTCTATAGCCTCAACCGATAGCAATTCCATAACTGGTGTTATAACGACGGTTACTATCTGGTGGGCAGATCCTCTAATTTCGTTCCGGTAAGGCAAAAGTCAGTATCAGGTCGCCGCCTCTGCGCCCGCGCGAGCCGCCGCCAGATGCAACCGTGACATATTCCTGGCCGTCGATAACATAGACCGAGGGAGAGGCAAAAACCCCGGCACCGGTGTTAAATTTCCACAGCTGCTCTCCGGTTTCCGCGTCGTAGGCATAAAAATAGCCGGCGGTATTGCTACCCGCACCGACGAAGACGATGCCGCCGGCCGTGACCACGGAGCCGGCCTGGCCATAACCTTCGAAGATCTGGCGCCAGATCAGCTCGCCGGTAGTGGGGTCATAGGCTGAAAAATAGCCCTTGGGGTCACGGCCGGAGTTGAAAGGCTGGTCGATTGCGGCCACGTATAACAGGCCGGTCAGGGGGCTATGGGAAATGGGTGAATAGCTGGAACCGCCGCCATATCCGGGTGAGAAGATTTGATTGGGACCGATTGGAGTGAATTGTTCAACTAGATTATTCGCCTCCATATGCTGGGCCGGAATATCCGTTGGGTATACCGGTGACACCGGTTCCATGCGTTCGCCATTGGCCTTGTGGGGAATAGGCTGAGTTGGGTAAGGCACTTCGCCTTCAGTATCGGTCACCGTGGATACCGGTGTCTCGATGATCGGATGCACCGGCTCGCCAGTTTCACGGTTCAATATATACAGCCAGCTGTTCTTGTTGGCCTGCGCCAAGGCCTTGACCGGTTGGCCGTCCACTTCCATGTCAAACAGGATGGGCTGATTGCCGGAATCGTAATCCCAGACATCGTGATGCACCTGCTGGTAGTACCACTGCAGTCTGCCCTCATCCAGGGTCAGGGCGATCAACGAATCGGAAAACAGATTCATGCCGTCGCGTTCGGTGCTGTCCCCGTAGGGATTGCCGACGGCGACGTAAACCAGCCCCAGTTCCGGGTCGATGGAGGGAGTCTCCCAGATGCCACCGCCGTTGCGTTCGTTGCCTACCCAGGTGGGGCCGGCTATATCCCAGCCCTGATCGGTTTCATCCTGTGGCACTGTATTGAAATTCCACAGCACTTCGCCGGTTTTGGAATCGATAGCCAGCACGTAGCCACCGGCAATATGGCTCTCGCTGCGGGTAGTGCCAACATAGATTACTCCGTTGTAAACCTGGGGCGCGGTGGTGAACCAGTAGCCTGCGGAGATGGCGGTTTCAATTTCCGGGTTCTTGATATGCAACACATCCAGAATAACCGGTGCCTGTCCGTTATCGCCGAAGCCCGCGAGCGGTTCGCCGGTAATTGCATCCAGTGCGAACATGAAAGATCCAGCGGCCGTATAGACTACGCCATCATCATAGGCCACGCCCCGATGTCTGAAGATATAGCCTTCGCGCCGACCCCCACCCAGTAAACGGGTGACATCATAAGTCCACAGCAGATGTCCATCGACTGCATTGAGGGCATAGACACTGCCCCTGGAGTCGGTGACGTACATGGTTCCATCGACGATGACCGGCGTAGTCTGATTGCTGACACCGTCGATGACACCGTGCTGGAACAGCCACCTAGGCGTGAGGGAGGCGACGTTATCCGGTGTGATCTGATCACTGGGTGAGAATCGGGACCCCAGGAGATCCAGGTTGTGCAGACGCCAATCCAGATTACGAATCGAGGACAAGCGGGGCAAGGCACTGTCGATGACGGTTGTTTCAACCTCACCGCCAGTGCTGGCGCTGCTGGTGGCCACATCGATGGAAGTGGTGTCAGTGGCGTCGGAGCAACTGAACAAGAGCATTAACAAGCTCGACGACAGGGCCAGCATTTTCAATTTATTGGTGGTGTGGGTCGACATTGTTGTACTCCGCTAGTTCTCTAATTCGATTAATTGGTTTGAAAAATGGGGTGAAGAAATATGGGGGGATAAATGGGGTCAGAGTAAAAATTCGCTTGCATTCATGTGCGAATTTAGAGTTTCTTGAGCGAAATTTTACTCTGAC
>CAJXIY010000152.1 GCA_913054495.1 uncultured Gammaproteobacteria bacterium | reverse complement strand
TAAAAGTCCTTATACGCTTCGCTCTTAATCAACTGGCTCGGTCGTCCTTTCAGTATGCCCAGCCTGACCAGGCCCTGGGTAATGATTTTCACAGAAATATTGTGGGGCTCATCCCAGGGTACGCCGGGTCGTATTGCTTCGATGGCGGCGAGTTGCGCTTTTAACACGATGTTATATATGGCTTTCTGTTCGGGGGAAAACTTGCCGTTAGCCGGGAATGTGCGCGTTATGTCTGAGGCATAATGATCGTACTCACAACCCGCGTCGATCAACACAAGATCGCCGGCTTTGACTTCGGCGTCATTCTCAATGTAGTGCAAAATACAGGCATTGTCGCCGGCCGCGACAATAGATGTATAGGCGGGGGCTCGACTACCATTGCGGGTAAACGCATACAGTAGTTCCGCCTCAAGTTCGTACTCCTTGATCCCGGGCCGGCAATACGCCATAGCACGCTTGTGACCCTCGGCAGAAATTTTCGCGGCCTGCTGCATTAATTTGATTTCGCCTGTGCTCTTAATCAATCGCAATTCATGTAGTAAGTGATCCAACATCAGAAATTCGCCCGGCGGATGCGCACCCATTTTGGCCTTGCTGCGAATGACCTTGACCCAATTCATGACCTGGTCGTCGAAGTGATCGTCCTTTCCCATCGAATAGTAGACTCGATCACGCCCTTCGATGAGTTCCGGCAATATGTCGTCCATATCATCGACGGGAAATGCATCATCGATGTCCAGTTCCTGGCGCACCACATCCGGCCCCATCAGGATGCCATGCCAAAGCTCTTTCGCCTTGTCTTTCTCCTGACAAAACAGCACCACCTCTCCCTGTTTGCGTCCAGGAATGAGAGCCAGCAGAGCCTTCTCCTCGGTGAAACCGGTCAGATAATGGAAATCACTGTTCTGTCGATAGAGATATTCTGCATCACTATTGCGAACGCGTGGTGGTGCGGCTGCCAGCAAGGCGATGCTGTTTGGCTCCATTCGCGCCATCAATTCCTTGCGCCGAAGCTTCATTTCCCGATATTTACTGCTCATAGTATCCTCGATCGTGAACTGTCATATTCAAGCATATCGGGGTCTCATTAAGGAGCCAAGTCCCAATTTTTCCACATTCCATTATTGACCCATTTCAATCACCGCTCTATAGTTACCGCATTATTAATGTAAATCCTAAGCTAATAGCAATAGTGTACTGCGGCTATTGATAAATAATTGGCAAAATAACAATTAGGTGCACCGCAAATAACGAGAAGAAAACAGCGATTATGAGCGAAGACAAATTCCAGTCTCTGACCGATAAAGTCGATGACCTCATCGATATATGTGCAGATATGAAACGCGACAATCAACTGCTAAAGGCCACGGAAATTTCCTGGCAGTCCGAACGCAAGCAATTGATCGAAAACAACAAAGAAGCCAAATCAAAACTTGAGTCCATCCTGGTCCGGTTACGAGCGATGGACCAATCTTAGGGAGCCGCGTTGGTCTATGGTCTCTCTTCAGGCCATAGCATATTAGATCAGAGGGTTTCTGAAATGAACTTGGGTGTTACCACATGAATGAACAAAATACTGCGGTGCAGGTGAAGATCCTGGACAAAGAATATCAAGTCAATTGCCCTCCTGCCGACCAGGAGGCATTGATTAAATCGGCTCAATACCTCGATGAGAATATGCGCAAGATCAAGGGCCGCGGCAATATTCATGGTGCCGAAAAGATTGCGATAATGGCCGCACTCAATATCACCCACGATATGTTGCGCAAGAACCGCATGATTAACGAAACCCGGCATAGCACGGCGCAGCAGGTGAAGGGCCTCGAAGACAAGATCGATATGGCCATAGCCAGGAGCCGCCAGCTGGAGATTTAGGGAGTTTATGCTTGATAAATGGGCATTTTGAGCCTGTTTTTAACGCCGCAGCGGCATCGCAGTGTGTTTTTCAACAAGCTGCCAGGCGCTCCCGACTCTAAAACGCCGGAATCAATCCCTCTTCGCCCCACTATCCTAGCACCACAGCTCGATATATAATCGTCTCGAAGTTCCCTAGAACATTTGCCAATCAAAAATGTTCTTGAGCCGATATCTTTATCACCGGAGGCAACTCGACAGATGTTGTTGTGCACGTCCGCTAGCCGGAAAGCCTTATACATCGCGGGAGCCACCACCTGAACCTTTGGGTTCAGGGCAAATTTGGTAGCGGTGTTCCGGGGAGCTCAACCTTTTTCTTATGTCTGTTTAACTCTGGTCATGACCGCCGACAACCGTAAAGCTTTACGCGCTTCCCTCAGACAATTTCGTCAGGAACTCTCTTCCGAGAAGCAGCATGTCGCTGCCAGAAGCTTACTGGACCTGATTGGCCACCAGGATTTTTTCCGCGTAGCCCAGCGTATCGCCTTCTACCAGGTCATCGATGGCGAGATTGATCCCAAATTACTGCTCGACCTGGCTCTGAGTGAGGGCAAGGCTTGCTTCCTGCCGGTTCTGTCCAGAGAGAACCCAGAATTTGTCTCCTTCGCATCCTACGATGCCGACACACCGCTAGTCGAGAACCAGTGGGGCATTGCCGAGCCGTCGCCCGACGCCATTGTTTCTCCAACTAACTTCGACGTGGTTTTTGTGCCACTGGTAGGATTCAATGAGCAGTGTTTCCGGATGGGCATGGGTAAGGGCTTCTACGACCGTACCTTCAGCTTCAAGATTTTTAATCGGCGCAGCCGGCCGCTACTGGTGGGTCTGGCTCATGAAAGCCAATTGGTGAAGGAAGCTTTTCCGGTGGAGAGCTGGGATGTCAGGCTGGATGCAATAGCTACTGACAAAAAAATGTACCGCCCCGATACTGCTAGGGCGGAATACTGAGCTACTCACCTATCCCTGGCTCACTTCTTTCCCTGTTTTATATCAAAACCACTTTCTTAAAGCGGGGACTTTGTCAGGGTTCTACATCAATGCACTCTGAGCAACACCGCTGGCCAGTACGCTCACGACAAACCAAGTAATTACTACCATGACCATATCCGGTTTTTTGCTCATTTTTGTCTCCGGTGCAGATTTAACGCTCAAAGGCCTTAACGGCTCCGCAATCGAAAGCTTTAATTTCTCCGAAAAAACAACTGATTACTGAACTTTTATACAGAATCACCTCAGATATTCCCATTTCTCACCGATTAGCCCGGATATATCACCAGTTGCCTGAAGTTTCACGCCGAATTTTCAAGCGTACTGGTGAAATATCCGGGCCAGCTGTTGCTTTCAGGGAATTCGTCTCTATAATACTGTATATATATACAGTATATGAAAAGCCATTTTAAAATGAGCGTAATCAGAGCCCCCTCAGGAACTCCTGGACCCACTGCCGACAAAGCCTGCACGCATACGCAGCATATCGGCGAGCTGTTGCAGGGCAACCCCAATTTATGGCGTGGTTGTGACATGGCCGGCCAGGGCTGTCATGGCCGCAGCACCGGCTTCCCGCAGCTGGACGATATTCTCCCCGGCCGGGGTTGGCCCGATCGTGGGCTAGTCGAAATCATCAGCCCCTGCTGGGGCATGGGCGAGTTGCAATTGCTGATTCCGCTCATGCGTTCAACAGTTGAACAGGGTAAGTGGATTCTATGGATCTCTCCTCCCTACCTGTTGTATGCCCCTGCTCTGGTTCAGGCTGGAATTAATACCGGGCAGGTTCTGGTCGTGGAACGGGATACCTCCTGCAAAGATGCTTTGTGGAGTATGGAAAAAGCCCTGCAGACAGAGAACTGTGGCCTGGTGCTGGCCTGGCAGAATTGGCTACCTGGCAAGGTACTGCGCCGTTTGCAGCTGGCAGCAGCAGCTGGAGATACCCTGGGAGTGCTTTTCAAGCACCGTGATAGTGAACACTCACCATCACTGGTGCGTATACAGATAAGGGGCTCTCAGTCACAGAGAGATCGCTTTACCAGATCTGAAGTAACCGTGATTAAAGCCCGTGGGAATTTTCGGCCTCTGACCACCCACGTCGATCTATATCAGCAAATCTGACCCGCCTGGAGCCCTACCCTTGGAAGATCCTGAGCGCACAAAGCAACTGTCCCCGTCACTGGCAGCCAAAACTGCCGCCCGGGTCGTTAAATTGCCCACCCGCGGTGAAACAGGAGTAGCAAAGGCAACAAGAAATGGCGGAGCCACGACGGGTCATAAAGGTAGTAAGCGCTCACATGCACTCTGGTATGCACTTTATCTGCCTCAGCTGGAGGAACTGGCCCTGCCACAACAACGGCAATACCTGAACAAACTGGCCGCCCTGATGCAGGAGGTCAGCTCCACCGTCAGTTTTCATCCCCTGGCGCTGGTTTGTGAAATCCGCAGCAGCCTGAAGTATTTTGGTGGTATCGATGTTATTCATTGCAGACTGGGCCAGCTGGTTACGGCACAATTGGTAGAATGGGCCCTGGCCGATCACTTTCTGTACGCCGTCAGCCCTACGGTGACTGGGAGTCTGTTACTGGCCAGGTCTGGTCATAATGCACTGGTTTATCAGAAGGACAATCTGCGGTCGGCGCTAGGTCAGTTATCGACGGAAGTATTGCAGTTGAACCGGGAACAGAACCGGCGCCTGTATAATATGGGCGTGCGCCATTTACGGGATATCTGGCGGTTGCCCCCCGCTGGTTTACGCAGGCGATTTGGCAGTGATTTCCTTAATCAATTGAACCAGGCCCTGGGTAAAGTTCCGGAGCCTACCCGGAATTATTTGCCTCCACCTGCCTTCCTCACTTGCTACGACCTGCCCTATGAGCTGGAAAACCTGGATCGCTTGCTACCGGTGGCCGATGAGATCTTCGCTCAGCTCTGTGACTTCTTACGTCGGCGCGATCTTGGCACCAGCCAGCTGTTGTTCTCTCTACAACACGAAAAACGCAGCTGCACCGAAATCAGCATAGGTCTGCGTCAGCCCAGCCGTTCGAGAAAGCACCTCATGTTGTTGCTGGAAACCCATTTCAGCAATCTGAGTATTCCAGCGCCGGTAACGGCAGTGAAACTGGAGGTAACGCAGTTCGATGCCTTTGTCAGTCACAGTGATCCCCTGCGGACTTCTGAAAAATGGGGTCGGGGAAAGTGGGGTCAGACGGAAAATTCCTTTGACTCAGGAGAAAACCAGCAAAGGAGTGGCAGGAAATTTTACTCTGGCCCAATTTTCCCCCACCCCATTTCCCCCAACGACAGCAATCTCAACCAGCTTATAGAACAGCTGCAAGCCAGGCTGGGGGAGCATCATGTTAAGAGCATTAACAGCGTGGCGGAACATTGTCCCGAATATGCCAGCCAACAAACTGATTATCTCGAGGTTGATACACCGGGGAAGAAGAGGCAGGCTGTAGCAACGCAGGTAGCCCTGCATCCTCGACCGTTCTGGTTGCTGGAGCAACCACTGCAACTGCGCATCAGAAGAGGTCGGCTCTATCACTGCAAAGCCATCACCATCGTCAGCGGTCCGGAACGCATCGAAACCCATTGGTGGTCCGGCACAGACGTGCGTCGCGATTACTATGTCGCCAGGGAGCAGAATGGCAGTCGTTTATGGATTTACCGGGAGAGGGGGGCAGATAAGCGTTGGTTTCTGCATGGTTTTTTTGCTTGAAAAATGGGGTCAGAGTAAAAATTCCTTTGACCAGGAGAAAACCAGCAAAGGAATGGCAGGAAATTTTACTCTGACCCCATTTTTCTTACACTGACCCCATTTTCCCCTAGGTAAAATTACGCGACGATAGTTCCATCGAACCTAGCCAGTGGCTCAGGTCTACCAGGTGACTGGCAATGAGATGAATTACGCCATCGCTTTTCTGCACGTGGCCTACCACACCGATTAGCATCGCTTGGCGTACGATAGGGCGTAGCTTTTCTCCCAAGCTTGGCCAGACGACGACATTGACGAAACCACTTTCATCTTCCAGGGTTAAAAATGTGACACCTGCCG
>CAJXIY010000151.1 GCA_913054495.1 uncultured Gammaproteobacteria bacterium | reverse complement strand
CAGACCATTGGTGGTGGCCAGGTAATCGACATATTCGTCCCGCGACGGCAGCGAACCAGTCCCCAGCGCCTCGCGATTCTGGCGGCACTGCATCAGGATACCTTGCCTGCACTCGCTGCCCTGTTGGAAATCCAGGCCACCGGAGTGGATCTGGATCAGTTTGCCCTGTGCCGCAACCTCTCTGCGTCGGGAGTTGCATCCCTGTGTGAGAACCTACAGGAAGAAAAAGTGTCGTACCTGTCCCTGACCATGGAGGGCAGGCGTTTCCCTCTACTGCTCCATGACCGCTATTACCGGCAACATGCCGATCAAATTCTGCAACATCTTCAGCGCTATCATCACCAGCATGCAAACCAGCAGGGCATTAGCGAGCCGGCTCTGAGCAAGGCGCTGGAATTTGAAGGCTCCCATAGCCTCTTCCATGGCCTGTTGCAGGAACTGCTGCGGCAAGATGCCATCAAGCGCACCGGTACCCTCCTGCATCTACCCGGACACCAGAGCGCTCTCAGCGAAGAAGAGAAAAACTTCCTGGACAGAGTCAGGCCCATACTCCTCAAGGCAGGAACCGTGCCTCCGAGAACCCGGGAATTGGTAGACCTGACCGGTATACCACTGCCGGTACTGCAACAAATCCTACGCCAAACCACGAAAGCAGGCAATCTGATTCAGGTTGCAGATAATCGCCATTACCTGCCGGAGACCATCATGCAACTGGCTGAATTCACCGAAAAGATCGCGACCGAAACTGCCGAGTCCGATGGT
The DNA here is from genome assembly GCA_913054495.1 of uncultured Gammaproteobacteria bacterium. Taxonomy (GTDB): domain Bacteria; phylum Pseudomonadota; class Gammaproteobacteria; order Pseudomonadales; family Pseudohongiellaceae; genus UBA9145. The sequence continues at coordinate 5,266 of CAJXIY010000151.1, read as the reverse complement.
TTTTCCGTGATTCAGTTTCGGGATGCCTCCAGTATCGGCCGCAATCTATGTATAGAAATTCTCGAATACTTTGATCGCGTAGGGTTTACCCGGCGTGAAGGCAACAGCAGGTTCGTCCGCACCGAAAAGGAAAACATCTTCGGCAAATAGCGCCGTTCATCACCTCCGAACTCAATCTCAAAGCAGCCTGGTTTTTCTCCGGGAAATAAAACTGCTACCCTAACCTAAAGCCAGGGTCGCGGCTCGGTTTGCCCGGCAAGGTGAGGTGTAGACATGGGACTGGAAATAGAAAAGACGGAATTCACCGCAGAAGATTTCAATAAATTCAGTGAACTGCTTAGAACCAACCTCCAAGCGCTGGAATCGATGCTGGCCAGGCCTGGATTTGGCGCCGGTGACTTGTCTTTCGGTGCCGAATTAGAACTGTATATAGTGGATGGCGAGGGCCGACCGCTGCATATCAACCAGGAAATCATCGAAAAACTGGATGACCCGCAACTTACCCTGGAGTTGAATCGCTACAACCTTGAATACAACTTCAGTCCTTATCTGCTTAAAGACAAATGCTTCAGTGCAACCCAAAACGAGGCCCTCGCTGCGATCAATAAAATCAATGCCTGTGCCGCCGCCTGGGATGGGTCGGTAGTACCCATCGGTATCCTGCCAACCCTGGAGCAATCTGACACCGGCTATCACGCCATGACCAAACTCCGACGCTTCGAGGCCATCACCCGAGAGCTAACGGAGATACGCGGCGGCCCATTTACCATCGCCATCGAGGGCGAAGAAACGCTACAACTGGCCATGGATGATGTCACCCTGGAGGGAGCCAACACCTCATTTCAGATTCACCTGAGAGTCCCTACCGATGAATTTGCAGATTTTTATAATGCGCTGCAACTGGTGACACCGTTGGTGGTCGCCATGGCCGCAAACTCACCCACCCTGTTCGGCCACAGGCTCTGGCGGGAAACCCGTATTCCTCTGTTCAAGCAGTCGATCGACTGCCGGCCCAACGATACCCTGCACCCTATTCCCGCCAGGGTTAATTTTGGTAATAACTGGGTAAGAGACGGGGCCTTCGAATTGTTTGCGGAGGCGGTACTGCTGTATCGACCCATCTTGCCAATTTGCAGCGATGAAGATCCCCTCGCCGTGTTAAGAAATGGCGGCACACCGCAGCTGCATGAACTAAGGCTGCATCAGGGATCGATCTGGCTTTGGAATCGCCCGGTGTTTGACCCGGTGGATGGTGGTCATTTGCGAATCGAATTACGCTCCTTCCCGGCCGGGCCCAGTATCGTCGACATGCTGGCAAACGCAGCCCTGGCCATCGGCCTGGCGAAGCTGTTACAGCCCACTATCAGGGAATTATTGCCTGCCATTCCTTTTACCTATTGCACCGCCAATTTTTATAGAGCGGCGCAAAAGGCCATGGACGCTGAATTATTCTGGCCTTCTGTCAATCAGAGCCAACCGGAGTATTTTTCGGTGCCCCAGATACTGGAGAAGCTGATTCCGAGAGTACCAGAACAACTGCTAGCCATGGGTTTTATCGAGGAAGACTTTATGCCGTTAATCCAGGTAATAGAAGAGCGTTTGCAGACCCGCCAGAACGGTGCACAGTGGCAATTCCAGAAGCTCGCCGAATTGCGACAGGACATGCCCAAGCGAGAAGCCCTGGTGGCCATGCTGCAGCAGTATCAACGCAACAGTGCCGCCAATATCCCGGTCGCCCAGTGGCAATAGGCCCGGGCTATACATCGTGGTTACTAATCGTGGCAATAAACTAATGGAGTCAGCAAGCACAAGCGATTTCGGTGGATTTCACCACTGGAAAAATCCCGATCACCAGAGCATAGGGAAAACGGCTCTCGAATATTTGCAAAAGCTGTCCGGCCCTACTCACATTCACATCTCTGGCAAGGACCCTAGCCGCGCTCGCGCAGTGGTGACCTTATTGCATGACAACGAACCCTCCGGTTTGCACGCCATACACGAGGTGCTAAAACACCGTGTAGAACCGGCTGTAGATATTCACTATTTCATTCCCAGCGTCGACGCGGCGAAGCAGGCACCGGGATTTATCTATCGCATGTTGCCGCACCACAAAGACCTCAATCGCTGTTTCACACCCCCTTATAGCGAGTCGGAGCAGGATCGATTGGCACAGGAACTGCTGCGTATTCTGACCGCCCTGGCACCGGAGTGTGTCATCGATATTCATAACACCTCCAGCTCGAGTCCACCGTTTGAAGTCACCACTTTTATGGATGAACGCCACGATGCACTGGTCTCATTATTTACTCGCCGTATGATAGTCACCGATTTAAAGCTTGGGTCTCTCATGGAAATAAGCGAGTCCATGATGCCGACGGTAACTATCGAATGTGGCGGCGTCCAGGACCCCGAATCCAATTTATTGGCCACCGAGGGGCTCAACAAGTACACCACCTACGAAAACGTATTGACCCTGAGTCACACCGATATGTCCCTGGAATTTTTCTACAACCCCATACGTCTCGAGCTTGTCGAGGGCAGCGATATCGCCTATGGAGATCATTGTCTGCTGGAGAATGGCGTGACGCTGCTGCCAGAGATCGAACACTTCAATTTCGGCTTCGTATCACCCGAGACGCGACTGGGTTTCATCTCCGGCGAATTGAGAGATTGTCTGCGGGCGAATGACCCTAAGGGCAAGGAAAAACTGCTGGATTACTTTCGCACCGTCGACGGCGAGCTATACCCCACCAGAAGACTAAAACTTTTTATGGTGACCACCAATCCTGAAATTGCGCGCAAAGACTGCCTGTTCTACCTGCTTGAGGCCGATGCGAATTCTGGCGCCTCGGTAATCTTGTAGTGCCTGCGCAGATCCTCAATATCTTGATGACTGCGATAGAACCGGAGGTAGAGCCATACTATATACAGTATGATTTCTGCCGAAAATCGATGGCACTCGTACACTAATTCTGTTAATTTCATCGGACAATTATCACTCAGAGCGAGTTAATTTATCAGCACCTACCAGAGTTGTCCTATGGTTCAGCCTTTGCGCACAATTCTCACCGCGTTATGTCTCACAGCCATGGTCATTCCATTCAGCTTCGCTCAGGATCAGGATTCATCCACCGTCTCTGATGTTGCATCCGCATCCAGACCTATCGAAGAAATATCTGTATTCGGCGAAAGGACCATTTTCACTCTTCGATTGGAGATAGAATCCGCCGAGACTGAAGTGTACGGCTTGTTCAACGAACTGAATAGCGACGATGATTTTGACGTTAAGTGTGTCAAAGAAGTTTTTGTCGGTTCCCATTTCTCGAGACGTGTTTGCATGGCAGATTATTTAAGAAAGGAGCAGGCAAGAAATGCTCAAATCTCTGAACGAGGATTGGGAATCGATACACTGCTTACCCTCGATCAGGTAAAGGGGGACGTACGTCAAAAGACCCTGGCCATGGAGGCAGAAATGCTTAACCTCGCTCAGGAAAATCCGGCATTTTTCGAAGCAATACGAAAACTGACCGAGCTCGTTGGCATCCTTGAAGTCAGAAAAGAGGAAAATTTCTCCTTTTTCAGGCGGTAAACTCCATCCTGTGATCAAGGCCATGGCGTTGCCAAATGCCAATGCTGCGCTCGAGCTTTGCTCGGCCGTTGAAACCCACCAACTACACCGTATAATACGCTTTCTTCCACCTAGTAATTTGTCTTTAGGTCCTGCCCTTTATGAAGCTTAGAAATGTATTTGGCTTGTTGTTTATTCTATTTAGTATCCCCTTCTAGGGCACAGTCGGTTGCAGTGCTATCAAGATCAACAAACCAATACAGCTCAATTGCCAGTCAGCATTAGTTGCCCGCTAAGCTTGGCCTCTTGCGTGGCTGCTTGCCACGTAATAAAGTGTTATCCCGCTACTTGCCATGCCCGGGAGTGAACGTCATGAATAAACTTGCTGCAATCATTTCAAGCCTATCCCTATTGCTGTTGTCCCAGTCTGCTTTCTCACAACGAGCTTTGCCGGAAGGCCCCGGCAAGGCACTGGTTGAGAATGTATGTTCGTCATGTCACAGCACCGCAACTATTATGCGGTCGGCCGGTTACAGCACCGCCGCCGAGTGGAACCGCGTGTTTTCAACCATGATCGCGCTTTCCGACGCGCAGGCTAACACAGTGGCTAATTACCTGGCTGAGCATTTCCCCGAAGATACTTCCCGACGACCGAATCTGATTGCGGGAGATGTAGAGATAGAAATTATCGAATGGACTGTTCCCACGCTGGGTCAACGCTCCCGCGACCCGGTTGAAGCACCCGATGGTTCAATCTGGTGGACCGGCATGTGGGCGAGTCTTGCCGGTCGCCTCGATCCTGACACCGGAAAAATGGAAGAATACCGCCTGCCGTCTACTTCGAGGCCACACACCATCGTTCCGGATGTGGAAGGCAATATCTGGTACACGGGAAATAGCAATGCCACCATTGGTATGTTGGATCCAAAGACGGGATTGGTCACCGAGTACAAGACCAGGGCACGCGACCCCCACTCGGCTACCTTTCATCCGAATGGCAATCTGTATTTCACCGCACAGGGTGCCGCCGTACTCGGTCGCTTGAATCCTGCTAACGGTGACTTGATTGAGGTGGATACCGAGCCGAGACCCTACGGCATTCAGGTTGGGCCAGACGGTACTGTCTGGGTTGCCTACAACGGCACCAACAAGATCGGTGCGCTGAATCCCGATACCATGGAAGTCAGATATTACGAGGTGCCAGACACGCGTTCCCGCATACGCCGGCTCGGGCTGGACAGTGAGGGCATGGTCTGGTTTGGCAACTCGACGATGGGGAAGATCGGCCGGCTCGATCCTGCAACCGGAGAGATCAGGCAATGGGATTCACCCAGCGGCCCCTCCTCACATCCATACGCCCTGGCAGTCATTGATGATGTCATATGGTACAACGAATCCGGCATGCGACCGGACGCGCTGGTACGGTTCAATCCGCGCAGCGAATCATTTCAGAGCTGGGCAATTCCGTCTGGGGTCGGCATTGTCAGAAATGTGTGGGTCACCGAAGCTGGCAACCTGCTGATTCATCAGAGCAGCTCTAATCGGGTAGGGCTGGTAAAGATAAACTAGATTCTCAATTTGCCTACGGTATCATACGAAATCCATTCCTAGCCTCCGGGATTATATTTTGCCTAGTTCCCAAGAACTACAGCAGTTGATGCGTTTCCTGCCCAAGACGCTTATTGCTGAAATAACAAA
>CAJXIY010000150.1 GCA_913054495.1 uncultured Gammaproteobacteria bacterium | reverse complement strand
TGCCCGATGCATTATACGAAGTCTGGGTAAGAGGCTACGGCCTGGTCGACTCAAACCCCGTTTCTCTGCGAGTCGGGGCGGATGTCACCTTAAATGCCTTCGTGGCCGAGTCCCCGCTCGAAGCCGCACAAATCTATCCTGCGAATTATTGGTATTCACTGCTTGAGGTGCCCGATGCCGATGAGTTTCCTGGAACCGGGGCAGACGGCAATGGCATTTCTGAGCGGATGCGCAGCCAGGCGCAGTGGATTGACATGACGAAACAAGGTTGCCAACTCTGTCACCAGCTTGGCAACAAATTAACTCGCTCGCTCGATCACCTCAGTCATCTTGGTTTCGAATCCAGTGTTGAGGCTTGGAACTATAGAACGGCCATCGGTATTCGAGGCCCCCTCATGAGTGCTTTCGCTGGTCGCTTCGGTCGCGAGCGCGGCATGGCTATGTATGCCGACTGGACTGATCGTATTGCTGCAGGAGAAGTACCCCAGGCACCGGAGCGGCCGAGTGGTATCGAACGCAACGTGGTGCTTACCTTGTGGGACTGGGGCAACGAGTCTTCGTACATCCATGATGAGATTACTACCGACAAACGGAATCCGACGCTTAACGCCGGAGGCAAGGTCTACGGTGTCGACGGTGGGCATGGGACCCTGGTGGAGTTGGATACGACTACCAACGAATTCCGTACCATAGAAATTGCAGTAAGCGACAATGCAGATAATCCCGCGGTGACGCGATTCGCCCAGGAATTTCCGGTTGAATCTGTTTTCTATGGGGATGAAGCCCTGTGGTCGGGGCCCGCAGATCCTCACAATCCGATGTTTGATGAAATGGGTCGAATCTGGATGACCACTAAAGTACGCGGCAACTTATTACCCGAGTGGTGCCAGCAAGGTTCATCTAACAAATACGCCCAGTACTATCCCACACGCGGCAGCTCTCGACAGGCCTCTTATTATGATCCGGCGACCGAATCATTCGGCTTGATCGATACCTGCTTCGGCACACACCATTTGCAATTTGCCGACGATGAAGATCGCACACTCTATTTCAGTGGTGGTGGTGATGTAATGGGCTGGATAAATACGCGGATGTTTGATCGCACCGGCGATGCACAATTATCCCAGGGCTGGTGTCCCATGGTGGTCGATACGAATGGCGATGGTCGCATTACCAAGCCCTGGAATCAGCCGGTTGGCGCATTACGCAGTATCGGTGAAGGCGGTGGCGGTGAACAACTTGTCGAGATTGATCCGGCCCTGGACACCAGAATGAGTCCCGGTAGCTACGGTGTCATCGTCAATCTGCTCGATAATGTTGCATGGGGCGGTGGCACTGAGTTTCCCGGTCGCATCTACCGCTTCGATAAGGGTGACAATCCCCCGGAGACTTGCATTACTGAAGTCTACGAAGTCCCCGTCATTGACGGTGAGATTGAAGGCTTCGGACCCAGAGGAATAGACGTCGACAAGCACGGCGTAGTGTGGACCGCGCTGTCCGGCAGCAGTCACCTGGCTAGTTTCGATCGCAGCAAGTGTGAAGTGCTGAACGGTCCCGCCACAATAGATTCGCAACATTGTCAGCAAGGCTGGACCCTATATGAAGTGCCAGGTCCCACTCTTAAAGGTACCGATGTCAAGGCCGACTTCCATTATTACAACTGGGTGGATAACTACGACACGCTAGGCCTCGGTGAAAACATTCCTATAGCCACCGGGTCGGGTTCAGATTCCCTGCAAGCACTTATTCCTGAAACGGGAGATTGGGTAACGATGCGTGTACCTTATCCGATGGGTTTCTACTCTCGCGGGCTAGACGGAAGAATCGATGACCCTGATGCCGGATGGAAAGGACGGGGCGTTTGGGCGAACTATGGAACCAACTTCAACTGGCACACAGAGGGCGGTAAGGGCACCACCAGCAAGATGGTCAAATTTCAGATTCGACCTGACCCGCTTGCACACTAATGAAATTATCGCCTTTCACGTCTGCGATCCTGTGCCTGTCCATTACTGTTAGCCAGGCAGTAGCACAACCGTCAGATAATTTCGGCAATGACGCCATTGAACACGTATTCAATAACGCGCGCATCATTGTCGGTGACGGTGCTGTTATTGAGCGCGGAGCTGTTTTGGTCCGTGGCGGCGTAATATTGGCCATTGGTCCCGCCGCCGGCATTGATATCTCTGACAGTGCAATTAGCCATGATCTGAGCGGCAAGACCATCATGCCAGCGCTGGTTAATACCCATGCCCACCTTGGCTGGGAAGCCTACGGCGATTGGGGTTCACAATTTTTCACTGAGGAAAACCTGACCGACCACCTGTACCGCCACGCCTATTATGGCGTCGGCACGATTATCTCCACAGGCAGCGACAGCGAAGAGGTTGCCGCGCGGGTAAAACTGGAACAGCTCAGAGGGAATATCGGCGGCGCTCGTTATCACCAATCGCCAGGCATGGGTTCCCCGGGCGGTGGCCCGAACCCGCGCTTCACGGACGATCCTGATTACTGGGGGGTACATCCCGTTGCCGACCCTGAACAGGCAGTCAGAACCGTAAGAGAGTTGGCGGGACGCGGATATGGAATCGCCAAGATCTGGGTGGATGTCCGGGACGAACGTCGCGGGGCACAGGTAAAACTGGCACCGGAAATCTACAGGGCAGTGCTGAACACCGCGTCGAATTACGACATGCGGATCATTGCCCATGCCACTACCCTGGCCGATCACAAGTCCCTGGTAAGCTTCGGCAACAGACGATTCATCCATATGCCTTACGATACCGACGTAGACGATGAATACCTGGAGATGGTGCGAGAAAATAATGTTTACATCGTTCCAACCCTGGGCATGGTGACAAAGCGTGAGCCCTACTACATTCCGGCTTTTCAAGATCCGTTTTTCCACGATCAGGTACCAGCATCAATCCTTGAATTGCTGAATGCCAATTACAACCCAAGCCCCGTAAGCAGAAACGCAGCTGTGGAACAGCGGTCGGCCCGAATGGCCAGCAATCTATTGAAATTGAAAAATCACATCATTCTCGGTACCGATGCCGGCGCCGTGGGTGATTTCTTCGGTTACGCCGATCACGTCGAACTGGAATTATTCGTACGCATGGGTATAAGCCCCAGCGAGGCCATCGTTGCGTCGACTTCGCGTTCTGCTGAAGCCTTTGGGCTGGATAACGTCGGCACCCTGGAAGCGGGCAAGGCAGCGGACTTCATAATCCTCGATGCCAATCCCCTGGATGATATTCGCAATACCCGGCAGATCCACGACGTCTATCTGCGCGGCGAAAGGGTGGATCGAGAAGGACTAAAACAGAGATGGAGTCAGTAACATGAATTATCTGTACCACAATCGTCATAGGAAAATTTCGGGTACTGTTTTTTCACGGGCAATGGGCGGTCTATTGTTTTGTTTCTCGTTAGTAGCTTTCGCACAAGATGGCAACGACGCAGGAGAATGGCCCAGTTATGCCGCCGATGCCGGCTCCACGAAATACACCAGCCTCAGCCAGATAGACGGGGGAAATTTCGAGCGCCTGAAAATCGCCTGGAGATGGCAGTCTATCGATGCAGATCTGAATTTGGAGGAATTGGTAGAGAACGGCTCTGACATCAACTTCGGACGGCTACAGGCAACGCCATTGATGATCGATGGCGTGCTCTACATGCTGACGGCATTGAACCAGGTGGCTGCCATCGATGCCGCGAGTGGTACCACGCTGTGGGCACACAACCCCGAAGTCTATCTGTCCGGCGCTTCCATCAGTCCGCTGGGATATCATCACCGCGGTGTCGCCTACTGGAGTGATGGTGACCAGGCACGCATCCTCCTCCCGACCAATGACGGCTATCTCATTTCACTGGATGCAAGTTCAGGTGCAGTAGATACAAACTTCGCCGGGGGTCGTATCGACTTGTCTATTGGTATTCCCCGAGCCGATCGAGATGTGCCTGATTGGCAGGGCGCCCCACCTGTGGGATCGGTTTCTCCTCCAGTTGTTGTAGGCGACACCTTGGTAGTGCAGCAGATTACCTCTAACCGACCTCACTACAAGGAACGGCCACCGACCTGGATAAGGGGTTATGACATTCCGACAGGCGAACTGAAATGGACCTTCCACGGCATTCCCCAGCAGGGTGAGTTTGGTGTGGAAACCTGGCAGGAAGAGTCCTGGCGATACACAGGTAATGGTGGTGCATGGTCGCAATTGAGTGCCGATCTGGAACTCGGGCTCGTCTATCTGCCGATGGAAGCACCGACTAATGATTTTTTCGGTGGTCACAGACCCGGGGACAATCTCTTCACCCAAAGCTTGGTTGCCCTGGACGCAAGCACAGGGGAGCGAATCTGGCACTTCCAGATGATTCATCATGGCATCTGGGACTATGACACACCCGCGGCACCCAACCTGATCGACATTACCGTAAACGGGAGAGAGATCAAGGCCATTGCCCAGGTAACTAAACAGGGATTTACCTACGTCTTTGATCGTGCCACCGGGGTACCGGTATGGCCAATAGTAGAAAGACAAGTGTCCCCTTCTACTATACCAGGCGAGAGAGCTGCTGAAACTCAACCTTTTCCGACCAGGCCACCGGCCTTTGCCCCACAAGGTTTGACTATCGATGGCCTGATCGATTTCACGCCTGAATTGAGAGCAGAAGCGATAAACATTCTGAACAGCTATACCTACGGTCCATTGTTTACACCGCCGAGTCTGCCGCGAGATGACGGTCATCGAGGCACGATCTTGCGGCCTGGCGCCGGTGGTGGCGCGAATTGGCCAGGAGCTGGCATTGATCCCGAGACTGGGGTTTTATTTATACCCTCTTCAGACAACCCAACGGTTCCATTCATGGGAACGCTCGAGCCCGGGGAATCGAACTTTAACTACTACCGCTTGGCTAACCAGGGCATACGCGGACCACAGGGCTTGCCAATCCTGAAACCGCCTTATTCTACTATCACTGCCATCGACATGAACGAGGGCGAGATTTTGTGGCAGGTCGCCAACGGTGACAGTGCTGCACGAGTAGAGAATAACCCAGCGCTGCAGGGAATTGATCTGCCACCATTGGGCGGTGGTGGTCGGCATCCTGTACTCGTGACATCCACTCTATTGATTCATGCACAGAATACGAGTGACGGGCCTAAGTTGATCGCTAGAAATAAACTGAATGGAGAGGAACTGGCTGCAATTGAAATTCCTGGCAATGCCACTGCTGCACCGATGAGCTTCTCAGTCGAAGATACACAATACATAGCGCTCAGCGTTACAGGTCAACCGGCGCCTGAACTAATTGTTTATGCATTACCTTAACTAAACTGTCCGTGAAATCGGGGTAGAATCCCCTTCTGTATTTAGCAACTTATTGGGTTAACCCTTTGAGTGTTGAGTTTGCTTGGATCACTATTGACACCATAATTAAGGACTAAAACTATTTCTAATATAATTCAACACAGCTGACATATCCGTATTTGACAATGCACTGTTTCCACCTTTGGCTGGCATGGGCATTAGTCCATCCGTACTTTGAAAACCATTAATAATATTGTCGAGCAACACCGCATCTGATTTGCTGAGACGCCCTTGTGACTCGGTGAAATCCGGCACGCCTGGCAGGTTACCTTTGCCGTCAACTCCATGATATGCAAGGCAATTATTATCGTAGATCTCCATTCCTGTAGTGGTAACCTGATTCTGGGACGAAACCGACAACTCCGCTGCAATATTATCCGGTTCTATCTTTGCATTCGTTTCTTGTAAAAACTTTAGAATATCGCGCGTTTCTTGCCCGGTTAACCCCGCTCGGATACGCATATGGAATACGCTGGTAACCCATTGATCATCACGAAGATCCGAAGGATTACGGAAATTGTGACAACGCCCACAATTTTCTAACCAGGACTTGCTTCCTTCGGCAAAGTCGCCTGTTTGTGAGTCTTCGAGCGCCGTTACCTGCTGCGTAAACAATCCCGCAAATAGGAAAACCTTAATTCCCGTACCACACATTTTTTTAATGGTTCGTAATTTCATTGTAGTTCTCCTAACTAGAATCCATAGGCCAATTGAAGCAACAGACGGTTTTCATCTGCGTCACTACCACTTATTCCGCTATTAAACTCATAGTTTATTTTCCCTATGAAATTATTGGTGACAAGATAGTTGACACCAAGAGCCCATTGCTGTTGGTCCTGGCTGTACGTCGTCAAACCATTTTGGACTAACCACCTCCTAGTTTAAGAGACACA
>CAJXIY010000149.1 GCA_913054495.1 uncultured Gammaproteobacteria bacterium | reverse complement strand
TAAGGCGGCCTTATCTTGAATAGCACCCGGGCGGAAGACAGATTGATGAGCGCCATTTCACTATCCAGCTCCAGGCTGCCAACCTTGAATATCCCCACCACCTCGAAACTCTTGAACGTCGCCAGCGGCGTCACCGGGTTGATAGAAATCGCCGCCGAAAAAATGTCAACGTTATCGCCTACCGTGACTGCGAGCCGAGATGCCAGGGTCTGGCCCAGCACCACGCCCCAGCGCTTGTCCTGTAATGCCTCCAGAGAGCCGCTGTGAATAAATTTGGCGATGGAGGAGACCGCGGCCTCCGACTCTGGATTGATACCACTGATCAGTACTGCCTTGTTGCCATCGCCGGTCGCCATCACCGCGGCTACTTCGATCACCGGCGCCACCGCCGTCACCGAAGGATGCTGCGCCGCCGCCAACTCTATCTCCTGCCACTGGGCAAGGCTTAGATTTTCCCTCGAAGTGATGGTGATGTGTGGCACCACGCCCAATATGTTTTCGCGCATTTCATGATCGAAACCGTTCATCACCGAGAGCACCGTAATTAGAATCGCCACCCCGAGGGCGAGTCCAAATATGGAGATAACGGACATGAAAGAAACCAGGTGACTGTGTTTGCCCACGCTCAGGTAGCGCAGCGCAATCAGGCGCGGAATATTGGTGGGCTTAAGGCTCATGGAGCATGCCGTCTTGCAGGATGAGTTTGCGCTGCATGGACTGCGCCAGTCGTTCGTCGTGGGTAACCACCACGAAGCTGATCGCCAGGGTATCATTGAGTTCGCTCATCATGTCCTGAATATCCGCTGCCGTCCTCCTGTCCAGATTGCCGGTTGGCTCGTCCAGCAGCACACAACTTGGCTCCGCCACCAGGGCTCTAGCGATGGCGACTCGTTGCCTCTCGCCACCTGACAGTTCCGAGGGCTTGTGTTCGAGTCGAGCCTGCAGGCCAACTCGGGACAAGACGGCGCTGGCCCGGTCCGCGGCCGCAGCGCTGTCCATACCGCCAATCAATAAGGGCATACAAACATTTTCCAGCGCAGTAAATTCACCGAGCAGATGATGGAACTGATAAACAAACCCAAGATATTGATTTCGCAACAGGCCCCGCTCGGTCTCATTTACCAGGGCCAGGTTCTTGTCGGCGACATGAACTGAACCCGTGGTGGGCAGATCCAGACCGCCCAGAAGATTTAACAAGGTGGTCTTACCGGAACCGGAGCTGCCTACGATCGCAATTTGATCCCCTGCCAGGATCTCGAGATTGATATCCTTAAGTACTTCAACTTCCTGCGGACCCTGGGAATAGATTTTCCCGAGATGTTCGCAGGTCAATACTGGCTTGTCAGAATTCATTTAGGATTACAATTTCCGCTGCTGGTGAGTCTTCGGTGAGCAATTATTCGTAACGTAAAACTTCGGCCGGTTGTATTTTACTGGCCCGGTACGCCGGATAAAGAGTCGCCAGGAAGGAAATGATCAGGGCCGCCACGCATACTAATAACACCTCAGCCCAATCCACCTGGGTTTGCAGGTGAGAAATGAGATAAACATTGGCGTCGACAAATATCGAATTAATTACGCGCTCCAGCCCCAGGCTGATGGCGGTAATATTACTCGCCAGCAAGACCCCCAGCACCGCGCCAACCACGGTGCCTATGACCCCCGCGATCAAACCCTGAATAATAAACACCTGCATTATAGTTCGTCGACTGGCGCCCATGGTGCGTAGTATTGCGATGTCGGCACCCTTGTCGGAAACCACCATCACCAGAGTCGATACGATGTTGACTGCGCCGATGATGACGATCATGAGCAGCATGAAAGCGGTGAGTATCTTCTCCATATTGAGGGCATTAAAGAGGCTGGCCTGGGCGACATTCCACGGTACCAGCGTCACCCCGGAGACGGCGAAAAATGCGGAGGCAACGATGGCTTCGGCCGCGAACACATCGCGTACTTTGAGCCGCAGTTGCAGCTCCACACCCGGGTCTCGTTGAAAAAGACGCCGCGCCGGCTGCATATTGATGAGGGCAATATTGCCATTGCTGTAAAGGCCAAAATCTGCAAAACCGACGACTTCAAATCCCTGTGAATCCGCCAGTGATCTCGACAGCAGGCTGCCCAGGGCGATGGCGCTGACCTCTCCGGAACTATAAATCCCCAGACTCCCTGCCAGTTGTGTGCCCAGGATTATGCCGTTTTCGGTGGCGGCCAGAGATGCGAGTAACTGTCGATACCGTTGCCCCGGGTTATTGACCACCTCCGCTTCCAGCAATGGATCGATTCCCCGCAGGCGCACGAAACTATTCTGCCCCTGAAAGCGCAGGGTTGCCTCACCTTCAATATAGGGTGCAGCCGCAACGATAGCTTCCGCCGCGCCCGCCAACTGCAGATATCGCGGCAATTGATCCTCCAGCGCGTCACTCGAAAGTGTGACATGAGGCACGGATTTCAGGGCTTCATCGCGCAGCGTAGAGATAGACCCATTCATCACCGACAAAGCCACAATCAAGATCAATACACCGAGAGAAACACCCAGCATCGAAATCAGAGACACGAAAGACAGCAGCAGGTTGTGCTTCCGCGTCAACGAGTAACGCATGCCTACAAACAGTGAGAATGGTTTAAGCATGAGAATGGCTTGGCGACTTTAGAGTTTGCTTCTCAGGAGTTTGCAACTTGTCACTGGAAAAGGCAACGAGTTGGAGGCTTTGAGGCGGGGGCGGCGCGCGTGTAAGCTCGCCGCTCCTTTAGTATTGACTGGCGTGACGCAGCAGCAACCTCTGCACAGTCTTGAAACTGATGGGCATGATAGGGGTGGAAACTTCGCTGGAAATAGCCCGCAGGGATTTTCCCTGCTTCTTCAAATTCATGATTTTTCTCAACACCCGTTGTTCCATGGGATTTTCGATCAAGCGGCCATTTTCATGAATCATGTAACCGAACGGTCTGCTGCCACCGAGATATCGTCCCTGCTTCCGCTGTCGTTGTTTGACCTCCTTGATCCGCTCCGCAGATTTTCGCTTCTCGAGGGCGGAAAATATTGCGGCGATCTTGCTAAAGTTAACACCGAAGTCGGCGCGCGTAATATCGCCACCCAGTTCCACGATATGCAGCTGCAAAAACTTATCCCTGAGTCTGGCTATCAGCTGTACTGCCTCTTGGCTGGAACTGACGATACGCTCCAGTTTGCTACAGAGAATTACATCACCCGCTTGCAGCGTACTGAGCAGGCGCCTGCCGTTTTCCCGCTTGCTGAATTCAAGATTCCAGCTGCAATTAAAGTCCTTTAGGGTCTCCATCAAGAACCAGCGTTGACTCAGGCAATAGGTCTGCATCGCCAGATTTTCCGGTTCGAGGATTGAGTTGAGTTGATCGAGCTCCAGAGAAGCTTCCAGTTCAGAAGTCCGGCAATAGGAATAAATCGTCATGGTTGCGTGCCCCGGTCTCAGTGCCATCCGCCCCACCACGGATGTTGCTGGCACTGCATTTTTTGTTTCTTGTTTGGTCCCAGCCGGGGATGCGTCGATAATTCCAGAGCCCGGCTGTACGGCTATTTTTATCAGGCTTGTGGTAATTTCACAGTTCCGATGTCGGATATGTCTTGTTGCTGTGTCTGTGTACTGGCAAAGCCACGCGCCAGCCTAATCTAAGCATAGGGAATTTGTTTAAGCAAGCTGTGTCTATGACACATAAATTCATAGACCTTGGATGCAGGTCGTTGTTTTCTAGTGGATTTCCGTCCCTGGATTTGAGTTGAAGAGGCTTTACTGCTATATTGCCACGCCATGCGCTACCGGAGTACGCAAGGTAGCGTGTAGCGGCCATGATCGGGCAGCATTACTGACCTGTAGCCGCGTTTGACGTGTCTGCTATGGCAACAGCCTCTAAACCGCTTTGCCCGCCGAGACGATGTAAGACAGGCCGTAAAGGCCCCGAGGCAGGACTGCAACTTCGTAAGACTGGCTTAACAGCCAGCAATCAGTTCCAGTGTTGCCATCTCATTAAACAGATAATATTGGGCCATGCAGAAGCAGCATGGCGTGACAGGCTAAGTGAATTAGCCCGGATCGACCAAGACTAATTAGATTCAGGATTTCCTATTCCAGCGCTCGGCCAGTTTTATCTGGCGGGGTGATGAAAACGCCACTGGGCATTAAAGTTAATTAAAACAGTAGGATAAATGCAATACATAGAACCCTCATCGGGTTAATTCGGTAACACATAAACATCCTGATCCAGGATCAACAGCGTTGCCGGTGTATTGCCACTTTACCGGTCTTTATTTACACACTTTAGCTGCCCCCGGTCCGACCCTACGGTCGGACTTGCTGAAAAGCTTGACACGAAGCCATCGTCCAGCGCTTTTCCGGCATGAATAGCCCTCCCCGAGTTTGCTTGTCTGGTTAATCTATTTAAATAGAAAGCGAACTTATTATGAAAAGAATGCTAATCAATGCGACCCAGGAAGAAGAGCTTCGGGTGGCACTCGTCGATGGTCAGAAACTCTACGACCTGGACATCGAACACCGTACCCGGGTTCAGAAAAAAGCCAACATCTACAAGGGCAAGATAACCCGAGTGGAACCCAGCCTCGAAGCAGCCTTCGTCGATTTCGGCGCCGAACGCCATGGTTTCCTGCCCATAAAGGAAATTTCCCGCCAGTACTACGCCGGTAGCGGCGACAGATCGAACCTCAAGGAGTTGATTCCGGAAGGCACCGAGGTCGTGGTGCAGGTGGAAAAAGAGGAGCGCGGTAACAAGGGTGCTGCCCTCACAACCTATATCAGTCTCGCAGGCCGCTACCTGGTGCTCATGCCCAATAACCCCAAAGCCGGCGGCATTTCCCGCCGCATCGAAGGCGATGAGCGCGACGAATTACGCGAGGCGCTACGTGCTCTAAACATCCCCGACGGCATGGGCATGATCGTCCGTACTGCCGGCGTCGGTAAAGATCAGAAGGAACTGCAGTGGGATCTGGATTACCTGCTCACGCTGTGGCAGTCGATACAGGACGCCGCTGGCGAAAAGTCGGCGCCATTTCTCATCTATCAAGAAAGCAATGTCATCGTTCGCACCATCCGCGATTATCTGCGCCAGGATATCGGCGAGGTGCTGTTCGATACTCAGGAATCCTATGAAGAGGCGATTGCATTCATCAGGCAAGTGATGCCGCAATACGAGAATCGAATCAAGCTATACGACGACAAACTGCCACTATTTAATCGTTATCAGATCGAAAGCCAGATCGAGAGTGCCTTCGAGCGGCAAGTTCAATTACCCTCCGGCGGTTCCGTAGTGATCGATCCAACCGAGGCCCTGATCTCTATCGATATCAATTCCTCACGCGCCACCCGCGGTGCCGATATCGAAGAAACGGCGCTCACTACCAACCTCGAGGCGGCCGATGAGATCGCCAGGCAACTGCGACTGCGGGACATGGGCGGCCTGGTCGTCATCGATTTTATCGATATGAGTTCCAACCGTAATCAGCGCGAGGTTGAGAACCGCATGCGCGACGCACTGGAACCGGATCGGGCCAGGGTGCAGGTGGGTCGTATTTCCCGCTTCGGCTTGCTGGAAATGTCGCGGCAAAGACTGCGGCCTTCGCTGGGTGAAACCAGCGCCATCGTCTGTCCACGCTGTAGTGGCCAGGGCACTATTCGCGATGTCGAATCCCTGTCTCTCTCGATTCTAAGAATCGTGCAGGAAGAGGCGAATAAGCAAAAAAGCCAGGAAGTACGGGCCACCGTGCCCCTGGTCGTTTCCTCTTACCTGCTCAATGAGAAGCGTCTCGTTGTCGCCGAGATAGAAGAGCAGAGCAAGACCAGGCTGGTTATCGTGCCGAACCCGGAAATGGAAACCCCTCATTACGAAATTACCGCCATCAATCTGCAGTCTGAAGCCTACGAGGTGGAATCCACGGCGACGCCCGATGCCGCGGTAAATGTTAAACCCAAGGCGCAGGCGGCGACAGTACAGGAAGCTGCCGTCAGTAATATCCCGGCGCAACGTCCGCCGCCACCAAGCAAAGGTCTGTTCGCCTCTTTATGGGCAGCGATAACTGGCTTGTTCACTACTACACCGAAGCAGAGTGCCAGGCCTCAGCGGCAGCGACCACAACAGGGGAACCGGAATCGAAGCCGTCAGGGGGCAAAGAACCAGCGCAGTCAGCAATCTCGCGATAGCCGGACTGCGGGAACCGATCGCAGCAAACAAGGGTCGCAACAGCGGCGTAAGCAGGGTTCCGCCAAGGACAAATCTGACGATGAGCGCAAGCAGGCTCGCGGCGGACAGTCCCAGGGCAGAACTCAGGGTCAAGGCCAGGGACAGAGTCAAGGCCAGGGACAGAGTCAAG
>CAJXIY010000148.1 GCA_913054495.1 uncultured Gammaproteobacteria bacterium | reverse complement strand
TCTTTGGGTGGGAATAGTCCCATTCCTGAGAGCAAGCAGGTCCAGGACATCTGTGTATAATAACTTCCGATTTTAAGACGTTTTAACTCAGCTCCCAGGCTTTGCATATTGTACCAACAACTAAGCATATCTTTTAAGTTGTTAGAGATATTCTTGTTTTCTCGATTGTCTATCCAATATTGACTATCCTTTCTTGAATTGGTCTTATAATGTAAAACAATATAGTCTCGAATACTTTCAAAATTCATATTAATTCGTTGGTTAAATTGTTCTCTATATTGATTGGTAAACCCTCCTTCCTCAAATGCCTTGGTAAATTCGTCAATCGTAGAGTGTACAAATTGCAGAGCTGTTGCTTCCAACGGTTCTATAAAACCTTGAGAAAGACCGACTGCCACACAATTTTTACACCAAGACTCTTGTGCTCTACCAACTTTCATTTTCAGATGACGAGCTTCAATATCACTTTCTAAAAGCCCCAAGTGTGCTCTAAGCTCTTTCTCAGCCTCATCCTGAGTACAATATTGCGAACTATAAACATATCCATTACCAAAACGGTTAGTCAAAGGTATCCGCCATACCCAGCCATTCATTAATGCCGTAGATATGGTTTGCGATGGTATATTTGGTTCAATTTCCGTCGGTATTACTATTGCAGAATCGTTAAACAGGTTATCTGAGAAACTAATAAAAGGTACCTTTAAGGTTTTTTCTAGAAGAATAGAAACGAAACCAGAGCAGTCTACAAATAAGTCGCCAGACAATATTTGATCAGTATCAAGTTTTAAGGAAGTAATATTACCATTTGAATCTAATTCAATGTTTTTGACAGTCGCCTGAATGTGATTGATACCAATTTTCGCTGCTTTTTTTTGCAAAAACTTTCCAATCAATACAGAATCAAAGTGATAGCCGTACTGAAAATGAAATGGAAAGTTTTTTGAAGCAATTGGGGCCAATTTTTTTTCAGATAAACTTGCCATCAAGGAAAAACGATTGGGATGGGCTATGACATCAACCCCTTTTCTACGAAGAGTTGCATTATCATAGAGAAATTTGAATGTCACAAAATCAAGACTACAGCCGAAAGGGTGAAAATATTCTTCATAGCCAGATACCGTTGACCAATTTATGAAACTTATTCCATTTTTATAGGTTGCATTACATTCCGGCATCCACTCAGACTCACTTATATCTAATGAATCAAAAAAATGCTTTAGAACTGGAGTAGAGCCTTCACCCACTCCAACAATACCGATATCAGGTGATTCAACTAAGGTGATTTTAATTCCGAGGTGCTGCCACTTTTTTTCTAACAGGTTGGCGGTCATCCACCCTGCGGTTCCACCACCCAGTATCACTATATTTTTTACTTTCAAATTGTCCACTATTTCCACACTGGTAAATAAGTCTGATTTAGCGTATCGATTAAGAATAACGAGACTTTATTTTAATGTCCAGAGTTCAATGAATTTAGCAAGCTGGCGCATATGGAGGTATGTGAAACAGGAATGGGAACTGCCAGAGGCTTGAAACCGGATGCTGGGATAGCAATAACTAACTGCCCTAAAGAGTACGCCGGGCCAGCGTATCGTGTAGAAGGAAGCCGCACAATGAGGACAATTTGCGAATAACGTGTCTGGGTCGTGGACTTAAAATGAGGGGAACGTAGGGGATAGTTTACTTAATTCAACTATCCCCAATAGTTATCGACCCAATGTTGAGTGAGATGGTTCTTATTCTTTTCGTTCGTAATGCCCCATCAACATACCAGTCGCGAGCACGTGTCCATCGACAGCGGCTAGTAACTCATCCTTATTCAAGCCCGCTTCCAGACCAAGGTCGGCATCGAGTGCATAGACACGAAAATGGTAGGCGTGCAGCTGGCCATTGGCAGGCGGGCGGGGGCCGAAGTAACCCGGCCGGCGAGTCCCATTGAGGCCGTTTATCATTCCGTCGAGGCCGGCAATACCCGCTACTTCGGCATCTGTTGGCATACCGGCTGGCAAGCCCGAGGCGCTCGCCGGGATGTTATAAGCAACCCAATGCACGAAAGGAGTCGGCATCATGCCGATTTCCACGACTATCGGATCATCACAAATCAGGGCCAGTTGAACGGTGCCCGCGGGCAGGGTTGACCAGTTCAGATCGATTGACTTGTTATCGCCATAGGCTGAGAACTCATCCGGCACGGTGCCGTGATGGTCGAAGGCGGAGCTAGTTACCGTAATAGTCTCTGGCGCCTGAGCCAAAATTTGAACCGAGAACAGGATTGAAACCAGACCGGCTATCATACCGCTAGCTTTAGTTATACTTTTCATTGACTACTCCTTAGAACCATGACCGCTGAATTACTTACTGTTTGAATTATTTGTTGCTAGTGTACAGGAAGAGTGAGAGTAAACCATTTCTTTACTTGCTTTACAGCCTGTAATCAAAATGGCATCAGAGAAAAACAGCGGGGTAATGAGCGCATGAAATGTATAAATAGGCTACAAGGCTTCCTAACTTCGACTCTGCGGATTCTTGCGGTGCTAGTTTTAAGCTCTGCTGTCTTGACGGCATTGGACTCCAATACTGGACTGGGAGTGCCAAACTTCGCTGCGGAGACTTCAGCTGACTCAGAATCTGCAAACAACTCCAAGCCCGGTAATATAGACGACGCCAGAATTATCAACGCCCCGGCCACCGAACCCGGCAGCTGGCTCACTTACGGCCAGACCTACAAGGAACAACGATTCTCACAGCTCACCCAAATCACACCCGAAAACGCCGATCAATTGGGTCTGGCCTGGACTCGACAGATTGGCGATTACAACATGCGTATGTCGGGCACCCCTCTGGTGGCAGACGGCGTCATGTACGTCTCCAATGGCTGGAGCGTAGTCTATGCTCTCGATGCAACAAATGGGGAAGAGATTTGGCGCTACGATCCGGAAGTAGACCGTAGCTATATTCGTTTAGCCTGTTGCGGCCCTGCCCACAATCGGGGAGTGGCTCTTTACCAGGACAAGGTCTATGTTGCCACCTTTGATGGACGATTGCTTGCCATCGATGCCGCAAGCGGCGAGGAAGTCTGGGACGTGGACACCTGGATACCTGCAGGACTGGGTCGCTTTAACATCACCGGGGCGCCACGGGCTGCGGCGGGGAAAGTGTATATCGGTCAGGGTAGCGGGGAATCCGGCCATCGCCGTGGCTATGTTACTGCCTACGATGCCGAAACCGGTGACGTGGATTGGCGCTTTTTTCTGGTACCCGGCGATCCGAGCAAGCCCTTCGAACACCCTGAATTGGAGATGGCGGCCCAGACCTGGGGCGGTGAATGGTGGAAGTACGGCGGCGGTGGCACCGCATGGAATTCCCTGGTCTATGACGAAGAGTTCAATAGCCTTTATATCGGCGTCGGTAACGGCGCTCCCTGGCCCCGAGAAATTCGTTCCCCCGGTGGTGGTGACGATCTGTTTCTTTCCAGCATAGTCTCGGTGGACGTGGAGACTGGCCGCATGAACTGGTACTACCAGACGGTGCCTGGAGACAACTGGGACTTTAGCTCGGCCATGGATATGACCCTAGGCGAAATCGAACTGAATGGGGAAGAGCGCAAGGTATTGCTGCAGGCGCCGAAGAATGGATTCTTCTACATACTCGACAGGGAAACTGGAGAGCTACTGCGTGCCCATGCCTACACCGATGGCATTACCTGGGCCACTCACGTCGATATGGAAACTGGCCGACCCGTCGAAAATCCAGATGTGTTCTATGAAACCGACCCGCAATGGATTCTGCCGGCCAATTCTGGTGCCCATAATTGGGAGCCTCAGTCCTGGGATAATGACATGGGACTGATGTATTTTTACTATCACGACATAGCTAACTTCTATTCTCTGGACGAGACCTTTGTCAAGACTGGGGTATACGAGATTCGTGAACGAGGCTTGAGCCTGGGCTGGGGCGAGGGTGCTTACCGTCGCGAACTGATAGAAGATGCCGCACCGCGACCCGAGTCCAAGGCCTTTGTCGGTGCCTTCGACCCCATTACTGGTCAGTACAAGTGGCGGCAACAGCTGGAGTCTATTTATAACGGGGGTGTTCTGGCCACCACCACAGGCCTGTTGTTTCAGGGCGAGGGAACCGGTGATTTCGTCGTGCGCAATACCGACAACGGCGAACCAATCTGGAAATTCCGAGCCACAGGAACCTTTCGTTCTACATCCATGATGAGTTATCAGATCGACGACACCCAGTATGTGGCCACCATGATGAACGGTAACCGAACCATAGACCTTGGCGGTACGGTGGTCGTGTTTAAACTGGGTGGCACTGCCACCTTGCCTGTTGCAGATGTAGTGCAGTCAGAGATTCCCGAGCAAGCCGATACCGAGTTCAGTGCTGAGGCTATTCGTCAGGGCGATGATCTCTACCACGCCCAATGTGCGAGCTGTCATGGAGGCATCGGCATTCCTTTGGAAGTGGCGATCGTGGCACCAGACCTTCGACTGATGACCCTGAACACCCATGCAGAGATGAGCGATATCGTGCTGGGTGGTGCCCGTGCTCAAGCAGGCATGCCAGATTTTGAAGATGCACTGAGCAACGAGCAACTCGAATCCATTCGCGCCTTCATTGTGACCCAGGCCAGGCAGCTAAGAGAATGGCAGCAGGATCGTCGAGCTGAGAAGGAAGCCGCGGAACAAGCAACCCTGAATCGAGCGTAACAAGCTGCGTGACCATTTAGCAGAGCGCGCTGTCCGTATTATCGGTCCGGCTGTGGGAAATAGTCAAAACATCTCAGAAATTGACTATTCGCTATAGATTCAAAATTCCAATATTAGTAAGCTCAGTAACCCACACCAAATTGGTAAGTACAAATGTTCATCCCTGAATCATGCCCGTACCACATCGACTGGTGACTAAATATTTTTTCATAGGAAATTGTTCATTTCTCTGGACTTACTTCCTCATGTCGATTTTACTCTGTAAACATGCACTCAGACGGAACCTGGTATTAACTGCCATAGCCTGAACCGAATCGCTACGAATTTTCCTGAGGATAAGACCATGTATTCTAAAAAAGTAAGCAAGCTAATTTCCTGCGTGATCTTATCAATCTTTGCAAACATGGGTCTTGCCCAACAAAACGACCGTCTCCCCGACATCGTCAACGGCTATACCAGCTACGACAATCTGGTCACCATGCCCGATAATCGGGTCATGGGGTCAGGTAATGCAATCGATATAGATTCTGGGGGAAACATCTGGGTATTCGAGCGTTGTGGCGCCAATACCTGTTCCGGTTCCACAGTGGACCCGATTCTAAAATTCAGCCCCGATGGCGAATTTCTGACTAGTTTCGGTGCAGGCATGTTTGTATTCCCCCACGGCATCGTGGTGGACGACGATGATAATATCTGGGTAGTGGACGCCGGCGTTGAAGACGGCGTTAAGGGTAATCAGATATTCAAGTTCAACCAACAAGGAGAGATTCTGATTGAATTGGGCCGACCGGGCATTCGCGGAGAGGCGCCAGGTCTATTTAATGAGCCCTCCGATCTCGCTATTGCACCCAATGGCGATCTCTATATCGCCGACGGCCACATCAATCCGGATTCGAATCGACGCATCCTCCACCTTTCTCCCGAGGGCGAGTTTATCGAAGCATGGGGATCCAAAGGCCAGGGGCCACTGCAATTCGAGTGCCCCCATTCGCTAGCCATCGATTCTCAGGGCCGTATCTTTGTCGGCGACCGTACCAATAACCGCCTGCAGATTCTCTCTCCGGAAGGCAAACTGTTGGCGATATGGGAGCATTTCGGCAGACCGAGCGGCGTGAGAATTCACAACGATATTTTATACGTGGTGGACTCTGAGTCACGCCAGGCTGAGGGTCAGTACGGCTACAATCCTGGCTGGCACCGTGGTATTCGCATAGGCAGCGTAAACGATGGCATCGTGCAGCACTTCATTCCCGATCCTGGCCCCCACGACGGGACTAGTTTCCCCGAGGGCATCGCGGTTGATGACGACGGCGTTATCTGGGGCGCGTCGGTCGGTGATCGGAAGGTCACCAAGTACGCAAGGAATTAGAGACAAGCGGGGTCAGGTCTGCTTCGATTTCTTATAGTCACCTCAACGCCCTCAAGGCGTCCCCCAAATACAAACCAAGTGCGCTACAGATCCGCGTCGCTATGCGCCGCCGAGAACCAGAAGCTTCCGATTTGGAAAATGGCAACCGCAGCTTTCTTCAGAGAGTCAGTCCCGAGCACCGCTGATACTGGATAGCCCTGCAGAAACAGATTAGGTCGGGGGAATAAGCAAAGTATTCACGTCCCCTTCGGTACTGTTTACTTTCGGTACTG
>CAJXIY010000147.1 GCA_913054495.1 uncultured Gammaproteobacteria bacterium | reverse complement strand
AAGGTAGGCAGAAGGTAGAAAGTAGTAATAAGAATAGCCAACACCTAGAAACTAAGAAATAATCCGTAGAGGATGCAGTGCCGGTCTGAGGCACTGACAGCAGGGGTACTGCATGAGCGAGTTTGAGAAAGAATCATTATCGGCGTTACTCGATAATGAGGCTGATGATCTCGAGATTAGACGGGTGCTGAAATACTGCGAACAGAATCCAGCCCTGTTGGAAACCTGGGAGCGATTCAGCCTGGTACAGGCCCTGTTACACGAACCTGCTGTGTCGGTGAGCGCCGATCTGGCGCTGGCAATCTCCACACAAATTGCGAAAGAACCCCTGGCTGTCAGCGCCCAGTCAGTTAAATCCTCCTCCGGCAAACCTTCGAGCTGGCAACAATACTTCGTCAAGGTAGCGGTTGCTGCATCCGTGGCTCTGGTCTTCATCGTCGCCGTGCAATCGAGTCTCGACAACAGAGTGATGCCGGTGGCACAACAGGCCCCAGCGGTAGAGAGCGCGGTGCCGACGGCCCAACCTCAGGACCCGACCCTGGTGGCGGAGCGCGCCACGGTGGAACTGGATCCCGCCGCTCAACAGCGTCTGCGCGAGTACCTGGGTAACTGGACGATCGATGAGGCGGAGCCGGTCCTAACGGAGCACATTCAGGACTCTCGACTATTTCGTCTGGTTAACGAACTGGTCCCGAAACCACCGCAATAAACGCAAGCGCCATTTTCTGAGCTTGTTTTTTCCATATCAGTTCACCCGCGCCACCTGCTTCACTAAATTTCCCCCGCGCCCCGTTGTTGGCATGTTTCGGCAGTGTGCTAAAATATGCCCTTATTCCTTTATCTCTCGTTGGCGTAGACAATCGCCTTAGATACTATGCAGCCGCGAAAGCGGCTGCCTGAATAATCCCGTTTCCCGGATAAATTACTATGAAGCTGGTACTCTGCGCTCGATCAACAATACTGCCCACGCTCCCACTGCTGCTGATTCTCGGCCTGGGGGCGGCCGCCAGCAATGCCCAGACCGCGCTGCCCAGTTTTGCCGACCTGGTGGAACACAACGCGCCTGCCATCGTAGAAATATCGACCTTACGCAATATTGAAGCCCGCAGTCGCACTATAGACAGGGAGGTTGAAGAGCTGCTGCGTCAACTCAACCCCGGCGACACGCCGGATTCCGATATCGAAGGCATTCAACAGCAGCGTCGCCGAGGTGCGGTGGGCTCCGGATTTCTTATCTCGGCAGACGGCTATGTGTTAACCAATAATCACGTCGTCGCAGGGGCAGATGAAATCGTGGTATACCTGAACGACCGCCGTGTCTTTGATGCCGTAGTCATAGGCCTGGATGAGCCCTCCGACCTGGCCCTGCTAAAACTCGATGCCTCAGATCTGCCCTATGTTGAATTTGGCGATTCCGATGCGGTCAGAGTCGGGGATTGGGTGCTGGCCATCGGCTCTCCGTTCGGTCTGGAGTTTTCTGCGGCCGCCGGCATCGTCAGCGCCAAGGGCAGATCGGTACGTGGGGGGCCCACCTATAATTACATGTCCTTCATCCAGACCGATGTCGCCATTAATCAAGGTAATTCCGGTGGGCCTCTGTTCAATCTCGACGGTGAAGTCATCGGTATAAATTCCCAGATCCAAAGCAGCACCGGCGGCTCCAACGGCATTTCATTCTCGATTCCCAGTAATGTGGCGATGAACGTCGTGGCCCAGTTGCGTGAATCCGGCGCGGTCGCACGGGGTTTACTAGGCGTGCGCATGGGTGAGGTAGATTATGCCCTGGCCGAAATCTTCGAGATGGATCGCCCTCGTGGCGCCTTCGTGGACGCGGTTCAGCCCGGCAGTCCAGCCCAGGCGGCGGGCATACTCGATGAAGACATCATCCTGGAATTCAACGGCCACCAGATCGACTATTACACCGACTTGCCGTTTTACGTAGGCCAGTACCGCCCTGGAACCCAGGCCAGTGTGCTGATTTTCAGAAACGGCGAGTTAGACACCCTGACCGTGGAACTGGGAAGCTCTCCCACCAACACTGTCGCCCAGGTGGAACCGCAAGTAACCAGGCAACGGCGTAATCGGCTGGGATTCAGGGTCATGGAACTCAGCCGCGAGCAACAGGTAGCGGGTATCCGTGGTGTCCGCATCGTGGAATTGAATGATGGTCCCGGCAGGGAAGCGGGCTTATTGCTTAGCGATGTCATCATCGCACTGGATCGCCAGGAAATCACTTCACCTGAAGATTTCGCCGCCGTTGCGGGCCGCCTGCCCGAGTCCGGCTTCGTGTCGGTTCGTATCGTGCGTGAGGGTCAGGGGACGACGAGGGCACTGGAACTGTCTCGTTGAACCGCATCTGCTGAGTTAGAACCCTACGGCAGCGCAGCATCAACCGCCGCCCCTATAGCGCGCCGATATCGCTAATGCTCTGAATCTATTGGTGTTCCCCGCCGCGAGCAGTAAACTTCCTGACACCCAAGTCAGGATACTGTAGACTTGCGGCCTTGTTTTATACCCGTCCCATTCCCTTTGTCAGTAAAAGTCGATTCCGTGACTGAGTTAAGCCATATCCGTAATTTTTCCATCATCGCTCATATCGATCATGGTAAATCCACAATGGCCGACCGTTTCATTCAGCTCTGCGGCGGGCTCAGTGACAGGGAGATGGAAGCACAGATCCTGGACAGCCTCGATATCGAGAAAGAGCGCGGCATTACCATCAAGGCACAGAGCGTCACCCTGCATTATGACGCGAAAAATGGTGAGCGTTATCAGTTGAATTTTATCGACACACCCGGACATGTGGATTTTACCTACGAGGTATCCCGATCCCTTGCCGCCTGCGAGGGTGCCTTGCTGGTCGTCGATGCCGGCCAGGGTGTAGAGGCCCAATCCGTTGCCAACTGCTATACCGCCATCGAGCAGGGCCTCGAGGTCATTCCGGTTCTCAACAAGATGGATTTGCCCCAGGCCGAACCGGACCGGGTACGCATGGAAATCGAAGAGATAATTGGTATCGATGCGTCCGAAGCGGTTTGTGCCAGCGCCAAGACCGGCATGGGGATAGACGAGATACTGGAACAGATTATCGCCAAGGTGCCACCGCCTACAGCTGACCGTGATGGAAAATTACAGGCGCTGATCATCGACTCCTGGTTCGACAATTACCTCGGCGTGGTGTCGTTGGTACGCGTCATGGCCGGCACCCTGCACAAGGGCGATAAGATCATCGCCAAATCCATTGGTAAGGCACAGACTGCCGACAGCATCGGTGTATTTACGCCCAAGCGCCATGAGACTGACGTGCTCGCTGCCGGTGAAGTCGGCTTCATCGTCGCCGGCATCAAGGACATTCATGGCGCGCCAGTCGGTGACACCATTACTCTGGCGCGCTCTCCCGAAGTAGAGGCGCTGGCCGGCTTCCAACAAATCCAGCCCCAGGTATACGCGGGTCTGTTTCCTGTCTCTTCCGAGGACTTCGAAAACTTTCGTGACGCCCTCGCCAAGCTGACATTGAATGATGCGTCTCTACATTACGAACCGGAAAATTCAGATGCGCTGGGCTTCGGCTTTCGCTGTGGTTTTCTGGGTATGCTGCACATGGAAATTATCCAAGAGCGGCTGGAGCGGGAATATGACCTGTCGCTGATTACCACGGCTCCCACCGTGGTCTACGAAGTAAAACTAAACAATGGCGACACCGTCAAGGTGGATAGCCCATCGCGCTTACCCGCCATCACTTCGATCGAGGAAATGCGCGAGCCTATCGTATTGGCCAGTATCCTGGTGCCCCAGGAACACCTCGGCTCGGTGATCACCTTGTGCGTGCAAAGACGCGGCGTGCAAAAAGACATGCAATTCATCGGTAAACAGGTTTCCCTGCAATATGAGTTACCCATGAACGAGGTGGTGCTGGATTTCTTTGACCGCCTGAAATCGGTGAGTCGTGGCTATGCCTCCCTGGATTATCATTTCATCCGCTTCGATAAATCCAGCCTGGTGCGTTTAGATATTCTCATCAACGGCGATAAAGTAGATGCGCTTGCACTAATAGTACACAGGGACCACGCTCAATCGAAAGGTCTTGCCCTGGTGAAAAAAATGAAGGAACTGATTCCACGACAGCTTTATGATGTGGCGATACAGGCCGCAATCGGCGGGAAAATTATTTCCCGCCAGACCGTCAAGGCATTGCGCAAAAATGTAACCGCCAAGTGTTATGGCGGCGACATTACGCGCAAGAAAAAATTATTGGAAAAACAGAAGGCCGGCAAGAAACGGATGAAGAGAGTGGGTAATGTGGAAGTGCCCCAGGAAGCATTTTTGGCGGTCCTCAAGGTCGACAGTTAAAAATGGCTTTTAGGGAGCCTATGAATATGGATAAGGAATAGAAACAGCAATGGATATAGATTTTTCCGTCGTATTGGTTTCCCTGGTCGGCGTCTGCGGAATTTTGTGGCTTCTCGACAGCCTGCTGATCAAAAAGACGCGACTGGCAGCGATCGAGGCATATATGTCAGGCC
Source organism: uncultured Gammaproteobacteria bacterium (assembly GCA_913054495.1). Taxonomy (GTDB): domain Bacteria; phylum Pseudomonadota; class Gammaproteobacteria; order Pseudomonadales; family Pseudohongiellaceae; genus UBA9145. Next base: position 1,862 of record CAJXIY010000147.1, on the reverse strand, counting down.
AGGGTAAACACAAGGGCGAAGATGAGCGCGCCGATGCTGTTGCTGCCCTAGCACGGGAACCCTTGCTCATCGAGTATGCGAAGTCATTTTTCCCGGTGTTGCTTATCGTGCTGGTATTGCGTTCGTTTCTGATGGAACCTTTTCAGATTCCAACCGGGTCGATGATTCCTACGCTGGAGGTGGGTGATTTTATCCTGGTGAATAAATACGCCTACGGTGTACGCCTGCCGGTTATTGGCACCAAGATCATAGATGTGGCTGCGCCGGACCGTGGTGAGGTGATGGTTTTCATTCCTCCCCATGAGGACAAGTACTACATTAAACGCGTGATAGGCCTGCCCGGCGATACCGTGCGTTATGAAGGCAGGGATCTGTACATTAATGGAGAACTGATCAGCAAGGAATTGCAGGGAAATATTCAGGTCGATACCAACGTTGGAGCGTTGCCGGGGACGCTATATACTGAAACGATTAACGGTGTTGAGCATGCCACTCAGCACATCGACGGCGTCGGACAACGGCGTTCCCGTACCAGTTGGGTGATACCGAACGGGCACTACTTCATGATGGGGGACAATCGAGACAATAGTAGCGACAGTCGAGTCTGGGGAGCCGTTCCCGAAAAAGATATCGTCGGTAAGGCCGTAGCGGTGTGGATGCACAAGGAACCCGGCCTGAATTTGCCGACGTTTTCCAGGAATCAGTTGATCAACTAGCAGGCTGTTGAAAAGCTTTCAGGCGAGTGCAAGACAAGGCAAGATCTGGCGAAAAAGCGGAATTTACACATCGTAAATGAGCATTTTGAGCCATATTTTAACGCGGTATTGTGCCGGCTGAGAGTTTTTCAACAGTCTGGTAGGGTATTTTGGGTCTTGTGATGCAACTAACGGTACTGTTTCTGCTCCGGACATAGAGTATATCTAGAATTTTTACCCTGTAGGCCTCTGCTTAAGTCAAAATATTTCTATGGAAAAAGCCATGAATAAAATGCACATCAACAATCTAAAGAAGCAACAAGGTGCCTCTAAACTGGGACTTCTGGTGATGTTTTTGTTAGTCGCAGTATTTCTGACTGCTGGCCTCAAAGTCGTTCCCCTTTATATCGATCACAATCTGATAGTGGGAATCTGTGATGAACTGATCGAAACTGGCGAGGCAGAGAACATGACCATTACGGACATAAGGAATCGGGTGTCGAATACACTAAGAATAAATAATGTCACCGGCTTCGATCTCGGCAGCATCACGCTGCGCCGGGAAAATAGTCAGGCCATCATTACGGTCGCCTATGAGCGTCGCGTGGAGTTGTTTGCAAACCTGGATGTAATCGCCAAGTTCGATAGCGTACTGCAGTAAATGGCGACTGCGCTGGATAAATTACAGAAACATCTGAACTACCAGTTTTCTGATCAGGAATTGGTCCGCAGAGCCCTAACTCACCGAAGTGCAGATAAAGTAAATAATGAACGCCTGGAATTTTTGGGTGATTCCCTGTTGGGTTTTATTGTCGCCGAATTTCTGTTCGAAATTTATCCCGATGCCAGGGAAGGTGAGTTGAGTCGCATGCGGGCGGGCCTGGTGAACAAGGAATCCCTGGCCGGGTTTGCCAGAGAACTGGAGTTAGGAGATTGTCTGCGACTAGGTTTGGGGGAGTTAAACACCGGTGGCAAGTACAGAGAATCTATTCTGGCTGACACTGTCGAGGCGATCATCGCGGCGATTTATCTGGACGGTGGCATCAATCCTTGCCGGCAATTTGTTCGCTGCTGGAGCGAAGCCAGGCTCTCTTCCCAATTTCCCGCTGCGCAGCAAAAAGACAACAAGACTCGCCTGCAGGAACTCATGCAGTCGCAAGGTCTGCC
>CAJXIY010000146.1 GCA_913054495.1 uncultured Gammaproteobacteria bacterium | reverse complement strand
AAGAGGTCAGCCATAAAACTCCAGAATACCGACAGGTGAAACAGGCTGAACAGACTCACCCACAGATAGAAACCCTTATCCAGCAACACCGGATCGCTAATCAGGGAACCACCCAGATAGAAGCTGATAAAACTCAGGGCAAAAAAACCGTAGACGGCGGGCACCAAGTATCTGAACTTAATCCTGGACACCGCCGCACCATAAATCGCGACCACCGCCAGGCTCATGAAGAACTGGATATTCCATAGCACGCTGATTTCGGTATTGGTCCAGTCGCTGGCCATGGCATCACGCACCGGTCTCAGCATGTAGTATGCAGCCATGAGAATGAACACAACGAGAAACGACAACACAACCGATTTCAGCTCTTTCTGCTCGATTAGCGCTGCGGCCTTTATCAGCGCCGCGCAAGACGATTGTTCGTTGGTTGAGGAATTGCTCATGGTGACTATAGGATTTTTCGACTCCAGCGGATAATGCCAAATTTATCCGTATTAATGTAATTTGTTTAATTAATGTACTATGGACCCTCGGATTAAAGCAGCGTCAGCAAAAGGTCTTTCGCCCCGTTTATTTTTTTGGCGAGATAATCAGAACCGCCCCGGTCAGGATGCATCTTCTGCATCAGAGAGCGGTGAGCCTTGATGATCTGTTTCCGGTTCGGCTGCGCATCCAAGCCCAAAATTTCTATGGCCAATTCTTTGGTCATGGCCGATTCATCACCATTCCCGGTCTTGTCAAATCTCTTACCCGTCTGTTCCCGCCAGTTCGGATGCATTCTATCGATATAGGCTTCCAGCACCTGACTGGAATCATGATCGCCGCTGCACTCCTTGTACAAATCCAGTAATTCGTTGAGGGAAAGCAACGATAATTTTTTCTGCGCGTGGGTTCCTTTCAGAATATTTCCGTCCATATCACCACTGCCATGGTGCAGTTCCATTTCCAGAAATTCCGTGCGGATGGTAGACGATTGGCCGGAATCCCTGGGTCTCGCCGATGCTACGCGGCTCTTGAACATTTGCCACATTGGCAACAACCGCAACAAGGTAGGTAGCATGCGCAACATGAAGGTCGCCGCCGCACCTATGGGGGCGAGGATGAACTGAACCGGCAACCTTCCCATTACCACCAGCGCACCGATTACCAGAAACGCTACCGTAATAAAAAGCATGATCCGATTCTGTCTCGGAGTAAGCTTAAAACGCTGACTCACCGACATGACCATGTAATAAGCCATAACGGGAAGGGCCAGCAGTAGCAGCAGTCGAAGAATCATAGGGGTAATTTAGGCAAAGATGGCTGTGACTTCAATTACTGTTTCAATTGTTGTTGCAATAATTTCACCGTCTTGTGAGATTTTTTACTGAAGTCCACCAGCGCCTTCATGCCACCTGCGGCATAGATAGCGACTGCCCGTAACAGGTCCTTTAATTGATCGGCGCTGGCAGCATCAAACTGACAATAGGCCCCGCCGGCGAGCCTGCTCATCTCCAGGTAGGCCTGGCGGGCGATCGGGTCGCCCCGCTCCTGAAACATAAACAGGCGGATATTTAACAAGCCAAGCTTGCCGGCTAGATGAGCCAGGATGTCTATATTCTCTTCCATGGCATCGCCGATGTAGACCACACACTTGATCTTGTTGCGATCATTCTCGGTGATCACATGCCGCAGCAATCTCTGCAGTTGGGTGGCACCGGCCTGGCAAGTTATTCCGGTCATGGTTTTAAGCAGGGCGTCGGGGCTGGATTGCCAAGGGCTGCTGTAAAACTCTCCAAATCCCCGAAAATAGCAAAGCTGAACTTGCAACCCACCGAGGGATTGGGCGCTGACAAACATTTCGGTCTGCAATTGGCTAGCCGTATCCCAGGTAGCTTGCCTGCTGGCGGTAGCATCCAGCGCAAAGACCAGGCGTGCATCACCGGAGCTGACAGGCATATTCGAAACTTTCTGCAAGAAGTTTTGCACGTCATCCCTGCTTGAAACCAGGTCTTTAGCCTTCGCCTTCTTGTCTAGCTGCGTGCCTTTTTTAGATTTTAACAAGTCTTTCATGATCGGCCGGTTTACGAATTTAGCGTGCGCATCGACGCAAAATCAGCATAGCCTATGTCTTATGGCAGCGGCAACCAGTTGACGAAAAGCCCGTGCCTGCCTGGCTAGCTGGTAATAGCCCGACACTGCAGCAAATACAATATGCCGTCATGGAAGGCCCACTCTATATCGATATTCTGACCATAAACATTTTCGCAGGCGCTGGCCAGTCGAATAACTGGGTGAGTGTGCCGCCCAATAGGGGACCAGCTGCCGCCGCCGCACCCATCGTCGCCCCAAAGATTCCATAGGCGAAGGGTAGGAAGGAATCGGGCAGCTGCGTTCTGAGCATTGCCGAGGCGTTGGGTACGATCATGGCGCTGGCGCCGGCCATCATCATGCGGGCAATCAACAAGGCTTCTATGCTGCGCAGCAAATAGCCTAACAGGGACCCGAGCATAAACACGGTGAGGCCGATATACAGCGCTTTCTGATAGCCAATGATGTCCCCCAATTTGCCCGCGGGTGCCTGGCCAATGACGGAGATAAGCAGGTATCCACCGACCAGTAATTGCGTGGCAGCACCTATATCCATGCCCATGAACAAGGCGATTTGAGGCATTGCGACGGCTATGGAAGTTGAACCTAAGGGGGCGAGCGCCGCCGCCAGTAATACGCCGGCAAGCAGCATGATGGTTCGTTTTTCAGGCAATGCTGAATTTCACCAATAAGCGGGGGATCGTAACTATACCGCAGATTCTAATGCTTCCACTTGCCAAGTGATATAGAGGCGGTATAAACAGGGATAACAATCGAGTCCACAATGACTAACAAGTCCTCCCCATGCGTGGCGCGGTTGGTTTCCGACCGCGGGAATTACGCTCGTCATAGTCTCGCCAATCTCAACGGTTTGCCAGGCAAAATGTTGTAGCCAAGGAACAGGTTCAGCATGCTTGCAACGATTTCCATGACAATTCGCACTCGCCCAATTCGGCGGCAACATAGGCAGAATCGCCGCTAATGGTGATAGACAAATCCATCGTGCGCTGCACCAAGGCCGCCATGGCCTGTACCTCCTGCCACCGAAACCGGGTCACAGTTACCTGCAGTCGTTTGAACTCGTCCTCAACCTGACTCCACCAAACCTCGGCTTTGCGATTGAAACAATAAACCCTGACCGTTGACGCCACGCGCGTTGCCTTCTTTATCCTGTCAATCGCCGGCTCCCCAACATCGATCCACGTCAATATTTTTCCATCCAGCGACTGTGCCCAGATGTCGGGTTCTTCGGGCGAGCTAAGCCCCTTGCTAAAGGTCAGACGCTCCTGAGTATTTAAACAATAAGCCAAGAATCTTATCAACATCCGTTCCATGGTCTCGGAGGGATGTTGAGCGATAGTCAAATTCAGCGTGTCATAGTAATCTCGGTTGAGATCCGAGAGCGAAATACGGAATTTATAGATTGTTGGTTTGAGTGCCACCGCTTCCCTTTAGCCAAACTCGCAAAGATCCCGGAAACCCTGATCAAGGCTTCAGTATAAATCGAAAAGATCGACAGCTCGAACTTGAGCTAAGCCAATCTACTGCCGTGGTGGTGCTTGCCACTCAAGGATCTGAAACAGATTTCGTGTAAATTCGGCTTTTTGCCTGATATCTAGATGTGATCCGTCTACCAATTCATAACTCTTCCGTAGGAGCCAACCGTGTTATTTATTGATTCAGGAACCCCTTCTGAAATGCCTTGGTAGTGGTCAAGTATATTTGGCGCTACGCCACAAGAGCCTATTTACTTGGATTAACCAGTTAGTTAAAGGGATTGAAGGCGGTACCAGACTTTGTAAAACCTTAAGTTGGCGCGGACGGGGAAGACTTGAACTCCATTTCGCTGATTTCCTTCAATTTCGTTAGACTGCGTAAGACCATAAGAAACCAATGAATATCAACCATTCACTAGCTCCTGTCTCCTACCCTCGTCTGTTGGTGCGCTACATCAGCCCGGTTAATTAATTGGCGAGAGGGAGTCCATCCACTATAAGACATACCTAATTGTATTATATGAAATTTAGTCTGGATATTAGTAATATGTCTTACATACTGTGTTCCATTGAGCCAAAGTCATGCCCATAAAGACGCTCAAATTCACAATGCTAGGGTTGGTGGTTCGAGTCCACGCATAAACCTCTACCGGCAAGACACGCTATGAACTCAAGACGACTTACCGCAATGGTACTGCGCACGTCGTTTTCGAACCGGTTTACTTTGTTGCCAGGCTGGCTGCTTTAGGGCCAAAGCCAAGAGTCAGACTTACTAGGTTTCATGGTGTATTTTCTCCTAACAGCAAGCACCTTAATTTCAGTGTCCTTACAAGCTATTGGCTGTGCTTGTCAAAGAAGTCGAAAATCTGCGCGATCAACGGGGCATTACTGGCAATCGCATCCACATGGTCGCCGCCGGCAATTTCTACATAGGTGTGAGTCATCTCCAACTCTTCCATGCGCGCGACCCAACGGCGCGCCATGTCTACCGATATCAATTCGTCCGCATCTCCCTGGGCGATGAAGATGGGGATATGTTTGATGGCCTCTAACTGATCGGTGCTGCCGAACAGCGCCGGTGCCAATAGTGCCAGTGCCGCCCAGTATTGTGAATACTCGCCACCCAGATACATGGTGCCGCCACCGCCCATGCTATGGCCCATCAGATAGCTGCGCTTAGGGTCAATATTGAATTCCTCATTGACCATTTCGAATACGTTGATGACATCGGTTTCGCTGAGCAAACCGATATTGTCCGGTGTCGGACCGTCGGGCCCTTCATTGAAGAAACTCTTGCCCGGACCAAACAGGCCGTACCAGCCTCTTTTGTTATAACCGTAGGGCGCCACAACGATGTAGCCGTGTTGCTCGGCTTCTTCTCGAATGCCATCGTATTCAATGATCCGCGGCGTACCGCCTAAGCCATGCAGCAAGACGATGAGAGGCGAGGCTGTGTCTGCTCGATAACTGTTAGGCACATACAGTCGATACTCGATTTCTTCTTCGGTAAGATCGAAATGGTAGCTGCGTACTTGCACCTCTCCGGTAACGAGCTGCTGCGCCGACGCAACAACACAGAGACTGCAAATGAAAAGAATTTGAATAGATCTAATTAGGAGCTTGCTTAACATAGATAATCTCTGACTTTGAATGGTTTGGCATTTACAGGGTTTATGATTCTACTATTGTTGTATGGTTGATTGCACGGCAAGCAAACTAATCTCCGTCAATCAACTGCCTGATCTCCTTGCCACTGGGCGTATGCTGCTTTGGGTCAATAGCGGCCTCTCACAACCTATTATATTTTTACTCCAAGCACCGACACGAGGATTTTCAGTAGACTGCGTGACCGATTCGTTAACAGAATCAATGAGTTAAAATCGTGAAATCAATCTGTGCTATGGATTCGCCGCCTGAGTGTGTCAAAACCAGTGTATTTTTACTCTGACTCCAATTGTTGATATTCTGCCTCGAGAGAAAAATTCGAGGAGAATACTGTGTTGCACCGATTTCTGTCTGTGATATTTATTTCGCTGAGTTTACTGGTGGCCACCACACCACTATCCGCCCAGAGTGACAGTGAGTTAGAAGAAGCCATCGCTGGCGCCATGGGCGCCATGGACGCATTCATGCTGGGGTTTAACGCGCGCGACCCTCAGGCATGGGCGGCCTCCTTGAACTATCCCCATGTGCGCTTCGCCAGCGGTGGCGTGACGGTGTGGGAATCGGCGGAAGAATTTGCCGAGACTCGCGCATTCGAGACCCTGCCCCAGACTGGCTGGGATCATTCGCATTGGTTGACGCGGGACGTGACCCTGGCCTCTCCCGCCAAGGTACATATCGCTACCCTGTTCCAGCGCTTTAACAGCGACAATGAGATCATAGGAACCTACCAGTCTCTCTACATTATCACCAATATTGATGGCCATTGGGGAACCCAGGCCAGGTCAAGCCTCGCGCCTTGAAATAAATGGGGTCAGAGTAAAAATACAGTACTGTATTTTTACTCTGACCCCATTTATTTAACTTGTCAGTACCTGGAAATGCTTAAGAACCACTACGCTAAATTCATACCCGAAGATCGTCCAAATATGGGGCAGCTAATATCTGAAATGATTAAAGATAGGACTAAGAATTTGAACGAGCTTCAGTCCAAGAAAATCAATTCTGACTAAGTGCAAATCAATTCAAAGATACTGAATGTTATTGGGATATTAGTGGGACATTTTGAGGAAATAAATTTTTATCTTATTATTTTAGGTCAATATATTTGGTGCGGACGGGGAGACTTGAACTCCCACACCTTGCGATACTAGAACCTAAATC
>CAJXIY010000145.1 GCA_913054495.1 uncultured Gammaproteobacteria bacterium | reverse complement strand
GAGGATAGCTCCCGAAGATGTGCAGCAGACCATCGCCATGGTGGAGGACAGATGGCGTACAGCGACCTCCGGCGAACCATTTGAATACTCCTTTCTCGATGAAGATTTCGAGAATCTGCATCGGGGCGATCGCAAGATGGGCGAGATATTCACCGGCTTCTCGGCACTTGCCATCCTGATCGCCTGCCTGGGTCTCTACGGTCTGGCTGCCTTCACGATCCAACAGCGAACCAAGGAAATCGGTGTGCGCAAAACCCTGGGCGCATCGACTTCGAATCTGATCATGCTGATGTCGAGAGAGTTTATCGTGCTGGTATTGATTGCCCTGGTGGTTGCCACTCCACTGGCCTATTTCGCGATGAGCCAATGGCTGCAGTTGTTCTCCTATCGCATTGACATGTCACCAGCGCCATTTATCGCATCCGGAGTATTGGCCCTCATCATTGCCTTCGTAACGGTGAGTCTGCAGTCGATGAAAACCGCACTCACCAATCCCGCGCTGACGCTGCGTGATGAATAACCGGGGAACTCTCTGACAAACAATGTCTCTACTTCACAGAGGATGTAGCACCACTGGCAATTTTGAGTAGCCCTTGACGAAACTGGAATAGATGCGTTCGGGTTTCCCCACCACTTCCACTTGCCGGAAGCGTTGTACAATTTCTTCCCACAGAATTCTCAGTTGCATTTCCGCAAGACGATTACCCATGCAGCGATGCAAGCCAAAACCGAAGGACAAATGTTGCCGGGCATGGGGTCGATCGATCCAGAAATCATTGGCACGTTCTATCACCTCTTCGTCACGATTGCCCGATGCATACCACATGACGACCTTGTCGCCGGCCTTGATCTGCTTGCCTCGCAGTATCGTATCTACCTTGGCAGTACGCCGCATGTACGCGAGTGGTGTCTGCCAGCGAATAATCTCGCAAACCATATTGGGAATCAGGCTGTGGTCGGCTCTTAGTTTGTCATACTCCCCGGGATTTTCATTCAATGCGAGGACACCGCCGGACATGGAATTTCGTGTGGTGTCGTTGCCACCCACGATGAGGAGAATGATGTTGCCCAGGTACTCCTTGGGCGGCATATCCCGGGTGACCTCGGCGTGAGCGAGCATAGATACCAAGTCATTGCCGCCTTCTTGATTGACTCGCTGGTTCCACAGGCGGGTAAAATAGGCGAGGCACTCCTGCATCGCCTCTGTCCGCTGCTCCTGGTTCTGGATGACACTGCCCCTGCCTGGAATCGCCGTGGCCACATCGGACCAGTGCGTCAGCATGTGTCTGTCTTCGAAGGGAAAATCGAACAGTGTTGCCAACATCTGTGTGGTGAGTTCGATAGAAACGCGCCCTACCCAATCGATCTCCTCCTGCAGTGGCAAGCCGTCGAGGATGGTACAAACCCGCTGCCGTATTAATCCCTCGAGATTTTTCAAATTCGCCGGTGCCGCCACTCCCTGCACCACCCGCCGTTGTTCGTCGTGCTTGGGTGGGTCCATGGAGATGAATGACGGCAGCATGAATTCCTCAAAACTATCGACGATGCCGACAGTTGGCTCCGAAGAATAAATCTGCGGCGAAGTATCGACTTCCATGATGTCACGGTATTTCATCACCGACCAATATGGCCCCACTGCGGATGTCTTGCAGTAATGCACAGGATCTTCCCGGCGCAATCGCTCCATGAAGGGCAGGAATTCGTTGGCTTGCCAGATACCGGGATGAGACAAATCTATTTCATCCAGGGGCATCGAATAAGGATCCTTGCCGACCATGCTCCATTTACTCTGTCTGGGTTGAGATCCCGCCATCACTTCACTCATAGTATTCAATCCTCGCTGGGAGATTACCCCAGATCACGCCGTGTATTCAAAACCTGCCTGGCCAGATTCAAAACTGAAACTCGGGCGTAGTGACAACCAGGCCGTCCAGTTCCTCGGTAACAGGTAGCTGGCAAGACAGGCGTGAATTTGCCTGGCGATCGGTGCTCAGGCTCAGCATAGCCTCTTCTGTCGGGTTCATGGCATCCAGCTTATCCAGCCACTGTGCATCGACATAGACATGACAGGTGGCGCAGGAGCAGGAGCCGCCACAGTCGGCGTCGATGCCCGGGACGCCGTTGCTGACAGCCGCCTGCATGACCGAGCCTCCAGTGCCGACTGCCACTGGATGCTCGGTGCCATCATGTTCGATAAATAGGATGTTAACCATGTACGCCAATCCCTTCTGAGCTGCTGTGAGCACGCAACCATAGCAAGATGTGGCGCCAAGAAAAAGCCCTGATTGAGGTCTCTTATCCGGCCAGGGCAGCAGCGAAATCAGGACCGTAGTTGCAAATCAGGGTGGCTTGCCGGGTCGCTACGAATTATACCGCAGCGGCTTCATCACGCCCGGATTTCTGCACCGATTTTCGGCCGATATTTTCCTGTAATTCTCTGGTTCTGCCGACGAGACAGTGTTTTAATACGCCCGAAACCCGAAGGAACCCAGTCATGCCCATTCCCATTAGCGCGCTCTTTGGCCGCTCGCCCATTCGACCTATCCAGGAACATATGGCCAAGGCGCAATTGTGTGTGATAATCCTGGGAGACTTTCTCGAGGCGAGCTTCGCTAAGGACTGGCAAAAAGCGGAGACGCTGCAACAGGCGATTCGCGCCGCGGAAAACGAAGCGGACGACCTGAAAAGCAATGTTCGCAGTCACCTGCCCAAGAGTCTATTACTTCCTGTACCCCGCACCGATCTGCTGCAACTGCTTAGTATCCAGGACCGTCTCGCCAACACCGCAAAAGATGTTGCCGGACTGATGCTCGGTCGACGCATGGAGATACCTGACAGTCTGCATAAACTGATGAAGCGGCACTACCAACTTAGCCTGCGAACCTCGGAACAGGCGCTGCAGGGAATTAACGAACTGAGTGAATTGCTGGAAACCGGATTTCGTGGCAAGGAGGTCGACCTGGTCGAAAAACTGATCGACGATCTCGATGCGATCGAACACAAAAGCGATCTCAGCCAAATCACGTTACGGGCCGAACTTTACAAACTGGAAGCGTCCCTACCTCCGGTAGACGTTATGTTTTTATATAAAGTGATCTCGTGGATCGGAAAGATCGCCGATATCTCGGAAAAAATAGGCAGTCGTCTGCTGATTCTCTTGGCACGCTAAAAACGATAAAAATCCACACCAGGTAAATCTCCCAATGTCAGAAATCATCTCGCAATATGGCATGATATTTTTAGTGATGGCCTGCCTGTTTGGCTTTTTCATGGCCTGGGGTGTCGGCGCCAACGATGTGGCTAACGCCATGGGCACATCGGTAGGCGCCAAGGCAATCACCATCAAGCAAGCCATACTAATTGCGATAGTGTTTGAATTTGCCGGCGCCTACCTCGCCGGTGGCGACGTCACGTCCACCATTAGAAGTGGCATCATCGATATCGAAAAAGCCGGCTTTTCCGACTCCCCCGAGTTGCTTGTGTACGGTATGCTGTCCTCACTTCTTGCCGCCGGCATCTGGCTGCTCATCGCCTCCAACTACGGCTGGCCGGTCTCAACCACACACTCCATCATCGGCGCGATCGTCGGTTTCGCGGTCGTTGGAATTTCCCCCGACGCCGTGGTATGGAGCCAGGTGGGGTCGATCGTCGCCAGTTGGGTTGTGTCGCCGATGTGCTCCGGCATCCTCGCTTTTTACATCTTTCGCAGCGTGCAGAAGTTGATACTGGATACCGACGAGCCCTTCCTGAATGCCAAGAAATATGTGCCCCTGTATATTTTTCTGGTCGGTTTCGTCATCGGCATGGTGACACTGGTCAAGGGGCTGCGTCATGTGGGGCTGGAAATTACTTTTTCCCAGAGCGCAGCCTATGCCGTCGGTATTGGCGTGGTGGTGATGGTCGGCGGCATGCTCATGCTCAGAAGGATAAAGCTGGTCCCTGCTCAGCACGGGACTTTTCATATCGCCAGCGTCGAAAAAGTATTCGGCGTGCTGATGATATTCACCGCGTGCTCTATGGCCTTCGCCCACGGCTCCAATGACGTTGCCAACGCCATCGGCCCCCTGGCTGCAGTCGCCGGCATCGTTAGCAGCGGCGGCGTATTCGTCGGCGAATCTGCATTGCCGGTGTGGATATTACTACTCGGTGGCATCGGCATCGTGGTGGGACTCGTCACCTGGGGCTATAAGGTCATGGCGACCATCGGCCGAAACATCACCGAGCTCACACCCAGTCGCGGTTTCGCGGCGGAACTTGCGGCCGCAACCATCGTGGTAGTCGCATCGGGAACCGGCATCCCTGTCTCTACTACCCATACGCTGGTCGGCGCGGTGTTAGGGGTCGGCCTAGCTCGAGGAATCGGCGCAATTAACTTGAACGTGGTGGGAAAAATCTTCCTGTCCTGGGTCGTCACCCTGCCGGTGGGCGCGCTGCTGTCTATCCTGTTTTTCTTTCTGTTTCGAGGGATCTTCAGTTAGAGCCGCTTTGATCGAGTCCCACGCGAGGCTACTCGGCAGCAGGGCCTGGAAACTGTATACGCAACTCTCGCTTTAACACCTTGCCATTGGCATTGCGTGGAATCAGGTCGATAAAAACCGCCGCCTTCGGCAACTTGAAACTCCCCAGTTTGCCATCACAATGGCGCAGGATGTCTTCGTCGGTGACACTGTCCTGTTTGCGCACTACAACCGCGAGCGGTGATTCCCCCCATTTCTCGCTGGGCTGACCAATCACCGCTACCTCGGCGACGCCGGGGTGAGACAGAATCACATTTTCAATCTCCGCCGGATAGACGTTTTCACCGCCAGAAATAATCATGTCCTTGATGCGATCCTGGATATATATAAAACCATCCGCATCGACTGAGGCCACATCGCCGGTACGAAGCCATCCTTCGGGCGTGATCGTTTCCGCCGTCGCCTCGGGGCGATTCCAGTATTCCAACATGACGTGGCGTCCGCTTATCCAAACCTCTCCCTGAACTCCCGGCGCGCAGTCATTGCCCTGATCATCGACCACCCTGGCTTCGGTGTGAAAAAATGCGCGTCCGGTGGAACCAATTTTAGTCAATGCATTTTCCGCGCTGATCACACAGGCCGGCCCGCAACTTTCGGTCAGGCCGTAGATCTGATGGATGTCCACACCCAGGTCTGCATATTCCTGGATGAGATTGACCGGCAGGGGCGACGCCCCGCTCTGAATCCAGCGCAGCGACGAATAATCGTATTGTGTTAGCTTAGGCACCTGGATCATGAAATTCAGCATCGCCGGCACCAGCAGAGAATTATCGATCTTCTCTTCCTGAATTAACTCCCAGGCCCGTACCGGATCGAACTCTCTCATGACCACACTGGTGACGCCGCGATATACATTCAGGGTAAGAGGCACCAGCGAACCGACATGAAAAAGCGGCAGTGCGACCAAGTAGTGGTCGGCATCACGCAGGTCACATGAGGCGCCGAAGGTGAACAGTGCCCACAGTGAGGTGTTGTGAGAATGCACCACACCCTTGGGTAAACCGGTCGTGCCGGAGGTGTACATGATGTAGAGCAGCTCATCGTCGCAGGCACCCACAACCGGTTCATCGTCGGCGGCGGCATCACGAATTGATTCATAGTCTCTCACTATGTCTTTGCAAAAATCATCGGAGCCGTCCCCGGCCGCATCTGTGCTTGCAACCTGAATCCAGTGACGCACGTCAGTCTTGTCGCCACGACCATGGAGATCACTGATCATGTCGATAAATTCTTCGCCGAAGATCAGCGTCGTCGAACCGCTGTCCTTGAGAATAAATTCAAGCTCGTCCGACACCAGGCGCCAGTTGATAGGAACGACGATGCCGCCGATCTTGGCAATTGCAAAATAGGCTTCGACAAACTCGGCACTATTCATTAATGCGATCGCCACCCGATCGCCCGGATTCACACCCAGATCCAGCAGTGCATTCGCTACGCGGTTGCTACGGCTATTCAGCTGCGCAAAACTGAGTCGCAGACCCGACTCGCTGTCTATATATGCTTCCCGGTCCGGGTTGATGGCAGCTCTCTTGGCAAGCAAGAGACCGATATTATTTTTCATTGATTACTCCAACTTGATCATTGACTGCCGAATGATGCACTCGATTAGATTAATAGGCTTTGTCCCATTATTCTGCTCAAGACGATTCTGTTCTGACTTACAAAAAACGAAATCTGGCTTCCACTCAATGGAAGAAATAACCTCAAAAACCTCGTTTATCTCTTCCTCCAAATGGTTCTTTAGAGTCTCGCTGCAATGAAGATAGGTTGTTTTATAATTCATAACCCCATAATGCCAAAAACACCCTGACCCTGACTAGGAATAGTTTCTAACGCCCCATGAGCGGGGTCTGAGGAGGTTCTAGGGCGTATCTGGAGGGTATTTCTAGTACTTCTGCTTGTTTGGAAGAGGCAGGATCTTCCGC
>CAJXIY010000144.1 GCA_913054495.1 uncultured Gammaproteobacteria bacterium | reverse complement strand
TGAAGGATATATGGCCGTGCGCAAGGGGACTAGGCAACTCGAATTCGCGGATAAACGACATGTATGTTCGGTCAGCTCTTACAAGATGCACAGGATCCCTTTTTCTAATCTATTTAAGTTCGCTCCACAATTCGCGAGGATTTATCGCGCATTTATCCGTCTCAGGATTGAGTAAACTTTCACGGCTAAACAGCGTATATTTACGGATTACTCGCCGCCCCCCAATTGATCTATTTGCATGCCTAATGATTCATCAACTAAGACGCTTTCTGCGCCCTTCGCACACCTGCGTTTACACTCCGAATACTCCATCAGCGATGGCCTGATCACGATTAAACCGCTGCTGCAGCGTCTGCATAAGATGCAGATGCCCGCCGTAGCGATCACCGATCTGTCGAACATGTTTGCCCTTATTAAGTTTTATAGCGGCGCCAGCAAGGCCGGTTTGAAGCCCATTTGTGGCTGCGATATTCAAGTGGTCGATGAGGATCACGATGTAGTGACGCCCCTGGTTCTGCTGATAAAAGATCAAGTGGGTTATCGCAATCTCACGGCAATCATCTCCGAGATCTATACCGACAATCCCGGTCATGGCGGGGCCGTCGTCAGCCGGGTAAAACTCGCTGAAAAATCTGCCGGCCTGATCGCGCTGTCCGGTGCCCAGTATGGCGATATCGGAGTGGCCCTATTGGCGGGGGAGAAGGAACTGGCGGCGCAGCGTCTGACGCAGTGGCAGGCCATGTTCCCCGAGTGTTTTTACCTGGAGTTGCAGAGGTTAGGCAAGCCCGATGAGGACGCCTACATCGATGCGGTCCTGGCACTGGCGTTGGCAGGCGATTGTCCGGTGGTGGCCAGCAACGATGTCAGGTTTCTGGATCAGGATGATTTCGACGCCCATGAAGTTCGGGTCTGTATCAACGAGGGGCGGGCTCTGGATGATCCCAGGCGCTCGCGCAATTACACCGAGCAGCAATACCTGAAGAGTGAGGCCGAGATGGCAAAACTCTTCGTCGATATTCCGGAGGCGATTCGAAACGCCGGCGAAATCGCCCTGCGTTGTAGCTTGATGCTTAAGCTGGGTGCGCCGAGTCTGCCTAGCTATCCGGTGCCGGCGGGCCTGAGTTTGGCAGCATACCTGTCCAACTTGAGCAAGGAAGGACTGACTAATCGACTGCATAATTTGTTCGCAGCCGAGGCCGGCCAGGACGAGGCGCTCAAAACCTACTGGGATCGCCTGGAAATCGAGCTGAAAATTATCAATCAGATGGGATTTGCCGGCTATTTCCTCATCGTCATGGAATTTATCCAGTGGGCCAAGGACAACGATATTCCCGTCGGTCCCGGTCGGGGCTCTGGCGCCGGTTCCATTGTCGCCTACGCCCTGGGTATTACCGATATTGACCCCCTGAAATATGATCTGCTGTTCGAGCGATTTTTAAATCCTGAACGGGTATCGATGCCGGATTTCGACGTCGACTTCTGTATGGAAGGCAGGGACAAAGTCATCCAGCATGTCGCCCAATTATACGGTAAAGATGCGGTGGCCCAAATAATTACATTTGGCACCATGGCCGCCAAGGCAGTGGTGAGGGACGTGGCGCGGGCCCAGGGCAAGCCCTATTCCCTGGGGGACAAACTCTCGAAATTGATTCCCTTCGAGCCGGGAATGACTCTGAAGAAAGCCTTCGAGATGGAGCCACAACTGGTGGAATTCGTCGGCAGCGATGACGATGCCCAGGAAATCATGGAGATGGCCTACAAGCTCGAAGGCATTACCCGCAATGTGGGCAAGCACGCCGGCGGTGTGGTTATCGCGCCGACCCGGCTGACGGATTTCACACCCCTGTACTGTGATGAAGCCGGTCATGGACTGGTGACCCAGTTCGACAAGGATGATGTGGAGACCGTCGGCCTGGTGAAGTTTGATTTCCTTGGCCTGCGTACACTGACCATCATCGATTGGGCGGTTAAGATGATCAACGCCCAGGCCGGGGACGGGCAGGCGAAAGTCGATATCAATACCCTGCCGCTGAATGATAAAGCGGTCTATAAACTGCTGCAGAAGGGTGAGACCACGGCGGTGTTTCAACTGGAATCCCGCGGCATGAAGGATCTGATCAAGCGCCTGGTACCCAATTGCTTCGACGATATCATCGCGCTGGTAGCGCTGTTCCGGCCGGGGCCGTTGCAGTCGGGTATGGTCGAGGATTTCATCGATCGCAAGCACGGCAGAACCCACGTCGTCTATTCCCACCCCGAGCTGGAGCCGGTGCTCGCTACCACCTATGGCGTCATCCTGTACCAGGAACAGGTCATGCAGATCGCCCAGGTGTTGGCCGACTACACCCTCGGCGGTGCCGACATCTTGCGCAAGGCCATGGGCAAGAAAGACCCGGTGGAAATGGCCAAGCAGCGCAGTACTTTCATGGCTGGCGCCCGGGCTCGCGATGTCGATGCAAAGGTGGCGACATCCATATTCGATCTAATGGAGAAATTTGCCGGCTACGGCTTTAATAAATCGCACTCTGCCGCCTACGCCCTGGTTTCTTATCAGACCGCCTGGCTGAAGACGCACCATGGGGCACACTTCATGGCGGCGGTGCTGTCGGCGGAAATGCAGAATACGGACAAGATTGTCACCTTGATTGACGAATGCCGTTCGATGCAGCTGGCGATCATCCCGCCGGACGTCAATGCCGGTCAGTTCAATTTTACCGTGAACCCAGGGGGTGAGATCGTATATGGCTTGGGCGCGATAAAAGGCGTGGGGGAGGGTCCGGTGGAGAGCCTGTTGCTGGCACGGGAACAAAAACCCTTCAGCGATCTACTGGACCTGTGTCGGCGGGTCGACAGCAGGCACGTGAACAAGCGCACCATGGAGGCGCTGCTGCGCGCCGGCGCCTTGGACAAACTCACCGAGGGCGACCTTGACAGCGCCCGTGCGCAACTGACGGCGATGCTGCCCCGGGCCATGCAGGCGGCGGAACAGGCCAATCGCAACCAGGCCAGTGGCATGGATGATCTGTTTGGCGGCATCGCGCCGGTGCTCGATGCCAGGGCCGACTATATATTTGGCAAGGCCCAGGTTAAACCCTGGGCCGAACAGAAACGCCTGGCCGCAGAGAAACAGGCGCTGGGGGTTTATCTCTCCGGTCACCCCATAGATGAGTTTCTGGAGGAGTTATCCCAGCTCACCAGCGATCGAATCTCTAATCTGCGCCCGCAACGGGGATCGCAATGGGTGGCCGGTTTGTTGTACAACGTTCGCACCATGCGCAGTAAGGCCGGGGAAACCATCGCCTTCCTTACCCTGGATGACCGCAGCGGTAGGCTCGAAGTGTCGCTATACGCGAAGGAATATGAAGAGTTCAGGGATCTGCTGCGCAAGGATACGATTCTGGTGGTGGAATGCACCGTGAGCGTGGACGAATACACCGGAGGCACCCGTGGCAGAGGCCGCCAGGTGATGACCCTGGACCAGGCACGGGAGCGCTGTGCGCACCGCCTGGCGCTGAGGCTGAAGTTCGACAGCCTGGAGTCAAACTTTTGTCAACACCTGGCCAATATCCTGGCGCCCTACCGGCGCCGACAAGACGGCGAACAGCCCGGGGCCGGCAATCCAGCGGCTAACGGTGCTGACTCAATAGATGCGGGCGCCAGCGGGCAGGCCAATTTCGACAGCGCAGGTAACGGTGCCGGCGCCGCTGAGGCTGAGGGCGATTCCGGTTGCACGGTGGTGGTACATTACGAACGCGCGGACTCCGCAGGGTGTATAATGCTGGGGCGGGACTGGGTCGTATCGCCTGTGGATGATCTGATTCAGAAGCTGCGGCTGGAGTATGGCAAGGATACGGTGAGTCTCGACTACAGGTCAGACAAAACGCTGTTGTCTCGCGAAGGTCAGCACAACGCATTCGATAAAGGCCAGAGATATTGAAGTTTTATTCAGAGGCTCCCTGGCATTAGAGTCAGTAGATAGACTGGATCATCATGGACCCGAACTACCTCGAATTTGAACAACCCATTGCCGAGTTGGAAGCCAAGATCGGCGAGCTGAGACTCGTTGGTAGCGACAATGAGTTGAATATAAGCGATGAAATTCAGAATCTTCAAGGCAAGAGCATCAAGCTCACCGAGAAGATATTTTCGAACCTGTCATCCTGGCAAATTTCACAGATTGCCAGACACCCGCTGCGGCCTTACACGCTGGATTATATCGAACATATATTCACCGAGTTCGATGAATTGCACGGTGACCGTCTGTATGCAGATGACCAGGCACTCATCGGTGGCCTCGCCAGAATCGATGACCTGCCGGTGATGGTGATTGGTCACCAGAAGGGCCGAGGCACCAAGGAAAAAGTGCGGCATAATTTTGGCATGCCTAGGCCGGAGGGATACAGAAAGGCCCGCAGGCTGATCAAGCTCGCCGAACGCTATCGGCTGCCGGTATTGAGTTTTATAGATACACCTGGCGCCTATCCTGGGATGGATGCCGAGGAAAGGGGCATCAACGAGGCCATCGCCGAAAACATGGCGATGATGTCGCGGATTCGGACGCCGTTGATTGCCACGGTGACGGGCGAGGCAAATTCCGGTGGCGCCATCGCCATCGGCGTTTGTGATCAGCTCAATATGTTGCAGTACTCCACTTACACGGTGATTACCCCGGAAGGCTGCGCCACCATCCTCTGGAAATCTTCCGAGTATGCCGCCGCCGCCGCCGAAGCCATGGGGGTTACCTCGGAGCGGCTGCAGGAGTTGGGTATTGTGGATCTCACGATTCCAGAACCCTTGGGAGGCGCCCATCGGGATGTGGTCACAGTAGCTGCGAGTATCAAGGCGGCACTGATCGAACAGATCGATCGACTATCCGCCCTGGACCCCGACGAACTGGTCGATCGCCGCTATAAACGCCTGATGGCGTACGGGATGTAAAGCTCACAGCTATTACGTCCCCCGGCTCGCCCAGATCGCGCTCGATACAATCACCACCTCAGGTTTAATCACTCTTTAATCCACGCCCCGGCGACCGATCTGACCATGAACTTTACTCTAGAATCCCTAGCCGCTGCATTGCAATCCATGCCCCGGTGTCGCTCCCTGGTGGTGGGATTCAGTGGTGGCCTGGATTCGAGTGTCTTGCTCCATGGCCTGCATCAACTCAGCGAACAAGCAGAATTCCAGTGGTCGCTGCGGGCGCTGCATATCAACCACGGCATGCAAAGCGACGCGGATAACTGGCAGCGGCATTGTGAGCGTGGCTGTAAAGAGTTGCATATCGATTTAGCGGTAGCAGGCGTGCGGGCAGATTTCGGTGAGAGTTTACCTGGTAACGATGTAGAGAACGCCGCACGCAAGGTCCGCTACCAGGCCTTCCAGGAAAATCTGCAGGCCGATGAAGCGTTGTTACTGGCCCATCACCTGGATGACCAGATGGAGACCTTGCTGCTGCGGCTGATGCGGGGCGCAGGTATCAAGGGTCTCGCCGGCATTCCCGTCACCCGCTCCCTGGGCCAGGGATTTCTATATCGGCCGTTGCTGGGCTTCGAACGTCAACAACTCGCCGAGTATGCCAGCGCCCACGCCTTGCGGTGGCTGCAAGACCAGTCTAACGAAGATGAGCAATTCGACAGGAACTTCATCAGGCACACACTGCTACCGTCGATCGCATCGAGATGGCCCGGCTATCGCCATAGCTGGTCGAAAACCGCGACCCTGGCGGCGGAGTCCCAGGACTTGCTGGCGGAATTGGCGGCAATAGATCTCGGCAATATGGCCACGGAGCGGCATTCGGTAATCCGGCTCGAGCCTCTGCTGGCGCTGTCCAACGACCGCCAGCGCAATTTGCTACGACACTGGCTCAGCGAAATTGGAGTACCTGAGCTGGGTTGGAACCGCCTGCAACAACTCAGCACCGAAGTACTCAGAGCCGAAGCCGGCAGTGATGCCAGCCTGCTTGGGGATGGCTTTCAAATAAGACGCTACAAGCAAAAACTCTACGCCTTAAAGCCCGTACCCGAGCTCGATCCCTCCAGCCAGTTGTACTGGGATACCCACCACGACCAGGTATTTGTCTTGCCCGACAACGGTTGCCTGCACCTGCGCCCGACCACGGGGTCTGGACTCACACTCCCGAATGGGGGCAGGCTACAGATTCGCTATCGCCAGGGGGGCGAATCCTGTCAGCTGACCGGGCGGCCAAACAAATCCCTGAAGAAACTATTACAGGAACATGAAATCGAACCCTGGCTGCGTAACCGCGTGCCGCTGCTCTATATCGAAGACGCTCTCGCCTGTATACCGGGAGTAGGAGTGGCCGAGCAATTCGCGGCGAAGGCAGATGGACCGGGCATACAGGTCAGTTGGCGTAGTCCCGAATTTGGGATTGATTAATTTTAGAACTTTAGGCGGAGGCACGCTGCCCCATTCTTAAGATACTTTCCCGGCGAAGCCCCTCTACCCTACTTTCCTTGCGACCATTCGCGCTTCCATTTTTTCAGCGCTGCGG
>CAJXIY010000143.1 GCA_913054495.1 uncultured Gammaproteobacteria bacterium | reverse complement strand
TTCGCTGCCGTCGCGGGACGAATATGTCGATTACCTGGCCACCACCAATGGTCTGTTGGGAGGCGGGATCGCGAACCACAAAGCGGTCACCATGGTGAGCTACAATTGATTCATGGGATTTGATCTGAAAAAAACCGCCTCCCAGTTGCCGCAGTGTGACGATGCGATGGCAGGCGCCAATATATAGATGATACTGCGCGTTGTTGCGCAGAGTGAATTCTTCGTCGATGAATCTGAGCACGGTGTCCAGCCTGATGACCGGAGCAAAGAGCTGCGGATCGACTAACCAGTCGCCCCGTTTTACCTCCGAGGAGTTTCGATTGATATTGGCCGCGACCCGCTGCTGGGAATGCACAGACGTTAACTCCGTGGCGTCTTGCCTCAGCCCTCGTAGTTTAGTGAGTTCTCCGCTACCGGTATGGAGCAGGGTATCGCCCACCGCTGCCGCGCCGGCTCTGACACTGCCGGTGACTACGGTACCAATGCCTTTTACGGAAAAACTTCGATCGATCAAGTAACGAAAGTGATGTAATTTGATCAGTTTCTCATCCACTGCGGGGTGGTTAAACAAGGATTGCAGGTGTTGCAGCAGTTCGGGGATGCCGACCCCACTTGCATTAGAAAGCGGGAATAGGGCGGCGTCACGCAATGGCGTTGGCTGCAATAACTGCCTGATCTGCTCGCTTACCTCGGCCACCCGTTCGGCGCTGACACGATCTGTCTTGGTGATTGCCACCACTCCGCGGGGGATTTCCAGTAAATCCAGGATCGCCAGGTGTTCACGGGTCTGGGGCATTACGCCGTCATCTGCCGCCACCACCAGCAGCGCGGCATCTACCGCCCCGACCCCTGCCAACATATTGTTGATAAAATCTGTATGGCCTGGCACATCGACAAATCCAAGTGTGTTATCGAAGTCTTCGCCGTCTGTTTCACACTGGAAATGATAATAGGCGTAACCCAAATTAATCGTGAGCCCGCGAGTTTTTTCTTCTTCAAGGGTATCGGTATTGGTGCCGGTAATATGGCGCACCAAAGAGGTCTTGCCGTGATCGACGTGACCCGCGGTGGCGATGGTGAGTGACCTCTTGATCATTTAGTGATCGCTGTGAGAGGCATTATTACAATAGCCTCTATGGTGACAGAAGATACGCCGGTAAGATTCAGACATAGCGAAGTACATCGATATTTCGATGGATTGATTAGATATCATAAATAGAGTGCGCACAGCCACTCAGGGAGGCCTCTCAGGCAGTATTTATCCCCGGAATTTTGTAGCCATTAAACCTGATGATGAAAGCAATCATGATTGTGACAATCACGCTCGCTATGAAAAACCCGACGTTGTTGATACCAGAGCTATCAATATTAACGATGCCATAGCCGATCGAGCCTGTGAGCAGGGCGTAGTAGAAAAAGGGTAGCAGGGTCTTGCGAATCACGGCGCCTTCCTTGCCGATCAGGCCGGCGACCGCAGAAGCAGCGACCACATTGTGTACGCAGATAATATTGCCAGCTGCGCCACCCACGGCCTGCAGGGCAACTATCCAGGTGGGATCGGCCATGATGCGTTCGCCAACCCCGAATTGAAACAGGGAGAACATCATATTGCTGACGGTGTTGCTGCCGGCAACAAACGCGCCCATGCCACCGATGAAGGTGGAGAAGAATGGCCACGCCGCCCCGGTCAGATTGGCGACACCCTCGGCCAGCGCGATAGGCATTTGTTCATAACCGGCGGCGCCGCCGCTGGAATTAATGAACACCTGTACCATGGGCACCGTGAACACCAGGGCGGTCGATGCGGGAATCAGGGTCTTCAGGGAATTACCAAAAGCCCGCTTGTATTCAGAACCCTTCAGCCCATGCAAGAGAATGGTAATCAGGGACACGATGATGAAAATTGTGCCCGGAGACCACAGCGGTTGAAATGAAGCGCTGATGTCGCTGCCGAATATTTGTGGCCAGGACCAGGTAATGAAGGGATTTGAATCCCGCAAGATGGATTCCAGATCCAATGCCCTGAATCGAGTCAGCACCAGCAGGCCGGCGACGAACAAATAGGGAGACCAGGCCCTTACAAGCCCCATCGCCGGTTTTCCGTCGGCGCCGCTTATCGACTCCTGCTGCACGGTGCCGGTCCACTCCGGATCCCAGTTTTCCTTGTCGTCGAAGTCCCATATTTCATCGGGTTTCGGCATCAGGAAGCCCTGCTTCGCCGCCGTGACGACGATGGCGAGGCCAATCAGTCCACCCAACATGGATGGAAATTCCGGCCCCAGCGTATTCGCCACGATGAGATAGGGTATGGTCATGGAGAACGCCGCGAACAGGGCAAATTTCCAGACTCTGAAGCCGGCGGCAAACGATCTCTCTTTGCCGAAGAACCGGGTCATTATGGAGGCGACCAGCAGCGGGATAAAGGTACCGGCCATGGCATGGATCAGGGCCACCTTGGTGGCGATGAAGGCGAGGAATTCATCCCATTCATAGCCGCGGGACAGCGCGTAGGCCACCATATCGGGGTCGGCGGACAGGCCGGTATTAATACCCACCAGAATCGGCGTGCCCATGGCCCCGAATGACACCGGCGTGCTCTGGATAATCATACCGGCGACGACCGCCGCCATGGCGGGAAAGCCCAGGCCTACCATGAGGGGCACGGCGACGGCGGCAGGGGTGCCGAAACCGGCAGAACCCTCGATGAAGGAACCGAATAGCCAGGCGATGATAATCACCTGGATGCGCCGGTCCGGTGAGATATCAGAAAAACCCTGGCGAATCGTCTGGATGGCACCGCTCTGTAGCAGCGTGTTCAGCAGCAATATGGCGCCGAAGATTATGTAGATCAGGGTCAGGGCTACGATCAGCCCGTTGGCACTCGCCGCCATGATCTTGGTGGTGGGTACCTGCCAGACAAAATAAGCCAGCACCACCGCCACAATGTAAGCGATAGGCATAGCCCGACTGGCAGGCCAGCGCAACATGACCAGGAAAACGGCGACGGAAATGATCGGCAGCAGAGAGAGTAAGGCAAGAAGTCCGGTGCTCATAATTTTTATTCTTTTTTAGGAGATGAGTTGGCGCGGTGTAATGCCCCGGTGCCTAGCGCGCCCTGAGGCACAACGACTCGGGGCATAACAGCCCCAGACCAATCAGACTGTGGCTTAACGACTTGGGGCCTAGCGAATAGCAGCTTAACAGATAACACCGTATCTGAAAAACGCAATTCAGAGCCTGTTGAGATGAGGGACATCTCCCGCCAATAGTGGAATAATGGTGCCATAAGATTGTCAGGGCTGGATTGGGCACATTCTCGTGCCAGCTGGCCGCCGATCACGCTATTCGCACAAGGAGTCAGGATTATGGAAGTTTCAACTATAGTGGTTTTGGTAATCATCGCCGCCCTGTTTTTTTACGGGGTAGGTATCTTCAATCGCCTGGTCAGCTTGAAGAACAGATATCAGAACGCTTTTGCTCAAATTGAGGTGCAATTGAAGCGTCGCTACGACCTAATTCCAAACCTGGTGGAGACCGCAAAAGGCTATATCAAGCATGAAAGAGAGACGCTGGAAGCCGTGATCAACGCGCGTAATGCTGCTGCCAACGGCCTGGCGGCAGCGGCTAAAGACCCAGGGAATGCGGCGGCTCTTAAGGAGTTGATGGGCCAGGAAGGGGCACTAACAGGTGCAATGAACCGCTTCAATGTGGTGATGGAGGCCTATCCGGATCTGAAGGCCAATCAGAATATGATGCAGTTAAGCGAGGAGCTGACCACCACGGAAAATAAGGTCGCGTTTTCCCGGCAGGCGTTCAACGACCAGGTGATGTCCTACAACACCTACAAACAATCCTTTCCCCCGGTTACACTCGCAGGAATTTTCGGACACAGCGGCGATGCGACCCTACTCGAATTTGAGGACAGCGAGGCAATTCAGGCGGCGCCAAAAGTCGAATTTTGACGCTTTGGACTCTTATGAAGTTCAGCAATTCCCGGATTGGCTGTTATGAATTTTTTTGAATCTCAAGATACCGCGAAACGTAATACCGGAAGATTGATCTTCCTGTTCGTGTTGGCGGTGTTCTCACTGATCATCGTCACCAACCTGTTGGTGATGTTTCTTCTTGGTTTTGCCGGTTCCGAAATGACCAGCATGGCGGCGGTCAATACCATGCGCTTCGATTGGGGCACCTTCCTGTTGATCGGCGCCTTCGTAACCGGCGTCGTGTTCCTGGGCAGTCTCTACAAGATTGCGAGCCTGCGAGGAGGCGGCGCACGTATCGCGGAGATGATGAACGGCAGGCTGTTGCTGTCCGGTTCTCAGGATCTGCATGAGAGACGGGTGCTCAACGTAGTCGAAGAGATGGCTATCGCCTCCGGCATCCCGGTGCCGCCTGTCTACCTGATGGAAGAGAATGGCATCAATGCCTTCGCCGCCGGCTACTCGCCCAGCGATGCCATCGTCGCGGTAACCCGCGGCACTATTGAAACCCTCAGCCGGGAACAGCTGCAGGGTGTTATCGCCCATGAATTCAGTCACATCCTGCACGGCGACATGCGCATCAATATCCGCCTGATCGGCGTGCTCCACGGCATCATGGTGCTGGGTCTCATCGGTTATAGCCTGTTGCGGGGAAGTATGTTCAGCCGCCGCTCCAAAAACTCCGGGGGCATTGTCTTTCTCGCCATCGGCCTGGTTGTCATAGGATTCGTAGGCACCTTTTTCGGCAACCTGATCAAGGCCGCGGTGAGCCGCCAGCGAGAATTTCTTGCCGACGCATCGGCGGTACAGTTCACCCGCAATCCCGATGGCATCGGCGGGGCACTGATGCAGATTGCCAACCACAGCGAACGTTCCTATCTGAATAATCCCAACAGCGCGGAGATCAGCCACGCCTTGTTTGAGGAGGGCAGGGTGTCCGCCATGAGCAAGCTGTATGCAACCCACCCACCATTGGACGATAGAATCCGGGCGATATTGCCAAACTGGGATGGCGACTACGATGTGGGCACAGTTGCGACCCCTGCAAATGCGGAGGAGGCGAAGCCCGCAGCGGTCACCCAACAGGAAAAAGCCAGGGCGATGCTGGGCGGAGTTGCCGGTGTCCTGATCACCGATGCCATCATCAATCAGGTGGGTAATCCCCAAGTCCAACACCTGGACTATGCCAACACGCTGCTGCATAAAATCCCCCAGCCCCTGATCGACGCGGCGCGTGAGCCTTCCGGTGCACGCGCGGTAATTTATTATCTGATCCTGGACAAGAATGCTGCAGACCGGCGCCAGCAATTGAGTTTTGTGGAAGCAAGCGCGGACATCGGGGTCTATGGAGAGTTACAGAAACTCTTAAGCGTCGCCGACGAAGTCGAAGCCGAACAGCGCCTGCCACTCACGGAAATTGCCATATCCAGCTTGAGGCAGTTGTCGGGGAACCAGTACCAGCTCTTCAAGTCCAACTTCGACGCACTCATCGCCCTGGATAACAAGATCAACCTGCTTGAGTGGGCGTTACAAAAGATAGTTTTTCATCATTTAGATGCAGTATTCATAAAGGGGAAAACACCCAAATCAGGCAAGAAGGATCTCAAGCGATGCGAGCAAGAGAGCGCGCTATTACTCTCTATTCTCGCCCATTCGAATAAACAAGAGGGCATCAGCACGGAAGCGGCCTATGCCAAAGGAGCCGATAAACTCGGCCTTGCCACGCCACTGCAAGCCACAGATGCGATTAGTTTTGAAGCCTTGAATGAGGCATTGGATTGCCTGGTTCAGCTCAAACCCGTACAGAAGCCAGCACTGCTGAAGGCCTTTGTTGCGTGTATTACTGCGGATAAGGAAGTTGCGGCTATTGAAGCGGAGTTGTTACGAGCTATGGCGGCGACGATTGATTGTCCGTTGCCGCCGTTTGTGGTCTAGAGCTATAGAATCAATCCGGGTTCATGACTGAGGGGGAGAAACTCCTCCGATAATCAACCTCGCGCTCTCCACACTAACCCAGAATGCAAGTAGCCAAATCTGGACAGCTTTCACCCAACCGATAACTCGATTACGAACCATACTACGAAGAAATCGCCATGGCTCGGGCGTCCAGGCATAAACCACATGCGTATTAATGTGCAAGTTGTAACTATGGAGCGTCCCTGCTCTGTGTATAGTCAATTGTATGAATGCTTCGAGGAGCTAGTATCCAAGATGGCCTAAAACTCGAAAAGCTGCTGCAACCTTGTTTGCGTCTACACGAATTCAGCTTCCGAAATTTTGATCTCGCGTATATAAGTACGCTCTTTGGTAAATTGCTCCGCTCGAATTTGTCTTCGTCGCAATTCAAGAAGATATTTTGGAATATTTAGTATAATACTCCAACGGGTGGTGTAACTGACTTGAATGCTGGAATGGCAATTATCGCCTGCCATTAAGTTCGGCGCACCATTGTATAGGATTTTTGGGTTGGTCAAACTGTAAACATCCCCTAGAATAGGGGCATCCCATTTTAGAGTTCTCCGGCATACAC
>CAJXIY010000142.1 GCA_913054495.1 uncultured Gammaproteobacteria bacterium | reverse complement strand
TGGCGGAGAGGGAGGGATTCGAACCCTCGATAGGTTTCACCCTATACGCCCTTAGCAGGGGCGCGCCTTCAGCCACTCGGCCACCTCTCCAAAAATCGCGGGCATAATAACACGGGGATCCATAAAACCAGAAGATTCTACTAGTACCTGTAGGACTTTATTTCAGAGTTGACGGATAGTTCTGATCGGGACTGATTCGAAATATGTCTTAGACAAATTCCTCTCAGCTTCGCTCCTGGTCGAACCCTCAAGCGCAAGACAGGATTATTCGGACGCTTCCGGTTTTGGTTCTTCGCCACCAGATGCTTCGGCAGCTTTTTCTTTCTGAATGCGTTCGTAGATTTCTTCGCGGTGTACTGCTATTTCTTTGGGAGCATTGACTCCGATGCGCACTTGATTACCCTTAATGCCTAATACGGTAACCGTTACATCGTCTCCGACCATCAACGTTTCGCCAATCCTGCGTGTCAGTATCAGCATTGCCTACCTCCTTTGATCATTCCTTTGCACTTCGCGACTTGCCCTACATCCTGCAGGTCAGGTGCCACAGTCTCAGATCGTCTAGCGACTATCCTGGTGCTGTGATTGCCAGCTACTTCCTACACGCCAGCACACGCAGCGTTCCGGCTCCCTCTGTCTCTGCGATTCTGCGTCTTACCTGCGAATTTCGCGGGATTAACGCCGGTAACAATTTTCATAGTATCTGCCTAAGTTAGGCAGATTCCAACTAATTCAGACTGCTTATTGGCGAAAATATACACCCCTACGAGCGTTCTTTTTCGTAATTCGAATCACCGAGGTCAAATTCGCTGTGCAGCGCCCGCACCGCCAGTTCCAGATACTTCTCCTCGATAACGACGGAAATTTTAATCTCAGAAGTGGTGATGAGTTGAATGTTGATGCTTTCATCCGCCAGCACCTTGAACATTTTTGCCGCAATCCCGGCGTGGGAGCGCATGCCCACGCCAACCAGGGAGACCTTGCCGACTTTCTTGTCCAGCACCACGCTCACCGCTTTCAATTTGCTAGCCACCGCGTCGATGATCGTCTTGGCCCGCTCGCCTTCACTGCGCTTGACGGTAAAGGTAATGTCGTTGGTACCGTCGACCGCGGCGTTTTGCACGATCACATCGACTTCGATACCCGCTTCACTGACGGGCCCAATGACTTTGTAGGCAATACCGGGTACATCCGGCACGCCGGCTACGGTTAGCTTGGCTTCGTCTCGCTCGAAAGCGATACCGGCAATAGCTGGAGTTTCCATATCTGTATCTTCCTCTAAACTGATCAGGGTACCGGGACCCTCTTCGAAACTGGACAGAACCCGCAACGGGACCTTGTACTTACCCGCAAATTCGACGGCTCTGATCTGTAGTACCTTGGCGCCCAGACTGGCAAGCTCCAGCATCTCCTCGAAGGTGATGCTGCTGAGCAGGCGCGCGTCTGCCACCACCCGGGGATCGGTTGTGTAGACTCCCTTGACATCGGTATAAATCTGGCACTCGTCGGCTTCTAATGCCGCCGCCAGGGCGACGGCGGTGGTATCGGAGCCACCCCTGCCCAGCGTAGTGATATGACCCTCTTCACTCACGCCCTGGAAACCCGCCACCACGACAACGTCGCCTTGCTGCAGCTGTTCATGAATCCTGGTGCTGTCAATCTCTCTGATCCGCGCCCTGGTGTGGGTATCATCGGTGAGGACCCGAACCTGAGCACCGGTGAAGGAGCGGGCGCGACAGCCGCGTTGCTCCAGCGCCATGGTCAGCAATGCGATAGTTACCTGCTCGCCGGTGGATAACAGCACATCCATCTCCCGGGGCGTCGGAAACTCCATGATCTCCTCGGCCAGCGCGGTGAGGCGGTTGGTTTCTCCGCTCATGGCAGAGACCACCACGACAAGATCATCGCCATTATCGCGGAATCCGGCCACCTTGTCGGCTACCGCATTGATGCGCTCGACGGTGCCAACCGATGTACCTCCATATTTTTGAACGATCAATGCCATTACTTAGCTCATTCTCGCATCTTCGCTGAAACCTACCGACCTCACAGCCTTTCCTGCACCCAGGGTTTCACGCTCGCTATTGCCGATGGTATACCGCTGGCGTCGACGCCACCGGCCATCGCCATGTCGGGTCTGCCACCCCCCTTGCCACCCACCTGTGCGGCAATCATATTGATCAGGTCACCCGCCCGCATCTTGTCGGTAAGATCTTTGCTGACACCGGCTACCATGCTGACCTTGCCTTCACTGTGGGTAATCAGCACCACCACAGATCTGCCGAGCTTGTTCTTCAACTGGTCGACCGTATCCCGCAGAGATTTCGGATTAAATCCCTCCACCGCCGCCGCTAACAGTTTGACACCATCGAGATCCTCGGCTTGGTTCGCGAGATCACTGCCGGCACTGGATGCCAGTTTGGCTTTCAATTGCTGCAATTGCTTTTCCAGAGACCTGTTGCTCACAGTAAGTTGCCGCACCTTGTCCACCAGTCCTGCCTGGCTGGATTTCACGATCTCGGCAATCTGTTTCAGGGTCTGCTCTTCCTGCGCCACCACTGCCAGCGCACCGAAGCCAGTTACCGCCTCGATGCGTCGTACTCCCGCCGAAATTCCCGACTCAGCGGTCAGTTTAAACAGACCGATATCACCGGTACGGCGCACATGGGTGCCACCGCAGAATTCGACGGAGTAGGCACCTCCTTCTCCATAGGCCATGGTAATCACCCGCACGTCGTCACCGTATTTCTCGCCAAATAGAGCCAACGCGCCTTTTTCCCGAGCCTCGGCGATGGGCATGACTTCCTTATTCACCGCCGAATTTTTCAAGATCTCGGCATTGACCTGCGCTTCGACCTGCCGCAGCTCTTCCTCACTCAGGGGCGAGTTATGGGAGAAATCGAAACGCAGCCGATCCGCGTCCACCAGTGACCCCTTCTGGATGACGTGCTCTCCGAGGACATTTCGCAGCGCAGCATTCATTAAATGAGTGGCCGAATGATTCAGCGTGATCGCGGCGCGATCGGCACCGGCTACTTTCGCGTCCACTTTATCGCCGACTTTGATGGAACCCTGGCGGAGAATGCCCCGGTGTACCATCACGTCATTTTGCTTCTGGGTATCGTCCACCTCGAAACTGGCAGATTTGTTTTTCAGCACACCGCGATCGCCGACCTGACCACCCGACTCACCATAGAACGGCGTCGAGTCAAGCAGCACCAGGGCTTCATCACCTGCAGCTAGCTCATCTATGGCCGTGCCTTCGGTGTTAAACAGGGCCGTCACAGTAGCGGGTCCGAACAAGTGCTCGTAGCCGATAAAGTCGGTAGTGCTGCCGATGGCTATTTCCAGTTTATCCACCGCAGTAAAATTGCTGGCCGCGCGAGCCTGTTGCTTCTGTACGGACATGGCTGCATCGAAGCCATCCATATCCAGCAGTAGATCATGTTCCCTAGCGATGTCCGCGGTTAAATCCACGGGAAAACCGTAGGTATCGTAGAGTCGAAATACCGTTTCTCCGTCGATAGTCTTGGTCTTGCCCTGCATTGAGGCGATGGCCTTATCCAGGATCACCATGCCATTTTCCAGGGTGCGGGCAAATTGCCGCTCCTCTTCGAGCAAGGACTTCTCAACTCGTTTTTGGCTTTGCTTCAATTCCGGATAGGCGCCGCCCATCACTTTCACCAAGGCTGCGACGATCTTGTAGAAGAATGGTTCTTTAACGCCCAGTCGATAGCCGTGGCGTACGGCACGGCGGATGATGCGCCGCAACACATAACCCCTCCCCTCTTTCGAAGGCAGCACGCCGTCAACAATGAGAAAAGAGCAGGAGCGAATATGATCGGCGATTACCCGCAGCGAGGTATTCTCCAAATCGCTGACGCCGGTTATGCCAGCAATATCCTTGATCAGGCTCTGGAACAGATCAATCTCATAATTGCTATGCACGTTTTGCATCACCGCAGCGATGCGTTCCAGCCCGGCACCGGTATCTACCGACGGCTTCGGCAGCGGTGTCATGGATCCATCGGCTTTACGTTCGTACTGCATGAACACCAGGTTCCAGATTTCTATATAGCGATCGCCATCCTCATCCACACTGCCCGGTGGTCCACCGGCCACATATTCGCCGTGGTCATAGAATATTTCCGAACAGGGCCCACAGGGTCCGGTGTCCCCCATTGCCCAAAAATTATCCTTCTCCCCCAGTCGGGAAAATCGCTCAGGATCTATCCGTATTTCATCTAACCAGATATTGGCTGCTTCGTCGTCGTCCTCAAACACGGTTACCCAGAGTTTTTCCGCCGGCAGGCCGAGTTCAACCGTCAAAAACTCCCAGGCATAATTGATGGCCTCGCGCTTGAAATAATCACCGAAGGAAAAATTACCGAGCATTTCGAAGAAGGTGTGATGCCGGGTGGTATACCCCACGTTTTCCAGATCGTTATGTTTGCCGCCGGCACGCACACAGCGCTGGGAACTGACAGCACGGGGTGAAGATCTCACTTCATCGCCGAGGAAGGCATCCTTGAACTGCACCATGCCCGCATTAGTGAATAGCAGGGTTGGATCATTTCCGGGCACCAGCGAACTGCTGGGGACGATCTCATGTCCCCGGCTGGCAAAATAGTCCAAAAACTTCTGTCGAATTTCGGCGCTAGTCATTAGCGATTCCGTGTCAGTGGTCCAAACCTACAGTCGGAGCCGGGCAATTGCAAAAAAGCAGAGGATTATAGCGCTTAATACACGGATCTTGCAGGGTTTTTCCCCATCGACGCCGCGGGCGCTGGGCGCGATGCGGCAGAATCTCGGCCTATTCTCCGGCGGAGTCCTTATCTGTCTCCAGCAAGGTCGTCGCAGTGCTACCGAAGGAGAATGACGCCAATGCAGGGTCCACCGGTATCTGTAATTTGCCATCGCTGGAGAGAATGATGGCGATCGAACGGGTCTGCGGGAAATGACTGAGGACGATGGTGATAATAATGAGGAACGGTACGCACAGAAACATCCCCGGAATCTGCCAGATATATCCCCACAGAGCCAGGTTCAACAGAATGATGATAGGGCTGAGGTTGAACGAGCTACCCATTAACCTCGGTTCAAGAATGTTGCCGATTGAGATTTGCAGCGCACCTATTCCTATCAGCACCAGCAGAAAAAGTGTGTAGCCATCGGACTGGGCAAGAGCAATCATCGCCGGAAAAATGGTGGCGACGATAGAACCCACCGTAGGGATGAAATTCAGCAGGAAGATTAACAGGCCCCACACGCCCGCAAAATCTACGTCCACGGCGCGCAGAAATGCATAGCTCAGCACACCGGTGAGAGAACTGGTAAACATCTTGATACTGATATATTTGCGAATATCGTCGCGAATTCGATTGAGAATTTTTCTAACATTCTGTTCTTTCTCTGGATTTCCCACCAGTGCCGTTATCTTCTTATTGAAATTCCCCTGTTCCAGGAAGAGGAATCCAATATAAATCAAAATCAATCCGCCGCTGGCAAGAATACCGGCGAATGAAGCCGCCATCGATGCTGCATAACTCGGCAGATTTATCCACTCGGTGATCAGCGGCATCAGGCCCTGTTCCTGGTAAGCGCCGACATCGAAGGGCAGATTCTCCAGCCGCAGGGTCAGGTTTTGCTGATATTCGGGCATCACTTCCAGCACATCGTCGAAGGTGGAGCCGAGAAAATTAACCAGCGCCAAGATCAGCAGTAGAAATGTAAGAATCGATGCCAACAGGCAAAGTGGTTTCGGAAAATGAAACCCGGCTATAGCGACACCGGCGAAAACGCTGGCGAGGGTATTGATCAGGTACCACAGGGCTATGGCGATTATCAGCGGCAATAGCAATGCCTTGCCCACTATCAGCAGATAAAACAGCAATACCACGAGCAACGCGGTGGCGGTGGAGTTGAGAACTTTCATCTTACTGCCCTAATGCGGTGAATTTGCGAAGAATATCACATTTTCTTGGGCCTACCCTCATTACGCTAGAGTCAGACAGATACAGTGCCGGCAGTACTGTCTTCAATTCCGAAAATGGGCCCCTGTGGCCGCGCTTGGGATGCCGGCTTTGGTGAGGACAAGTCGTAGAAATGCACCTGGATGGCTATTCAAATCTGTTAAAGATTGGCGAAGGTGGCATGGCACATGTCTATCGAGGCATACAGGATTCCCTGCAGCGCCCAGTTGCCATCAAACTGTTGATCAACGACCTCAAATCGGACCAGGAGGCCAGGCATCGATTTGAACGCGAATCCTTCATCATCGCCCGACTCAACCACGCCAATATCATCCATATCATCGATCGTGGCATTAGCGCCGCAGATATGCCCTATTTTGTCATGGAGTATGTCGAAGGCACCGATCTCAGCACCACCACGAAGATGCGGGATGTCCCCCATAGGGAGAAAGTTGACATCATCATCCAGGTGCTTAAAGCCCTGTCCTATGCGCATAAGAACTGTATCCCGTCAGCCCTAGTTGGACATAATCCCCTAATTGCCTAAGAGACA
>CAJXIY010000141.1 GCA_913054495.1 uncultured Gammaproteobacteria bacterium | reverse complement strand
CAGGCACGCAAAAAAGTTTCCTGTACCAGATCTTCGGCCATGGGCTGGTTTTTGCGGAGCCAGAATGCATACCGATAAACGTCCTGATATAGCGCAGCAACCAGTGATTCATACCGTTGTTTCTTGGTATTCCCTTGTAAGACCGGGATTTCGTCCATTTTTTTTCATTCTTGGTTAAAAAACACAGGGGCACCGGCAGACATTGACCCAAGGCCCACATTGGAGTGTATGCCTGGTTCCCCTTCGGGCTGAGAGTGTGCCTAAATTGGTAGCCTGCATCAAGTTTTTACTTGGCTCAATCTCGCGAAAGCGGCCATTCCCTAGCTTTTGTCAAATTGTCCGGCGCTGGATGGTTTAGCTTCAATTGGTCCACCTGTATACTTGCCCCCAATTCAAATAAGTCGGATCGAGCACAGGATAAATCGAATCATGGTAAGAGTTGCCATCGCTGGAGCGGCCGGCCGTATGGGCAGGGCGCTGGTTGAAGCCATCACTCACAGTGAAACCGATATCGCAGTGTCCGTGGCGACGGTGCTTGCCGATGATCCGACCCTGGGTGTCGACGTCGGCCTGCTGGCTGTGGGTTCGGCGCTGGGGGTTGAGAGCGTCGCAGAACTGGATTCAGTGCGCGATGAATTCGATGTGCTGATCGACTTTACTGCACCAGACGCGACTCTCCAGCACCTGATCCTGTGTCAGCAGAACCGCAAAGCCATGGTAATTGGCACTACCGGATTTTCTGAATCACAACAGCAGCTGATCGCGAATACCGCTGAAATCATCCCTATCGTATTTGCGCCCAATATGAGTATCGGGGTAAATCTATGTTTCAATTTACTGGAACAGGCAGCCAGGGTGTTGGGGGATGATGTGGATATCGAGATAAGCGAAGCCCATCATCGGCATAAGAAAGACGCCCCCTCCGGCACCGCGCTGAAGATGGGCGAAATAGTGGCCCAGGTCCTGGGCCGGGATCTCCAGCAAGTCGCACTCTACGGCAGAGAAGGCGTGGGTGGAAAACGGGACCGGAAGACGATTGGGTTTTCCACCGTCAGAGCCGGGGATATCGTCGGTGATCACACCGTCATATTTGCCGGCCTCGGTGAGCGAGTCGAGATTACGCACAAGGCCAGCAGTCGCATGACTTTTGCCGTTGGTGCAGTGCGTGCTGCGAACTGGATTGCCGATAAAGACCCGGGTCTGTACTCGATGCAGGACGTACTGAATTTATAATCCCGTTAATTGCAAAAATGTGTAATAACTTGATAGACAAATCGACCAGTTTTTCTTAATATACTCCCTCAGTATGTTCGATGCTGAAGCCTTTATGAATTGACAATAAAACGGATTGAAGAAATTCTTCATTCCGCTTTTTTTTGCGCATTTTTTCCACTGAATCAAGTGACTAAGTTTTTAGTCAGGAGTAGTTGTGACCGGATCAGCTGTGCTGGCGTTAGAAGACGGCAGTACTTTTCATGGTTCCGCGATTGGAGCCGAAGGGTGCTCAAGTGGTGAGGTGGTCTTCAATACCTCCATGACCGGTTACCAGGAAATTCTCACCGACCCCTCATACGCTAAACAGATAATTACCCTTACCTATCCCCATATCGGCAACACCGGAACCAATGACGACGATAACGAATCGGATCAGATATGGGCTTCGGGCCTGGTGATTCGAGACCTGCCCTTGCTTGCCAGCAGCTGGCGCCGGCAACAAACCCTGGATGAGTTTCTAAAGCAAAGGCAGCTTATCGCTATCGCCGACATCGATACCCGCCGGCTTACCCGGGTCCTGCGTGACAAGGGTCCCCTCAATGGCTGTGTACTTTCCGGCCGTTTGCTGGCGGACGGAGGCGAGGCGGCCGCGATTGCACAGGCCCGGTCTTTTCCCGGACTCAAGGGCATGGATCTGGCTAAAGAAGTATCGGTTGCCGAAAGTTATCACTGGCGAGACGGTGTCTGGGATCTCGAGTCCGGCTATGGCCCAGCCAGGCCCTCGCAATTTAAAGTAGTAGCCTACGATTTCGGGGTAAAACGCAATATCCTGCGGATGTTGGCAGATCGAGGTTGCGATCTTACCGTGGTTCCAGCCCAGACCGGTGCCGAGGCGGCACTGGCCCTGAATCCCGATGGTATTTTTCTTTCGAATGGCCCGGGAGACCCGGAGCCTTGCACCTATGCAATCGAGGCAATCGCCAGCCTGGTAGATGCTTCAATCCCTGTTTTTGGTATCTGCCTCGGATACCAGCTACTGGCGCTAGCTTGTGGTGCGACCACCATCAAGATGCGCCTGGGACACCATGGCGCTAACCACCCGGTACAGAATCTTGAAGATGGCAGGGTTCTTATCACCAGTCAGAATCACGGTTTTGCAGTGGACGCGGACAGCCTGCCCGACAATTTGCGGGTGACACACAAATCCTTATTCGACGGCTCCCTGCAGGGAATCGAACGAGTAGACCGGCCAGCCTTTGGTTTTCAAGGCCACCCGGAAGCGAGCCCGGGGCCACACGATATAACACCTCTGTTCGATCATTTCATCGAGTTGATGGCGGCGAAAGGCAATGTCAGGTCCGCCGCGAGCAAGTGAGCGAAACTAAATCCGCAAACAAGAAATAGAGCTTTATGCCAAGAAGAACAGACATTAGTAGCATCCTCATCCTCGGTGCGGGCCCGATTATCATCGGACAGGCTTGTGAATTTGATTATTCCGGCACCCAGGCCTGCCAGGCACTAAGAGAAGAAGGTATTCGGGTCATCCTGGTGAATTCCAATCCCGCTACCATCATGACCGACCCGTCGATGGCAGATGCGACCTACATAGAGCCGGTGACCTGGTCCATTGTCGAAAAGATAATCGCCAAGGAAAAACCCGACGCTATTCTGCCTACGATGGGAGGGCAGACGGCCCTCAATTGTGCGCTGGATCTAAACCGCCATGGCGTCTTGAAAAAATATGGCGTGGAACTGATCGGCGCCAGTGTTGAAGCCATCGACAAGGCGGAAGATCGCGAGCTGTTTGACCAGGCTATGATCTCCATTGGCATGGCAACACCGGTGCACGGCATGGCGCACGACATGGAGCAGGCATATGAAGCGCTTGAAAAGGTAGGATTTCCCTGCATCATCAGGCCGTCTTTTACCATGGGCGGTAGCGGTGGCGGCATCGCCTACAACCGGGAAGAATTTGACGAAATCTGCACCCGTGGGCTCGAGCTCTCACCAACCCACGAACTGTTGATCGATGAGTCCCTGATTGGCTGGAAAGAGTTCGAACTGGAAGTGGTTCGAGACAAGAATGACAATTGCATTATAGTCTGCTCCATCGAGAATTTCGATGCCATGGGCGTGCACACCGGAGACTCCATTACCGTGGCGCCGGCACAGACGCTAACGGACAAGGAATACCAAATTCTGAGAAATGCGGCTATTGCCGTGCTCAGGGAGATCGGTGTCGAGACCGGCGGCTCCAACGTGCAATTTGCGATCAACCCCGTCGATGGCAGGCTCGTGATTATCGAGATGAACCCGCGAGTATCCCGTTCCTCGGCACTGGCATCCAAGGCGACCGGTTTCCCCATCGCCCGGGTCGCGGCCAAACTGGCTATTGGATTTACACTGGATGAATTGCGCAATGAGATTACCGGCGGAGCCACACCAGCCTCCTTCGAACCAACCATCGATTACGTAGTGACAAAAATCCCCCGTTTCACCTTCGAAAAATTTCCCGACGCCAATGACCGCA
The DNA here is from genome assembly GCA_913054495.1 of uncultured Gammaproteobacteria bacterium. Classification (GTDB taxonomy): domain Bacteria; phylum Pseudomonadota; class Gammaproteobacteria; order Pseudomonadales; family Pseudohongiellaceae; genus UBA9145. Next base: position 2,791 of record CAJXIY010000141.1, on the reverse strand, counting down.
TTACCACACAGATGAAGTCGGTGGGCGAAGTCATGGCGATTGGCCGGACATTTCAGGAGTCCTTGCACAAGGCTTTGCGCGGACTCGAGGTTGGCGTCTGTGGCTTCGATCCAATTCTGGATGCGCAGTGCAGCGATGCCAAGGAGATTCTCACCAGGGAACTCACCGAACCCGGTGCGCAGCGGATCTGGTACCTGGGCGATGCCTTCAGGCAGGGCTGGTCGGTTGCAACCGTTTCTCAATTGTCTGGCATCGATCCCTGGTTCCTGGTGCAGATAGAGGACTTGATACGCACGGAAGAGAGTCTCGCAGGGAAATCCTTGTCAGATCTGGACAAGGCGGCGGTGTTCGCTCTCAAGCGTAAGGGCTTTTCCGACGAACGCCTGTCACAGCTGCTCAGTGTCAAGGAAATCGAAGTGCAAAGGGCGCGACACGCCCTCGGTGTGCGGCCGGTCTACAAACGCGTCGATACCTGCGCCGCCGAATTTGCTTCCGCCACAGCCTATATGTATTCCACCTATGAAGAAGAATGCGAGGCTGCACCTTCGACTCGGGACAAGATCATGGTGTTGGGGGGAGGACCCAATCGCATAGGCCAGGGCATTGAATTCGATTACTGCTGCGTTCATGCCGCTCTGGCCATGCGCGAAGATGGCTATGAAACCATTATGGTTAACTGCAATCCGGAAACTGTATCCACGGATTTCAATATCTCCGATCGATTGTACTTCGAGCCCCTCACCTTCGAAGACGTGATAGAGATCGCCGAGCTCGAAAAGCCCAAGGGCGTGATCGTGCAGTTCGGAGGCCAGACACCACTGAACCTGGTCAAGCGTCTCGAACAGGCGGGAGTACCAGTCATTGGAACTTCGCCGGATGCGATAGATCGCGCGGAAGATCGTGAGCGCTTTCAAAAGCTCATTCAAAAACTCGGCCTCAGGCAGCCTGCTAACCGTACCGTGCGGGGCGTGGAGGAGAGCATCAGTGCTGCAGAAGAAATTACCTACCCCCTGGTGGTCAGGCCTTCCTATGTGCTTGGTGGCAGAGCGATGGAGATCGTTTACAACGAGGTAGAGTTAAGGCGCTACATGCGCGATGCAGTGAAGGTCTCCAGGGACAGCCCGGTATTGTTGGATTATTTCCTTAATTCCGCGATTGAGATCGACGTCGACCTGGTAAGCGATGGCAAGCAGGTGGTGGTCGGCGCGATCATGCAACACATCGAGCAGGCCGGCATCCATTCGGGAGACTCGGCCTGTTCCCTGCCTCCCTACAATCTCCCAAAGGCTGTGCAAGATGAAATTCGGGCCCAGGTTTCCAAGCTGGCGTTGGAGTTGGGTGTGATTGGACTAATGAATACCCAGCTCGCGTATCAGGATGGGGAAATCTACATCATCGAGGTAAATCCCCGGGCCTCACGAACCGTGCCATTTGTCTCCAAGTGTATTGGGCTGTCGCTGGCGAAGGTGGCGGCGCGGTGTATGACGGGTGTAAGTCTGCAAGATCAGAAATTTACTGAGGAGATCGTGCCAGAGACTTATGCAGTCAAGGAGGCGGTATTCCCATTTAACAAATTCCCGGGTGTGGACCCGATCCTGGGACCGGAGATGAAATCCACCGGTGAGGTTATGGGTGTAGGCAAAACCTTTGCCGAAGCCTATGCCAAGGCGCAGATGGCCGCGGGTGAAGTCATCGAAAAATCCGGCAACGCCTTCATCAGTGTAAGAGATCCCGACAAGCCTTACGTCGTGAAAGTTGCCCGCAAGCTACGGGCACTTGGCTATGCCCTGGTAGCGACCCACGGCACGGCAAAGGTGTTGGAAGACGCCAGTCTGCCGGTTGCCCGCGTGAATAAAGTCGCCCAGGGTAGACCCCACATAGTCGATATGCTAAAAAATGACGAGATTCAGGTCATCGTCAACACCACCGAAGGGAGACAGGCGATCGCCGATTCTTCTATGATTAGACGCACGGCCCTGCGGCACAATGTGTTTTGTACCACGACTATCGCCGGGGCGCTTGCAGTTTGCGAAGCGCTGGAATTCGGCGATAAAATGTCTGTCTACACAATTCAGCAGCTACACGCGGCGTTACACTAAATTCGATCCCTGGATTTTTAGAATCAGCATCGAGTATCTGTTCGAGGTTAAAGAGCTATGCAAAAATTTCCCATGACGGTTGCCGGTGAGGCATCTCTACGCCGGGAACTTACCGAATTGAAATCCGTCAGCCGTCCGAAAATCACGGCGGCGATCGCGGAGGCGAGGGCGCATGGCGACTTAAAAGAGAATGCTGAATATCATGCGGCTCGTGAGCAGCAGAGTTTTTGCGAGGGCAGGGTGAAGGAGATTGAAAGCAAGCTATCCAATTCCCAGGTGATTGATGTCAGCAAGATTGACCCGACGGGGCGGGTAATATTCGGCACCACCGTGACCCTGATTAATCTCGAGACCGATGCCACGGTCACATACCAGATCGTAGGTGAAGACGAGGCCGACGTATCCAGCGGTAAAATTTCTGTGATCTCACCTATTGCCAGGGCCATGATGGGCAAAGAAGAAGGCGAAGAGATCGTATTGAAAGCCCCTGCCGGCGACATCGAATACGAGATCGACACGGTTAAGCATATTTAGCGCTGGCAGAAAGCCTAGGCTCTCTCTACAAAATATTTTGTTAAATCTGAAGGTTAAGCGAAAGTAGCGTACACGGTTCTCCAATTTAATTGATTGTGCGGTACCTGGAGGTACGCAAGCTCGGAGCAGGGGGGTTATTTTGCCGTTCCGGTGGGCCA
>CAJXIY010000140.1 GCA_913054495.1 uncultured Gammaproteobacteria bacterium | reverse complement strand
TTACTGGCGGGAATGGCTCCAGACGGAGGCCTCTACGTCCCTGCCGAATTGCCGCAGTTCACCGTGGAAGAGATTCGTTCCTGGAAATCACTACGTTACCCCGAGCTAGCGCTGAAAATCATCACGCCCTTTATCGGTGATGAAATCGAAGCGGGCGCATTACGGAAAATAATCGAGGAAAGTTATGAAGGTTTCGATGATCCGGATGTAGCACCTCTCAATGCCTTGAACCAGAACGAGTGGTTGCTGGAACTCTATCATGGTCCGACCCTGGCATTTAAAGATTTCGCCCTGCAGGTACTGGGCAGATTGCTGGATCATGTGCTGCGTAAAAATGATCAGCGAGTCGTCATCCTGGGTGCCACCTCCGGGGATACCGGTTCGGCGGCGCTGGAAGGTTGTCGGCATTCCGATCGTGTCGACATTTATATTTTGCATCCGCACCAGCGGGTGTCGGACGTGCAGCGCAAACAGATGACTACGATTGCCGGTGACAACGTGTTCAACCTGGCGGTGGAGGGGAATTTTGATGACTGCCAGCGACTGGTCAAGGCGGCTTTTGCAGACCAGGGTTTTCTGCCCTCGGATCGACAGCTGGTGGCGGTCAATTCCATTAACTGGGCGCGCATCATGATGCAGATCGTCTACTATTTTTCGGCGGCCTTGAAATTGGGTGGTCCGGATCAGGCGGTCTCCTTCTCCGTACCCACCGGTAATTTCGGCGATATCTATGCTGGCTATCTTGCCAGACGCATGGGTCTGCCAATTGCACAGTTGATTGTGGCTACCAATGAGAATGATATTCTGCATCGATTCATCAGTCGCAACGAGTATGTCTTATCAGAATTGACCCAGACCTATTCCCCGAGCATGGATATTCTGATTTCCAGTAATTTCGAGCGCTATCTGTTCGACCTGTTTGCTCGCGACGGCGCCGAATTGGCTGAATTTATGGCGAGTCTGGGTGACATACCGGGTGCAGTAAACCAGGCGACTCTTAGCGTCTCCGAGCAGCAATGGCAGCAGGTACGTGCCTGTTTCGATAGCGCCAGCGTCGATGACGAAACCACCTGTGATGTCATCGCGGAAGTTTTTGCCAGTCAGGGCATCGTGCTGGATCCACACACAGCGGTGGGGGTAAAGGCTGGCCGGCTCTGTAACCAGGACACGGCGGTGCCTATGGTGATGCTGGCGACGGCTCACCCCGCCAAGTTCGGCGATGCCATCGCGGCAGCGGGAGTTGAGTTGCCAGCTTTGCCCCGGCATTTGCAAAACTTATTTGACAAGGAAGAGCGCTACACCGTCATCGCCAATGATCTACAGGCGGTGGCGGGCTACCTCAAAAATCACAGCTGATCCCCGTAGGTCTGATGTCAAATCTCATCCAGCGACGCATAGCCAATCCAGATCTGGTACTTCCGGCGTCATTACATCCGCTGCTACGGCGAATATACACTCATCGCAATCTCAAAAACGCCGATGAGTTGGAACTGGGCCTGGGGAATCTGTTGGCGCCGGATTCATTGCGTGGCTTGGAAGTCGCTACCGCCTTGCTATTGGCCGCTCTGCAACAGCAACAACGCATACTGATCGTCTCCGACTTCGACACCGACGGAGCCACCAGTTGTGTGGTGGCGATTCAAGCCCTGCGTGGCTTCGGTTGCACCCAGGTCGACTATATTGTGCCGAACCGCTTCGAGTACGGCTATGGTCTCACCCCGGAGATTGTCGAACTGGCGAAGACCCGGCAACCAGACCTCATTATCACCGTGGACAATGGCATCTCCAGCATCGAGGGGGTAGCCGCAGCCAGACAAGCGGGTATTGCCGTCCTGATTACCGATCATCATTTACCCGCTGCAGCGACGCCTGCCGCCAATGCGATTGTAAATCCAAATCAACAGGGCTGTGATTTCCCCAGCAAGTGCATCGCCGGCGTCGGCGTCATCTTTTATGTGATGCTGGCATTGCGGGCAAAACTGCGGGAACTCGACTGGTTTTCTGAGCAGGGGCTTAAGCAGCCAAATCTTGCCAGCTTGTTGGACCTGGTGGCGCTGGGTACGGTTGCCGATGTCGTCGCCCTGGATCGCAACAACCGCATTCTCGTTGATGAAGGCCTCAAGCGTATTCGAGCCGGCAGGGCCTGTGCGGGTATCAAAGCTTTGCTCGAGATCGCCAGGCGCGATGCCCGCAAGATCACCGCATCGGACCTGGGTTTTAGCGTCGGGCCACGACTGAATGCGGCCGGACGTCTGGATGATATGTCTACCGGCATCGAGTGCCTGCTGGCGGATCACCCAGGTGGCGCCTATAAACTCGCCTTGCAGCTGGACCAGTTGAACACCGATCGCAAGCAAATCGAAGCGGGTATGCGGGACCAGGCTTTTAAATATTTGAACGATCTTTCCATTGAGGCCGAAGCGTTGCCTGCGGCCCTGTGCCTGTTCGACTCGGACTGGCACCAGGGTGTGGTGGGGATACTCGCCTCCAGGGTAAAGGACAAATATCATCGACCGGTGATCGCGTTTGCGGCCGTGAACGATGGGGATGGCGGGGCCACCGAATTAAAGGGCTCCGCTCGTTCCATCAAGGGCTTCCACATCAGGGATGCGCTGGATGCGGTGGCTAGCAGGAATCCTGGCTTGATCAGTAAATTCGGTGGCCATGCCATGGCGGCGGGATTGAGTCTGCAATCAGACAGTTTTGAGGAATTTCAGCAAGCTTTTCAGGCCGAAGCCGCGCGCATGATCGATCCGGAACTGTTGCAGGCCAGGATATTCAGCGATGGCCTGCTGGAGCCGGAGTATTTTAGCCTGGAAACGGCAGCGGCGCTGACCTGGGCCGGACCCTGGGGTCAGGAGTTTCCGGAACCGCTGTTCGATGGCAGGTTCAACCTCATCAACCACCGGCGGGTAGGCGAAAACCACCTGAAGTTAACGCTGAGCCCCTTAACCGCACCGCAGCAATCTCTGGATGCGATTGCCTTTAATGTTGCCTCCGAGAAATGGCCCGGCGCCGACGTTAGCGAGATTGAAATAGCCTATCGGCTGCAGATCAATGAGTTCCGCGGCCAGCAGACTGTACAACTGATGGTAGAACATATTCTGGCCTTTAGCTGAGTTCGGCTGTGCCTCCCCAGGGATTGCGAACAGTTGTCTGGTCTCTGGGAGGCAGCATACACCATGCTCATGCGTTCAAGGCCGCACGAAATTTCAATTAATCGGGTCTATTTCCATGTGATTCTTCACTCCCGCAGGCGCCGTCTGCGTGCGCGGATCTTGGGGTCGGAGGAAGATGCAAGGAAAGATCTGGACTGCCGACTGTAACCATGAAGGAGCTGTTTGTTTTTGTTACTTATTGGCACATAATTGCTGCTCTCGAAGGAGTAGAATTCCATAGTTAAACCAGAGTCGAACCAACTGGGGTGTGAATGCGCGAAACAATTCGTAATAGTCTGATTTTATTAGGTTTAATGGCCGTAGCTGCGAGCAGCTATGGGCAGGTCCACCGCACCGATCAGATCGAAGTCGAACTCATCGCCGAGACCAGGAATGTTGTTCCCGGTGAAACCCTGTGGCTGGCGATTCGGCTAAATCCTATCGAGCACTGGCATACCTACTGGAAATTTGGCGGCGATAGTGGCGAAGCTACCGAGGCTAGCGAGTGGCAGTTACCTGCCGGTGCGACGGCAGGCGACATCGTCTGGCCGATCCCCGAATGGACGCCTTTCCCGGGCAGCGATCTCGTCACCTTTACCTATGAGCGGGAGGTGTTGTTGCCACTACCTGTTTCTGTGCCCGCCGACTATGCCGGCGAGCGCTTTGATATTTCTACCAAGATTGACTGGCAGGTCTGCGACGAGATCTGTATCCCGGGTAGCGCGATGTTCTCCCTGTCACTGCCCGTCGGCGAGTCTGCCCGAGTCGATAGTAAATGGCGGCAGGCCTTCGCCGATACCCGGGCCTTCACACCCGTTCCCGTAGACGCACATGATCTGGTGGCAACCTTCAATGCCTTCGACGGCAATGTCAATGTGATGGTGCAGGCAGAGGATGCCCTGTTTGAGAACGTAGACGAAGTCTGGTTCTTTCCAACCCAGCGACGGATCATGAAATATGCACCGCTGCGCAAGGTCATGCTCGACGGTGATCGGGTGCAACTGTCTACCGAACAACATCGGCGTTACCCCACGGATTTGACCGAGCTGAATGGCTTGTTGTCGTTTGTCGACAGGGATGGCAACTGGCAGGCCTTCGATGTCATTCCGCAACTGACCCAGGTCGCCTGGGATCACAGCATCGAAGTCGAGTTAGTCTCGGAAACCACCAACATCGTGCCCGGCGAAACCACCTGGTTGGGTTTGCGACTGGACCCGGCAGAACACTGGCATACCTACTGGAAAATGGGTGGTGACAGCGGTGAGCCTACCAGCGCCAATGAATGGCTGGCGCCGGAAGGGACCATCATCGGTGAGATTCAATGGCCGGCTCCCCAGTGGTTGCCGTTCTATGATACCGACCTGGTGAATTTTGGTTACGAGGGCGAGGTACTGCTGCCGATCGCGGTGACGCTGCCTGCGGACTTCGACGGCGAGTCGGTCGAGTTTTCCACCCTGGCCTTCTGGAACGTCTGTGATCAGATTTGCATACCCGGCGAGCAGCGCCTTTCTATTACTCTGCCGGTAGCGGCAGCGCCGCAACTGGACCCGACAGCGAGCCAGTTATTCGCCTCGGCAAGGGAAAATCTACCCCTGGTCGATCACAACCTGAAATCAATCATTGCGGTGGCCGGTGAACGGGTCAGTCTGGGGTTTGAATCACCCGATTCCATTTTTACGGACTACAGCGATGCCTGGTTTTTTCCCGCACAGCGCCGCATCATCAAACCGGGTCCGCTGCGTGATGTCAGCATCACCGCAAACCTGATGCAGATTACCCACCAGCAACCGCGCCGCATGCTTGCCGATCTCACCGGTGTATTTGGTGTGCTGGTTCTGGCAAACGATAGCGGCGATCGTGCCGCCTACGAATTTGTTAATCCGGCAGCAGATGCCACCACCACGACTATTATGCCGCTGGCGGCGGTGGATAGTTCTGGTGCCAATGGCGGCGCCGGTGGCCTGGGCGGCAGCCTGTTGCTCTACATGCTGTTCGCGCTAATGGGAGGATTGATTCTCAATCTGATGCCCTGCGTGTTTCCAGTACTGTCGATGAAGGCACTCAGTTTTGCCAAGAACGCCGGCGCATCTCAGCACAAACTACGCATGGATGGGCTCGCCTATACCCTGGGCGTAATCGTCGCCTTCGTTGCCCTGGCCACCGTATTAATCGCATTGCGAGCGGGTGGCGCCAGAGTAGGCTGGGCCTTCCAGTTTCAGCAGCCCTGGTTCCTGGCCCTGATTGTCTACGTGTTTTTCATGATGGCCCTGAGCCTGTCCGGGGTGTTCGAGATTGGGACCTCGCTGATGGGTGCCGGTGATTCCCTGGCGCAGAAAAAAGGCTATAAGGGATCTTTCTTCACCGGCGTGCTCGCCACCACGGTGGCGACTCCCTGCACGGCGCCGTTCATGGGACCTGCCCTGGGCTTTGCCCTGACACAACCCTGGCTGGTAGCCATGCTGGTGTTCATTTCTCTGGGTCTGGGTCTGGCCCTGCCTATCCTGTTGTTATCCTTCATGCCGGCGTTGTCGCGATACATGCCGAAACCGGGTGCATGGATGGAAACGTTCAAGCAAATTATGGCATTCCCGCTGTATTTGTCGGCGTTGTTCTTCCTCTGGGTATTGGGCACGCAGGTCGGTGTCATGGGTATGTCGGTGGTGCTCGGCGCCTGTATCGTGCTGGCCTTCGCCGCCTGGCTCTACCAGCGTAGATATACCTTCGGTCCGGTAATGCGCAAGCTCAATTATGCAGTTGGCACCGCCGCATTCGTCTTCGCGATCTACGTCCTGCAGACGTCTTTCCTGGAAGTCGTGCCGATGGCAGATGTTGCCAGTGTCGATGCCGATGGCAACTCCACTCGCAATTATGAAGTTTTCAGCAGTCAGCGCCTCAACCAGTTGCAGGCCGATGGTCGACCGGTATTTGTCAACATGACCGCCGCCTGGTGTATCACCTGCCTGGCGAATGAACAGACCACCCTCAGCACCGATCGCGTCATGCAGGCGATGAACGACAATGACATCACCTACATGAAGGGCGACTGGACCAACGAAGATCCAGAGATCACTGCCGTGCTCGAGTACTTCAATCGACCCTCGGTACCTCTGTACGTACTTTACCCAGGCGATTCCAGCAAAGAGCTGATCATTCTGCCGCAGATACTAACCCCGGGAATCCTGGTCAGGGCATTCGAAAATATCTAGTTAATTCAAAAAGACTAGAATAATAAAGATCCACTACATCTGGTTGGGTCTGACACAAAAATTTATGTGTGGTTTGTCCGCAAATTCGAGTTGCCTAGTCCCCTTGCGCACGGCCATATATCCTTCACTTTAGCCAGCGCTGCGGAACTCGCTTCGCTCAGACAGTCCTCGCTCAAATCTGTCTAAAGTGAAGGATATAGACATGGCCTGATTGTGCGCAAGGGGACTAGGCAACTCAAATTCGCTTGATTATGTGATAAACGACAAGTCAGTGATTTCAATGTAGATTAAAACC
>CAJXIY010000139.1 GCA_913054495.1 uncultured Gammaproteobacteria bacterium | reverse complement strand
AATCCGGATTGCCGCTTGATTTTTAACTCAAACACCACTTTTGACAATAACTCGTGGTCCACTCACCAAGGGTGTTTTATGACCGGGGACAAACTATACACCACAATAACACGATTAGCCGGAGGAGCGGTGCCGTACAGGACGCACCAATGCCGCCGGTGTAGCAAAACCTGCCGGGTACCGGATAGGAACAACTGCTGTGTCTGGCAAGTAAATCGTCTAAATCTATTGAGAATTCAATTAGTGGGGTATCCACTTCGCTCACCTTGCGTCATGCCTTGCCCTCAGATTTTTTGCTGATAATTTCCTTGTATGGCACAGGTGCTACGCATACAGCTTGACTCAACAGCCGATAAAACAAAAGTCAACGTACTCTTGACGTTCTCCGGTTGAAGCGAAAGGTGTATTCATCCAAATAATAATCCAAATGTTCTGCCCGCACGGCCCCTTGGTGTGTGCCAAGAAGCCATCGTTTTAATAATGAGGCAACCCTGTGGACGTCTGGCAAATTAATATGGGCAGGATCACCGCCCGCGGATATGTTGATTTTATTATGCACGCAGCCCAATTGTTCCAACCCGTTGTAACCGCTCCAACTATCTGTGACAACCTCAGAACCCGGGGCAACCACATTGCATACAAAAGGAATCAGACTCTCACTGCTGACATCCGGAATGCGCTGCATTCTCACACGTCCAAATCCTTTGGGGTCAAAAACTTCGCGGGCCACCACAACTATCGTTTTCTTTCCAGCCCCCCGCCCGCGTCTTCCACCTTTGTCTTTGCCTCCGACAAGAGTTTCGTCCACCTCGACAGTGCCGCCAAGAGGTTATCGCTCAGGCCGAACCATGGCACGACACATTTTATGAAGCCAACTCCAAGCGGTTTGATGGCTGTTCAAGCCAAGAACACGCTTGAGCCCCAATGTGCTTCCCCCCAACTTTTGACTCGTTACATACCATGCAGCCTGAAACCACAGCTTGAGAGGTTTCCTCGTGCCATGGAAAATTGTGCCCGCGACAACTGAAACATCATTGTGACATTCGACACAACGAATAAGACCCGAACTCATTTGCCAGGCTTTTCGGCCCTTGCATTTTGGACAAACAAAGCCATCTGGCCATCGAAGACGCTGCAAACAATCAAGACAGGCTTGCTCAGTCGCAAACCACTGGTCAAATTCTTGCAATGTGCGGGGGTAGTTAATGCCACCGACTGGATGAGAACCGTGATGTCCATTCATCCAGTATAACATTAGGGGAGCCAAATGGATATTCAACTTCAATTATACTCCGGCGTGATCTGCTCATGCAGGCCGCACCAGGCACAGCAGGCTGGTACTGCGTGGACGCGATGAAGACCAAAACCGGACGTACCCCCACAGCGTTACTTGCACGGCGCAAGCCGATTGTGATGGAAGCGAAGATCGACCGCGTCATTACCCGGCCGTATCTGCCGTCCAGTGAAGAACGTATCCGCAAGGTCATCAATCGGGTGCTGAGTCTGGATGAGGAGCAGGCAGGTACGATGCTGGAAACCCTCCTGCAGGAGTTCTCCCACCGTCACCGCTACTTCAGGGAAAGCCTGGAGAGAAATTTTGAACGGGTGGTTGACTTTGTGCCGGATGATGTTCAGATATCGAAGCAACGGCGGCATCTGATCGGCGCGTATTTTACCGCGGAATACTCGGTGGAGGCGGCGGCATTGTTCAATCCTTCTATCGTTCAGGTTCCGAACCAGGAGCCGGATCCCGAAGGCTCCTGCCGATTTGTTATGAGCTTCCGTTCCACCGGTGAAGGCCACATCTCCTCCATCGAGTTTCGCAGTGGGTTTATCGATAGCAACAACGATATCTACTTCGATGCCTTGAGCAACTACGTAGAAGCCCCGGAAATCTATTCCAATCCCAGCTACGACCAGCACCTTTTCCGGCTGAAACTCCAGGAGATGGGGACAAGTAATGTGGTAACGCACCAGCTCCTCAACAGGCTGGAGGACAGCTTCACCTTCAACGATCTGCTGGGCAAGATCGCCGAACTCCAGAACAATGGCGAGTTCTTGCCACAGGAGAAGACGGATGCCATTGACACGGCTATGTGGCTGGCACAATCAAACTACCAGATTTGCTTTCGCAAGGATCATCCGATTTCCGAGCGGGTGATCTTTCCGGTATCGGAATCCGAACGCAAGGGGATCGAGGATGCCCGTTTCGTGCGGTTCGTCGATGATGACGGCACGGTGACCTACTATGCCACTTATACCGCGTATAATGGAGAAACAATCCTGCCACAACTCATTCAGACCTCCGACTTCATCTCGTTCAAGGTCATTACGCTGAACGGAGCCCAGGTGCAGGGTAAGGGGATGGCTCTGTTCCCGAGAAAGATCCAGGGTAAATACGTGATGCTGTCACGCCAGGATGGCGAGAACAATGCCATCATGTTCTCGGACAATCTGCATTTCTGGCAGCAGGCCCAAATTCTGCAGGAACCAGAGTTCCCTTACGAATTCCTGCAGATGGGCAACAGCGGCTCACCCATCGAGACGCCACAGGGTTGGCTGGTAGTGATCCACGGGGTTGGCCCGCTGCGGACCTACAGCCTCGGCATCGAGTTGCTGGACCTCGAGGATCCGACCCGCATCATAGGCCGGATTGACGAGCCGATCCTGGTACCGAATGCACATGAGCGGGAGGGGTACGTCCCAAACGTGGTTTATAGTTGCGGCGCGCTCATCCACCAGGATGAATTGATCATCCCGTACGCCTCGGGCGACCAGCGCTGCAGCATAGCAACGCTGCAGGTACCACAGTTGATAGCCAGGCTGACAAGGAATTCCAGTGATTCTGTCCCGATGACAGCGGGATAATCGCGAGCAAGCTCGCTCCTACAGAGCGTCAAGCCGGGTCAGGATCTTGTCCCGGTGTAACCTGATCCCAGCCACGGTGGTTGTAGACGGCGAGCAGCGCCATGAGCCAGCAAAGAGTGGATTCCGCGCCCTGATTTTCATTCGCACCCTGTGCTTCCAGTCCGTCCCGGCAGCCCCCGGTAGCGTAATCGCAGAGCGGAACCTGCAGGTCGTTCTCTCCCTGGTACCAGTTGAGGCACTGGTTAGCATAAGCGATCCATTGCTCATCCCGTGTGCAGTTGAAGGCCTCAATGCAGGCATCCACCATCGCGGCGGCTTCAATGGGTTGTTGATCGAATCGTGCCTTTTCGCCGTGCCGGGTTAACCAGCCGTGGTTGCCGATGGGGGCGAAGTGGCGGCCCTTCTCATCGGTCTGAACCTGCTTCAACCAATCAAGGGTGCACAGACCCATCTCCAGCATCTCGCGGTCGGGAAGCCACTGCCCGGACAGTAGCAAAGCCTGTGGCAGCCGGGCGTTGTCGTAGGTCACGATATCTTCACACCAGGGCCAGTTTTTGGTGGCGAAATCCCTGAACTGCTGCATGAGCCGATCCGAGAGGATCTTACGCATTTTTCTCACGTGGCTGTCCCCGCTGTAACGGGACAGGTAGGCATGAATGCCAATGATGGTGAAGGCGACCGCCCGCGGGGAGGTAAAATGTTCCACGGCATCCAGCGCACGATGGAACAGGTCGACCGCAAAAACCACCTCTCCCGCATCCCGACCCAAACCCACAGTAACACCCAGTCCCCACACTGCTCGACCGTGAGAGTCCTCCGAGCCTGTTTCCTCGAGCCAGCGACGATCATAGGACATGAAGTTGCGGAAGCGGCCGGTCTGAGCATTGAAGGCATAGCGCAGAAAACTCAGATAGATGGCCGCAAGGTTGCTCAGTGGTGAATCCAGAGGCTGGAGGTCCCGTAGCGTGACGACGACGATCAACGCGCGGGTATTATCGTCCACGCAATAGCCGTGTGCCCGATCCGGCACCGTGTGCTTGGCGTGTTGCAACATACCTGTGTCATCGGTCATTCGGCGTAAATGTTCCAGCTTGATCTCCGGTAGCCGTTGCTGGCGGTGTCCGAGGGTCTCCAGTCGGTGCTCGGGTACGTTGTTCCGCAATCGCTGTCGTTTGGCTTCTGCGAAGGTGTCCAGATAGCGGCTGCCTACATTACTCCAGACCATTTTGCGACCGTAGTTGTAGGCCCTCTCCTGGATGGCGCGACACTCATCAGGATGATCCAGGAGGTCGATGACTTCCCGTGTCAGAGCGGATGGATCCCGGAATGGAACCAGTCTGCCCCGATCATCGGCGAGCAATTCCTGGGCGTGCCAGTAGGGCGTGGATATCACCGCTTTACCCATCCCAAGCGTATACGCGAGCGTACCGGAAATAATCTGCGCCTCGTTCGTGTACGGAGTGACATAAATATCTGCCGCACAGACAAATTCCAACAGGTCTTCGTCGGCAACGAAACGGTCATGAAAAACGATGTAGTCCGAAACACCGAGTTCTTTCGCGCGCAGGTAAAGGCTGTTTCTGTAATCTTCTCCCTGTTCCATCTTAAGGTGCGGATGGGTGGCGCCTACCACCATATAAATGACCTGCGGGTGGGCCTTTACGATCTCCGGCAGGGCATCAATGACCATCTCAATACCCTTGTCCGGCGAAAGCAGACCGAAGGTCAGGATGATCTTCTTGTCGGATACGCCGAACTTGTCCTTGTAGGCATCAGCTTCGACAAACGGCACGTCAGGAATGCCGTGGTGTATGAGGACGATTTTCTCCTCCGGAATCTGGTAGATATCGCGCAGGAATTCAACTGAGCGTTCGCTCATCACCACCAGCCGGTCCGAGAACTCGGCAAGTTGCATAATGATGTGTCGATCCTGAAGGTTCGGATCCTTCAGGATTGTGTGCAGAGTCGTCACGACCGGTATATTGAGATCACGCAACAGATCGATGATAAAGCTGCCCCGCTTGCCACCGAAAATACCGTATTCATGCTGGAGACAGACCGCATCCACCTGGCTAAGGTTGAGCAGGTCGGCCACCATGCCATAATCGTTCAGTTGGTTCTGGTTGATTTCGAACCGCACCGGAGGCGGATAAGGATAACCTTCGGGCCGGTCGTTCATCGCGATCGCCCAACAGTCTTTATTCGGTGCATTCAACGCGATTGATTCGAGCAGGTGGGTGGTGAATGTGGCTATTCCACATTGCCTGGGGAGGTGGCTGCCGATAAAGGCGATGGACTTGAGGGCCTCCCATTCAGGTCTTGAGTCTGTTGTGCCGAAGTTATTCATAGACGCCTTTTGTAGTCGGATTGAATCATATAGCCTCAACTTTAGAACGTGTAAAGAAATTTAGGTTTATAGTATTTGAGGGAAGATTGTCTTAGATATTTCTTCTGACTTTGAGGTAGGGTATAGTTTGGTACAAATAGTTTACAAAAAGTTTGGGTAAAAACCCTCATTAATTTTACCATTATTTTACATTGAGTAGCAAGAAAGAACATCAAGGACTTCTACTTACCTGTTATGCACTTTGGGGAGGTGATGGACTGTCGGGTCGGACAAGTCCTCCACTCCACTCAATGACAGGATCAACCGCATGCCACGCCCAGCCTACCCCAGTGATGTCACCGACGAAGAATAGCTGTTCGTCTCGCCCTGCCTGACGCTGATGCGCGAAGACGCCCCGCAGCGCGGGCATGACCTGCGCGAGGTCTTCAACGGTCTGCGCCGGGTTATCAGGACGGGCGCCCAGTGGCGCATGATGCCCAACGACCTGCCGCCCTGGCACACGGTGTGTCAGCAGTCGCGGCGCTGGCTCAAGGCCGGGGTGTTCGAGGCGATGGCCCACGGCCTGCGGGCGCTGCTGCTGCTTGGAAGCGTGATTGGCCCGCAACGACGGAGGCGAACTAAGGAAGGTTAACCGACTATCAGACTTTCACCGAAAAGCGGAGCGTCGTCGGCTGGGCTGAACCTTTTGGCGGGTGTTCAAAAGGAACCAAAAAAAGCACTGGCAGACATACTCCCGGAAGGGCAGGAGTCCGGCCCCTCCGCATTTAGGGGGGTGAGGCCGGCCTGAAAAAGGGGGAAAGCTAAACGTCCAGCAGGTACCCCTTTTCGTTGTGGAGGGTCAGGTCCAGCCCTTCATGTTCTTGGTCTTCATCCACCCGCAATCCGCCAGTAAGACCTCCAACGATTTTGAGGATAATGAAAGAGAGAATTCCGCTATAAGCCACCGTGAAAAGCACGCTGAGCAGCTGCGCCCAGAACTGGGCACCGAGGGTGACCCCTTCCGCCAGCCCCATTCCGCCAAGATCTTCTGAGACAAAGATTTCGGTCAGCAATGCGCCCACGATGCCACCGATCCCATGCACGCCAAAAACGTCGAGGGAATCGTCGTAGCCGAACCTCGGCTTGAGGCTGGCAACCGCCAGAAAGCAGAAGAACCCAGCCGCCGCGCCAATGACGATCGCGCCCATGGGCCCGACGCTGCCTGATGCCGGAGTGATAGCGACCAACCCCCCCCTTCCACCTCTGGCCACCGCTAAATAATTATTGATATCAGTATATTATCGTATATAATTCTAGTTTGATTTGAAGAACTAAACAAGTTCTACAAGGTTCTACAAGCTGTATATTGGGCTGTAAACCCTCAACCAAGTTCTACATTAGTTCTACAAAATTCCTCCACCCCCACCACCCCTACGGGGTACCCCCACTACTTTGTTATTCTGAGAGAGAGACAATCTCCAGAAAAAATATCCAGGCAACCATTTATTACAAGTTTGGGGGATTTTACTTGGAGGGTGTCTGACTGGTGGTGCCATCTGAGGAAGCATCTAGGCATAAATTCTCCTAACTACTTCTGTATTGATG
>CAJXIY010000138.1 GCA_913054495.1 uncultured Gammaproteobacteria bacterium | reverse complement strand
CGGCGGCGCCGGTGCAGACACCTTCGAACAATGCCAGCACGGATTTCATTCGAGGAACGGCGTCCAATGCTTGCACCAGGTGCATCTCCGAGGTGCCGGGATTGGCGAAGCAGAAGTCGACGCCACATTCCGCCAGGGTTTCGATCAACGCAGTCGCACCATTCATATTAAATTCTTCCTCATTGTGGCCTTGTGCTATGGGACAATGGCGAACCACCTTCCACTATTGCCATGTTCTGGACCTCGCCAAAGGCTCGCCATCATAGCATCTAAAACATCAAGGACAGATCAAATGGGTTACAATAGCGGTAGGTTTTAGAGTCAATATGGGTTTTATTGGGGGATAGCATGAGATTAGCCAGTCTGGTTTTTGCAGCATCGATGACAGCTTTGATGCCTGGCTTGGTAAGTGCACAGGATGATTACGTAGCACCTCGCACCGAATTCGGCCAGCCTGATTTGCAGGGTGTGTGGAACTTCAGTTCATTCATTCCGCTGCAGCGTCCGGCTTTTTTTGCCGACAAGAAATTTCTCACTGAGGAGGATGTTGCCGCGCTTGCCGCGCAGACGGAAGCAGGCCTGCAGGCGATCAACAATATCGGAGTCGGGGGATACAACACGTTCTGGATAGAGATGGGAGGAGAGGGTGATAACCGAACCTCACTAATTACCTATCCTGAAAATGGCAGGTTACCTGAAACCGTAGAGGGTGTGGCGGTGCAGGTTGGGGGTTTGGGGCCGGATGAGCCGGGAACGCGTCCGGTGCGCATGGTCGTAGGCGGCATCGCGAAAGAAGGTCCGGAGGACAGAGGCATTTCTGAACGTTGCCTCGTAGGCTTCAACGCCGGTCCTCCATTTACTCCCAATCTCTACAATAATAATGTCCAGATCGTGCAGAACAGGGATACCGTCGTCATCATGACGGAAATGATCCATGATGCCCGCATCGTGCCCCTGGATGGTCGTGCTCATATAGATGACACTATTCGCCAGTGGTCGGGTGATTCCCGGGGCTACTTCGATGGTGATACCCTCGTGGTTGAGACTCGCAATTTTAATGATCTGACCCAGAGTTTCGGTGTCTATGGTTCATCTCTGAACAAGGTACTGACGGAAAGATTCACTCGCGTCGATGTATACACCGTGAACTACGAGTTCACCATCGATGATCCAAGCACTTTCAAGGACAAGATCACGGCGATGGTGCCGATGGCCAAGGTGGATGGACTGATGTACGAATATGCCTGCCACGAAGGCAACTATGGCATGTTAAACACGCTTCGCGGTGCCCGTATGGAAGAACGGCGCGCGCTTGAAGAAGGCCAGTAATTGACCGTGGCTCGCGGTTTTGACTAAATCATGAAAAATTTCGCTCGGATCGGCTACAGGTACTGCCCCATTCAGATTCAGTTCATGGAGCATTGTTTACTCTGTTACCCATAGCGGATAAGCCACACAAACAGGTATGTCCTAGCAAAACCCACAGGTAATTAGCCGGTTTGAACTGGCATCATTTCCGCGAATCCCCACCCATCTGATCGGCGGTCAGAGGGTGGGGATTTTTTGTGCGCGCCGGTCTCCGAAATAGGACTCCGGGGCCTGTATATCTGCTAGGATTGCTTCTTCCTGAATCAACGTGGGGTCCGCCGGACCTGATGAATTTTGCTGTGCCCCGTTCAATTAATCTGAACCCTGGCAGGGTCCGATTTTTATTTCTCTTGCTGTGTCTGGTCTGGGCGCTACTGCCCGCAAAATCGACAGCCCTGGTGCCACTCGAGGCGTCCGCTCAGTATCAGATACCGGCAGATCTTCGCGGCGTTCACTTCTACCTGATCACGGTGGATGTGGGAGATAAGGTGTGGGACAACTTTGGACACACGGCGCTTCGGGTGTATGACGAGAACAGCGGCACCGACACCGTATTCAATTGGGGAATATTCGATATCACCGGTGGTGTGGTTTCCTTCTCTTACAATTTCTTTAAGGGGGTTATGAATTATCGCCTGGGAACATCGACGCCGAACCAGGAATTTGCCATGTATGGAGGACAGCGGCGCACCGTCTGGCAGGACAAGATCAACCTCACCAATCCGCAAAAAGAAATCCTGTACCGCAGGCTGCTTTGGAATTTGCAGCCGGAAAATGTGGTTTATGCCTATCAGTATTTCTTTAATAATTGCACTACCCGGGTCCGCGACTATCTCGATGAGGCCTTATCGGGAAGAGTCGCAGCACAATATGATGGCGTCACCGCACACACGTTCCGCGAGCAGATGCGTGCCCATTACGAATCCGTCGCCTTGATTGGTTTCTCCCTCGATATATTGGCCAATAGCAATCTCGACCGTGTCGTGACTGAGTGGGAGGATATGTATCTGCCCCTGAGTCTGCGAAAAAGTCTGATGGGGGTCGAATCCGATGTGGCGGAAGATGGGTCGCGACTCATGCTGTTATCTGATCCGCAGCTGATCATGGAATTTTCACCGCCGATTGTTGCCAACGATGGCTACCGGGTGGCATCGTTTACCCTGTTGCTGCCCGTACTGCTTCTTTTCCTGTTGTTGAAAAAAATTCCCATGTCCTACTACGCTACCCATTCCCACATCGGGCTGAAACTCGCGGGGGTCAATTTCAGAATACTGGGGCTTTTGGGCCTGCTCACTGCGATCTTCAGCGGCGTGTACGGCTTGCTTATGCTAGGTAGCTGGTTTGTCTCCGACCATCTGGACCTGCATCACAACACCAATCTGCTGTTGTTCTGGCCGACGGATCTGCTGGCCGTGGTGGTTGCGCTGCGCTGGCTGTTTTATTGCAAACCCTGGCCGTTGACCCGTAACAGCACACCGTTCCTTAACTATTATCTGCTCGCCCATGTGCTGGGCCTGCTGGCATATGCGGGTATCTGGTTTCTGGGCCTGTCGGCACAATACCTGGACAATGTCATGGTGTATCTGTGGCCCGGCATCCTGGGTTTCACAATCTTGGCCTGGCTGGTTGGCTTTGAGCCGGCGAAGCCAAAACATGTATTTTTCTAGGGGCTAGTTTATCGACAGCCTGCCAGAGAGCTCGATGCCAACGCTGGGATCTGTGCTCGCACGCGCAGCGGCTACTCCGGAACCGGATTAATTCCAAACTACCAGGCAAAAAAAACCGGACCTCCCGGTCCGGTTTGTGTTCCTGATCTTGTCGCTTCCCTGGCGGGATTGCCATTCCCCTCGGGGATTATTGGCTCACAATTTCTACGCGTCGATTGCGCTGATAGGCCTGATCGCTGCTACCACGATCCTGGGGCTGTTCTTCACCGTAACTCACGGTCTCAATTTGCGAGCGCGCCGCACCATTCACGATCAGGTAATTGAGAATGCCTGTGGCCCGGCGCTCTCCCAGCGCCAGATTGTATTCCCGGGTGCCTCTTTCGTCGGCATGGCCTTCGAGGCGAACGCGCTTGCGAGGATTGGCGGCCAGGTCTCTGGCGTGAAATGTCAGCACTTCACGGTCGGCCTGGCGGAATTCGGCGACGTCAAATTCGAAGTAAAAAACTGTGGTGCTGAGAGCGGCTCGCTCCATCCGCTCGGCCGCGGCGGCGGCTCTGGCCCTGGCCTCGGCTTCCAATTCCTGTGTGCGGCGGGTGGTTGCGTCAATACCAGACTCAACTTCTGCGACGCTCTCCGCCGGACCCGAATCTACTTCTTCACTGGTCGAACTGCAGGCTACCATGCCGCTGAGGCTAAATAGTAGCAAAGCCAATTTTGTTAGTTGGTTAATTTTCATGGCGGCTCCATTGAACTAAGCTGTTAGTTAAAGCAAATAGTTAAAGCAAAAATTATTAGCGCAAAAATGTTTGCAAATAGTGTGCGAAGAATAACGTATTTGTCAGGTCAAATCCATTGAGACGGCTCAATTAGCCGTTAAAAACTGACTTATCTCGGAACCGAGCAATCGCTCGATTTTCCCTTATAAATGACGTTCATAAATGGTAATCTTCGCCCTCTTTTTTGAAGCAATTGAGGATGTTGGGAGTCGATCTCTCAATCTCCAATCCTGGTTGTGGTCCAGGTATGACAATGGCGCCGGGCCCACTGGAATCGAGGAGAATTGACGTGAATGCTGACTTTACCGCCGAAGAACTGGCGTTTGAGAGCGAAGTGCGGGAATTTCTGAGCGCTGAATTTCCCGGTGAATATCGAGACAAGGTGGATGCCAATATTCGCCTGAGCAAAGATGAGTTGGTGAATTGGCAGAAAATTCTCTATAGAAAAGGTTGGGCAGCGCCGAACTGGCCACAGGAGTACGGCGGCACCGGCTGGAGCGCGACCCAGAAATATATTTTTGCCACCGAGATGGGTCTAATCGGCGCGCCGGAACCGGTGCCGTTCGGCATGAAAATGGTGGCGCCTGTCCTCATGGCCTATGGCTCCGACGAGCAGAAACGACGCTTTCTGCCCGACATCCTCGAGAGTAATGTCTGGTGGTGCCAGGGCTATTCGGAACCGAATGCGGGCTCAGACCTGGCGTCCCTGAAGATGTCAGCAGTTCGCGATGGCGACGACTATATCGTCAACGGCAGCAAGACTTGGAACACCTACGGTCAGTACGCCGACTGGATTTTTTGCCTGGTGCGCACCGACAACTCGGTTAAGAAGCAGGAAGGCATCAGTTTCCTGTTAATCGACATGCACTCTGCCGGGGTTTCACTCAAGTCTATCTATCTGCTCGACGGTCATCCCGAAGTGAATGAAATATTTTTCGACGATGTTCGGGTGCCGGCGAATAATTTAATCGGCGAAGAGAACAAAGGCTGGACCTATGCCAAGGTGTTGCTGACTCACGAACGCACAAATATCTCTGGCGTTCCTCGCGGCAAGCGTCGACTGCGTGCGCTGAAGCGAATCGCGAGTGATACCGACGATGGCTTCGGTAGTAACATGATGGAAAACTCAACGTTCAAAAACAAACTGGCTGAAACTGAAATCGAATTGCAGGCACTGGAGTATGTGGAACTGCGTACGCTCGCTGCACTGAGTGTAGGCAAGGCGCCAGGGCCGGAGTCTTCAATTCTGAAGATTGTCGGCACCGAGTTGGCGCAAAAAATGGATGAGTTATTCGTGGAACTGGCTGCGTATAATTGCCTGCCATTCCTGCCGGAACAGTTTGAAGAGGGGTTCCAGGGAAATCCGGTAGGGCCTGGTACGGCAGCATCTTCGGCATTGGTTTACTTTAATAATCGTAAACTGTCGATCTTCGGTGGCTCCAACGAAATTCAGCGAAACATTATCAGCAAGGCGGTGCTGGGCTTATGAAACCCAACGAATCAGCCGTGCGTCACGTCACCGGCAGAGGGTAATCAGTGGATTTTTCATATACGCAAGAACAGAAAATGCTGCAGGAAAGTGTGCAGAAATTTATTCAAAAGAGCTATGACTTCGAAACTCGCAATAAAATTATGGCTAGCGAGCGCGGCTACAGTGAAGAAAACTGGCAGTTGTTTGCCGAACTCGGCTGGCTGACGGTTGCCTTCTCCGAGGCCGATGGGGGTTTCGGTGCTTCGGCGGTGGATCTGATTTTGATGATGGATGAATTCGGCAAGGCCATGTTGGTTGAGCCCTTCGTGCCCACCACCGTCCTCGGTGGCGGCCTCTTTAGTGCGCTGGGTAGTGTGGAACAAAAGGCAGAATTTATTCCAAAGATCATGGCCGGTGGACTGCAGTTGGCCTGCGCCTATGCGGAAGCGAACAGTCGTTATAATCTGAGCAGCGTGGCAACAACGGCCAGAGTAAATGGGGATAGCGTCACCATTGACGGGCTCAAGATCGCCGTACTCAATGGCTCCAATGCAAGTAAACTATTAGTGGTAGCCAGGGAATCTGGCGCTCGAACAGACCGTGAGGGTATCTCTGTGTTTATGGTGGATGCTGATGCGCCGGGTGTCTCTATCCAGGCATACACGAACATCGACGGCAAGATGTCGGCCCAGGTCAGCTTCGAGGCGGTCGAGGTGGCTGTGGCTGACAGGCTTGGAGCGGTGGGTGGGGCTATAGGGGCGCTGGAAACCGTGATCGACAGGGCCACCGTGGCGGTCAGTGCCGAGGCCGCAGGGGCGCTGGAAGCGATGTTGCAGAAGACCGTGGAATACAGCAAGGTGCGTAAGCAATTTGGTACCGCTATCGGTACGTTTCAGGCATTGCAGCACCGCATGGTGGATATGTTTATAGAATGCCAACTGGCTCGCTCGATCGTTCTCAGGGCGGCAATGAAGCTGGACAGTGCTGAAGATGAAATCGAGAAAGCCAGGGCGGTGTCCGCGGCCAAGAGTCGAGTGGGCAAGGCGATCCGCAGAGTGAGCCAAGAGGCTATCCAGATCCATGGCGGCATTGGCATGACCGACGAGATGGACGTGGGGCACATGTTCAAATGTGTCACCGGGCTGGCCATGATGTTTGGAAACACCGACTATCACACAGCACGCTTCGCCGCGCTCTAGCAGAGCTATCCTGGCCCGGAATAATGAGTGAACTAATCTTCGTTCGACACGGACAGGCTTCATTTGGTCAGAAGTCCTATGACAAACTCAGCGAACGGGGCATCGAGCAAGTCAAGATTCTTGCCCGTCACTGGCAAGACATGGGCGAACAGTTCGACTGCATCTACAGTGGAACCTTGCTGCGGCAGAGAGAAACCGCGCAGGAATTACTCTCACTGGTCAGAGGCGAACCTGATAAGTCCATCGAGAACCCATCCCTTAATGAATATAACGGCGATCCCTTGATACGGGTTTACTTGCGTAATCACGCCGCCAGCGAAGGGCGGAAGCCCGACCGCGAAGCGCTAATGGAAGATCTAATGGAAGACCTGGGGAAAGACCTGGGGAAAGACCCGAG
>CAJXIY010000137.1 GCA_913054495.1 uncultured Gammaproteobacteria bacterium | reverse complement strand
AACTTTTTACGTTGTATTCTGTTTTAATGGAACATTTTGGACAAACAAATTGTCCTCTTGCTTCAACTTTATGTTTAGGTCCTAATCCAAATATTATGAACATAAATTAATTATATCTCAATAATTTTGACACCCCTAAATCATTAAAAAGTTTGTCAGTATATTGTTCATTCGATTATTGCAGTAGCAGAATCGATAAATCGGGTTTACATGCTCAGATAATTATTGACAAGCTCAGATAATGGTTAGGTTTTGATGGAGGGTAATTTAAGCCTGAAATCAACTGATTGCTCACAACTCTACAATATGAAAACGACGCCCGAAGGCGCCGCTATCATCAAAGGCTAAATCATTAGAAAGTTACTTGACCCACTGTAACCCACTTGCCGTCCTCAACTTGACTTAAGACAACCACTTGTGTCCCTTTATGGTCATCGGCGCCATAGCTCCAGCTTATTCTGCCAAAAGCATCTTGATGGTTGCTGATTGCCTCTAGTCCATCCATTAATGAGTCAACAGTTAAGTCTGCGCCAGCATTCTCAAGTCCGGCCACCACTAGATCAGCGGCAGTGTAGCCCAATTGACCCGAGATGCCTGGATCACTGCCGTGCTTCGCTTTATAGGCATCACAAAATGCTTGCGCGCTTGCGGGAGCGTTGTCACAGTAGACAGCCTCGCCCACACTTGCAGCGTACAATCCTTCCGTTATGCCGCCTGGGAAACCTGCTACCATAGTGTCAAAGCCGGCTTGAGTAACTACCACATCTGCGGTAATGCCTAGTTTGCGAGCAGTGGCATAGCCTGTAATCGTATCACGAATAATTGTACCGAACACGATTAAGTCGCAGCCTGCGCCTTTAAAGCCTACCATTGCACCAACGAATTCGGTGTCAGTTGGCTTATGGCCAACACTAGAAACCAAGCTCACACCGCTGTGTTCTGCCACTTCATCTGTTACGGCTTGTAGCACTTCAGCGCCATATGCAGTGTCTTGATACATCACGCATGCTGATGTCCTTCCTGTTGCAAGAAAATGACCAACTGCAAATCTGATTTGATCGTAATAGCTTGAGCCGAAGGTGAGTTTAAGGTCGTGCTCAGGTTCCTGCACCGATTGTGCGGTTGTCATCGGGAACAGCATTGGTACGTTCTTAGCATACTGGGTTTCGGCTGTCGCTAGATTCATTGGCGTGCCGAGTACGTTGAATGTAGCGAACACTTTGTCAAGGTTCAGCAATTTGTTCATCGCCTTGACGTGGATTGGCACCTGATATTGGTGATCTTCCAGGACAACACGTATTTGTCTCCCGTGCACACCGCCGCTTTCATTTGCCATGTCAAAACGGATCTGTGCCGCTCGACTTGCCGAAACACCCCAAAGTGCCGCCGGGCCACTCAGCGCGGTTGATGTTCCAAGAACGACTTCATCGTCGGTTACCCCTTGAGCCATAACTCCAGCACTCATGGCTAGGCAGGCCAATCCTGCTGTGATTCTATTTAGTTTTTTCATAGTTTTTACCCCTTTATTTATTGTTATTAATTACTCCTTTGTTAATATCACTATACCTGCTTCTTGCTACTTGCACAAATATGCAGAATAATCTGCACCCCTTAAGAGTACATCTGATCAATTAAATCAGCGTACTTTTCATTCACAACGTTGCGTTTTAACTTCATGCTCGCTGTCAATTCGTCATCTTCAACCGTCAGCTGTTTGTCAATCAGTCTAAATTTCTTGAGAGTTTCGACTTGGGCCAAAGATAAATTAATTCGTTCAATTTCACTTTTAATGAGCGACTGGACCTCTGCTGTCGCGCATAGACTTTTAAAATCAGAGAACGGGACATTGTTTTCCTGAGCAAACTGGCACACTGTTTCATTGTCGATCATCACCAGACAGGTTAGGTATTTGCGCCCATCGCCAATCACCACTGCATCGGTCACATAAGGTGAGAATTTCAGCTGGTTTTCAATCTCTGAGGGACTGATATTCTTGCCGCCGGAGGTGATAATGATGTCCTTCTTTCTATCCACAATCTTGACGAATCCATCGGCATCGATCTCTGCTATGTCGCCTGTGTATAGCCAGCCATCAACAATTGTCTCAGCGGTTTTAAGCGCTTGGTTGTAATACCCTTTGAACACCAAAGGTCCCTTGATCAGCAGCTCGCCGTCTTCGGCGGTTTTTAGCTCTACGCCTGGCGGTGGCTTGCCGACCGTGCCCAGGCGAACTTGGCCTCGATGGTTGCCGCATGCAAACGCCACATTTTCAGTTAGACCAAACGCCTCGTACAGGGGTACGCCCAAAGCGCGAAACCAACCGATCAAGTCTGGCGAGATAGGCGCGGCGCCTGTCAGGCCAATTCGGACACGGTCCAGACCCAAGAGAACTTTGATGTTGTTGAGGACAAGAAGATCTGCAGCTCTCTGCATCAGGCGAACATGGGCCGGAACAGGCAGGCCCTTGTCTTCAAAATCAGCAGCTCTAGAGCCAATGGATAGGGCTATTTGCAGAGCTTTTCTGCCAAACCATGTTGCATCCTTCATGCGCAATGTGATGGATGAATACATTTTTTCCCAAATTCTGGGCACCCCCAGGAAGTAGGTTGGTGACACTTCGGTAATATTTTCGAATGCGGTGTCTTGACCCTCAATGAAGTTAACCGTTGAACAGCGCGCCAAAGGTAAAAACACCGATAGAAGTCGCTCGGTAACGTGGCACAGCGGTAGGTAGACAACCGAATCGTCTTCGGCCGTGATCGGGTAAAACTCATGAAAGGCCTGCGCTATGAAAATAATGTTTCTATGGCTGAGCATCGCCCCTTTTGGAGCGCCGGTCGTACCTGAGGTATAAACCAAAATCGCTGTATCGTTGGGCTCTGCGTTGTCAATTCGCCTATTCCATTCTGACTCGAGGTCCTCGTCACCCTCATCGCCTAAATGGTAGAATTGCTCCAACATGACTACTTTAGGGTGATCTAAATCAGTTAATCCGGTGGAGTCCAGAACAACCACCGTATGGATATTTGGCAGCCGCTCTTCCACCGCCAAATACTTGTCAAGCTGCTCTTCGTTCTCGACCATCAGTAGCGTCGTATCGCTGTCTTCACAAATATGAAGAATTTGCGGCGCCGAATCCGTCGCATAGATGCCGCAGGAAACACAGCCAATGCACTGGGCGGCGAGATCGAAAAACAGCCATTCTTTACATGGGTCGGCGAGTATGGAGACGGTTTGCCCAGACTCCAGCCCCAGCGCCATCATAGCCTTGCCTATGCGGGCGGTTTTTGAATAATACTGATCCCAGGAAAACGTCCGCCAGATGCCGAAATGCTTCTCGCGCATGGCGACTTTGTTCTTTAGTGTTTGCGCCCTAAAGCGAAACAATGCTGGGATCGAGGTTTGATTGTCAATGCTTATGATTTCTTCAGTGCTCATCCTCTATCTCCAGGTTTTGCGCTGTTTCCAGCGGCGCTTTTCCCGGCCGATGGCTTGCTTTTTCCCTAAATAGAACTCCTGAATGTCAGGGTTGTTCAACAGGGCGTCACGGTCTCCGTCAAAAACAATCCGCCCCACTTCGATCACGTAGCCAGCATGCGACACCTTTAAGGCCATGTGTGCATTTTGCTCCACTAGAAGCATGGTGACGCCTTGTTCGGAGTTGAGGCGATAGATAATGTCAAAAATTTCACTAACCAGCAGGGGCGATAGGCCAAGGGAAGGCTCGTCCAGAAGTAGAATTTCCGGTCGCATCATTAGCGCTCTTCCCATGGCCAGCATTTGCTGCTGCCCCCCGGAAAGAAGCACGGCCTGTAAATTGATCTTGTTCTTTAAGTCCGGAAAATAATGGAAAACCATCTCTAAATCAGCATCAATCTCGTTTTTCCCTTTGCGGCTGTAGGCCCCCATTTCCAGGTTTTCTTTGACGGTTAGAAACGGAAACACTTCCCTCCCTTCAGGTACGTGGCCCATACCTTGCTTGGCGGTCTTATCCGGCTGCCAGGCGGTAATGTCTTGGCCGGAAAATACTACCGTGCCTTTTTGCGGCTCAAGCGCGCCACAAATAGTTTTCAGGATTGTGGTTTTTCCGGCACCATTTCCTCCCAAAATACTAACGATTTGCCCCTCGTGAACATCGAGGCTTATTCCGCGGACTGCCATTACAGGACCATAGAACGTTTCTATATTGCGCACTTGCAACAATGGGGATTCACTCATTGCGCATCTCCCAGATAGGCGGAAACGACATCAGGATGGCTCTGCACAAAAGCATGGTCCCCCTCGGCGGCAACCTTGCCATTGACAATTGCCAGCACCCGGTCAGAGACCTCCGCCACTAGAGACATGTCGTGTTCAATCAAAACGACGGTCATGTTTAAATCTCGCCTGATATCCTCGATCCAAAACCCCATTTCCTCTGTCTCCTCGGGGTTGAGTCCTGATGAGGGTTCGTCTAGCAACAAGAGCTTGGGCTCAATGCAAAGCGCCCTTGCCAGCTCAATCTTCTTTCGCACGCCATAGGGCAGGCCCGAGATTATTTGGTTTCGATAGTGGGCCAGCTCCAGAAAATCGATCACTTCCTCCACCTTTCTTCGATGTTCCAGTTCCGCCTCTACGACGCTGCCGGTGAATAACAGTTGACGCCACCAGCTTTGAGTGTTGTGCACATGTCTACCCACCAGGAGATTTTGCAAAACAGAAGCATGCTCGAACAACTCCAGATTTTGAAAGGTTCTGGCGATGCCTAGGCGTGCAATGTCTTTGGCCCCAAGTTCCAATAGGTCGTTGCCGGCAAAGTTCAGCTGCCCAGATAGGGGCTCATAGAAGCGGCTCAATAAATTGAAGATGGTGGATTTTCCTGCGCCATTTGGTCCGATGATTGCGTACACCGAACCCTCTTCGACAGCAAAACTCACATCGTCGACCGCTTTGACGCCGCCAAAGGAGATGGAGAGGTTTTCGATTTCTAGGAAGCTCATCTTAATCGCTCCGTTTTCAGGTAGGACCTCTGGCGCTTAAAACTCTTGCGCCTATAAACGGGGAAGAATTCCATATAGCTGCGAATCTTGACCCAACGGCCGTAGATGCCGGTCGGCTCGAATGCAATCACACTGATCAGTATCACCCCAAAAATAAGCGGCTCTATACCTGGCAAGCCGCCAATCGAAAATGGAAGGGCGTCTTTCCCAATTGATATGCCGGTTTCCATCACGCCAATCAATACAGCTCCAAAAAATACACCATGGACGGTGCCAAGGCCTCCTAATACAATCATCAATAGAAGCTGGATGGACAATAAAATTCCGAATATTTGCGGTGTTAGAAACATCATATAGTGCGCCAAAAAGGCACCTGCTAGCCCCGTTATGGCAGCTGACACGGTAAAGGCAAAAACTTTAATTTTCATAGGGTTTACACCCAATGCCTGGGATGAGACTTCTGAGTCTCTTACTGCAATCATTGCGCGACCCAATGGAGACCGCAATATATTCAATACTGCGAGAGTGGCAATAATTAAAATGCATAAGACAAACAGGTACAGCTCCCAGGACTCCCATATTTGATAGCCAAACAACATTGGAACATCGACCATCATTCCACGATTACCGCCGGTGATACTGTTGAGATGGCCAGCAAAATCCTCCACAATAATAGAAAAAGCTAGTGTTGCGATTGCTAAATATATGCCTGACATTCGTGCTGCAGGGATGGCGACTAGCAGCCCTCCTATCATACTCAACAAGGCGGCCATTGGCAGTGCTACAAAGGAGGAAAACCCCTGAGCTAGAAACCAGGCATTTGTGTAGGCGCCGATCGCCAAGAATGCTGCATGGCCGAGACTGACCTGGCCTGTAAAGCCGGTTACCACCATTAAACCCAAACCTGCCATGGCATAGATCAGCACGCGCGTTGCCTCGCCGATATAATAGCCATCGAGTATTAGTGGCGCAGAGAACAGAATGAGAATTAGCAAGCCATACCAAAAGCGGTGTCCGCCATGTTTTGCTAGATTTAAGTCTTGCTTATAATTGGTTTTGAACAGGATTCTCATATCAAAGCTTCTTTTTATGAATTTGAGCAAATAATCCTTGTGGTCGTAAGGCCAGCACTATCAACATTACAATGTAGACCATACTACCCTTGACTGCGGGAACATATGCAGCCGTAAATGGCTCAATAATGCCGACAATAAGCCCCCCAAGAATAGCGCCAGGCATAGAGCCGAAGCCACCTATCACGGCGGCGGCAAAAGCCTTGATGCCCAGCAAGCCGTTCATTGGCTCGATCAGTGTGATTGGGGCCAATAGAATGCCAGCTAAAGCTGAAATTGCAGCAGCAACGGCCCAAACAGCGGAGATGATAACTCTCACGGGAATGCCAGAATAGTATGCGGCAAGCTGGTTTTGAGACGCAGCCTTCATGGCGATGCCCCATTTAGAGTAACGGAAATATGCCCATAGAATTGCTATTAATAGTGCTGTTACAGCAATAATTGCCAACCGCTCATTGCCTATAACAATCCCGTAAAAACTGCTAAAACCTGAAATGGGGCTATCGATAGTCAGTGGTACCTGTCCCCAAATCATTCCTGCAGCCGCACGAAAGATGATGCCCAGCCCTAGGGTGAGAATGATAACGGCGAACTGGGGTTGTCCAATCACTCGACGCACTATCAGAATGTCGACAAGAGCGCCAAACAATGCCATGATAATCAGCGTGGCGGGAACGCCGAGCCAGAAAGGCATGCCCAAATCCATTATTAATGTCCAGGCAACAAACGAGCCCAGCATCATCATATCGCCCTGAGCAAAATTAACCATCTCGGTGGCCTTGTATATCATCACAAAGCCTAATGCCATCAAGCCATATATGCAGCCTTGACTGATGCCAACTATAAGCAATTGCAAGAACTCATTCATTGACTTTAGTCATAGCCATTAACTTAGTTCTTTTAAAGCCAACAATCTCACTCACTTGCTTTGCAGTTGATAGTCTT
>CAJXIY010000136.1 GCA_913054495.1 uncultured Gammaproteobacteria bacterium | reverse complement strand
GCGCCCCGGCGAACTGCGCCAAGGGTCGCAGGTCGATATGAATTTCATCGTGCTCATACACGCCGCTGATATAGCCGGGCAGCGAGCCGGAGTAGGGCGTGTTGATTTCCCGGCTGATCAGGGTGACGGCGAGGCCGGGTACCGGGTTCATGCCCATGCGTTTTAATACGGCGAGATGGCTGTGGCCGCCACCGACCAGTAGTAGATGTTTAACGACAGGACTGACAGTGGCTGCTTTCACCGTTCTGCCCGCCGCTGCCAGGAAATCTTTTCGAAAATTAACCCGAGGTAGGGTCCGGCGCTGATGTCGATATTGGGGATATACAGAGGCATGTTATGGCAACTAGTTAATTGAGGGGGGATTTTAACCTTTCGTGAGGCCCGCACAAGCCTTAAACCATGCCCAATTGCGGATAATCCTCAAACTCAGCCTGCGGCAGAGAATTTGCATCAATGAAATTGTATCTCGAAGCATTTTCGCATTATCATCAATACTAGGAAGCTTGACCGTTTCGAGTCTCACAGACAATTGAATTTCAAAGGAGAAAAGCATGTCCCGTCAATTCCTGCTCAAGACCGTACTATCCCTGCTCGCACCGATCGTGTTTATTGGCTCCGCCAATGCGCACTGGTCGCTGGATAACGCAGCCTCAACCCTCAGTTTCGTTACGGTGAAGGCAGAGCATGTTGCCGAAGTACACACCTTCGATGTGCTGTCCGGCAGCATCGATGACGCTGGCGAGGTGAAAATCGCTATCGAACTGGCCAGTGTGAACACGATGATCCAGATTCGCAACGAGCGCATGCAGGCGCTGTTGTTTGAAACCAATCTGTTTCCGGATGCCAACATCACTGGCAAGGTGGATCTGGAAGCGATTACCGCCATGAAACCCGGTGCCAGTGAGGTCATGCAGATCGAGATCGCACTGTCATTACATGGCGCTTCGATCGCTCTCACTGCCGAGTTAATGGTGACGCGCCTGGAATCGGGAGTTATGGCTTCAACCCTGAAACCGATCATCGTTACTGCGGATTCTGCCGGCCTGGTAGCCGGCGTCGAAGCCTTGAGGGAAGTGGCGGGCCTGCCCAGCATCAGCCGTTCCGTCCCCGTCAGCTTTACCCTGGTGTTCAACCAGGGGCATTAGTCGCGAACCCGCCGAACCCATCCAACCGGGCTGGCTTGTCCAGCCCTGTTTTTCGAGCCTGCAAGCGTACCGCAGAGACTTCACTGCATTGTTCAGAGGTACCCTAGGTGAGTTGCTGACTGCTTAATCGCGTCTCGAAGCTGGGCCTTGGATGGTCCGGTATAAATTGCGTCAGCACCAGGGAGCCCAGGGCGATGGCGGCACCGGCCAGAAACACCGCACTGTGATTAACCACCCACAACAAGCCTAGCAGCGCCGGCAATACCACGGCCGCAATATGATTGATGGTAAAGCTGATACTTGAAGTGGCGGCAATATCGGCGGGATCGGCAATCTTCTGAAAATAGGTCTTGATGGCGATCGCCATGGCGAAAAACAAATGATCCAGCAGGTAAAGTGCGACCGCTACGGCAATGGTATCGACGAAGGCATAACTGACGAAGATAATGACTAGGCCGACATATTCCAGGGTCAGGGCCCGCCTCTCGCCGATGTAGCCGATCAGACGACCCACTTTAGGTGCCAGGTAGAATGTGAGTGCGGCATTTATCAGTGTCAGCAACACCACATTTTCCACCGGAAATCCAAATTTTTCTACCAGCAGAAATCCGGCGAAGACTACAAAAATTTGTCGCCTCGCGCCGGCGAAAAAAGTCAGCAGGTAGAAGAGCCAATAGCGTTTACGCAGGAACAACTCCTTCCTCTGCACGACGCTGTCTTCGAAATGGGGTATGGCCTTCCAGCAAAATAATGCGATGGCCACGCTAATGCAGCCCGCGATCACATAGATCAACAGATAGTTAGCGGCGTAGAACATCAGATAAATATACAGCGTGCCCAGCACCGCTAGGTTGCATAATGCGCGCACACTGAGTAGTTGACCCAGCACCCTGGGCGCTTCTAATTGATTCAACCACTGCAGACTCAATGAGTTATGCAGCGTCTCCAGATAGTGAAAACCGACAGACATCACCACAGTGCTGAAATACAGCCATAGCGCAGCAGGATAGAAGGCGGTGATTGCGGTACCGATACCCAGGGTCAGCAGGGCCAGCAGGGCGAAGGTTTGCTGCCGGATGTAGACCATAACCAGGATGGCTGTGAAGGCCAGAAAACCCGGTACCTCACGCAGGCTTTGCAGGATACCGATCTCGGTACCGGTAAACGCGGATTTTTCGACGACGAAATTATTGAGCAACACCTGCCAGGTCGCGAAGGAGATGGTGTTGCCAATGGCCAACAGGTAGAGCAGGGTTTTACGGTCCTGGAGCTTGAAGCTTGGCATGGGTAATACGTTAAGGTCTTTGGCTCTTGGTCTGACAACGGGGCTAGTTGCCAGCAAAGTGTCTCTGGATTGCAGGAAGCGCTAATTATATCATTCCCGGGCCATGTCTTCTCTTTCCATTTACGCCGGTCCAACGGCGCTACAGCAGATCCGCCGCGAGGGGCTAAAAGCAGATCAATTCAAGGTGCTGGTGGGGGCCTCTGGCGGGCCAAAATGGTTTGTATTGTACGGCCTGGATCGCTATCTGTTCGGAGAATTTTTCCAGCGGCGGGAGCAGCAACTGATTACCCTTGGATCTTCTGCTGGCGCCTGGAGACTTTGCTGCCTCGCCTATTGGCAGGAGGTGCCCAAGTTGATCGCCGATGTGTTTGCGCATATTGTGGATACCGGCAACGGCATCGACAACATTCTAAGGTTCGAGGACAGAGAACGATGATCCGTCACGCCAGCGTAGAAGACAGCTTCGCGATAGCGGCCATATACAACTGGTATATTGTCAATACTTATTTTACCTTTGAAGAGGCACAATTGGAGGTAAAAGAGATAAGCCGACGCATCGCTAAAGCTGATGAACAGAGCCCCTGGCTGGTGCTGCTGGAGGAGAATCAGGTGGTGGGTTTTGCCTGTGCCGTGCCCTGGAAGCAGCGGGCAGCCTATAGATTTTCGCGAGAGACCAGTATCTATCTGCAGCAAGATAAGTTTGGCAAGGGCAGGGGGGCGAGACTTTACCAGTAGCTGATTGATGAAATACGCAGGACGCCGATACATGTACTAATCGCCGGCATTGCCCAGCCTAATCCAGGCAGTGTCGCCTTGCATGAGAAGATGGGTTTTAGAAACATCGGGCAATTTCAGGAACTGGGGAAGAAATTCGATCACTTTATCGACGTAGCTTATTGGCAGCTCACCTTGTGAGATACTCTTTATTCGGGATGGTAGGGTCATGAAAGCGTGGCGTAGTTTTAAATTAGGGGTGAGCCTGCTCATCTGTCTGTCATTATCGGCGTGCGTAGGCACCGTTGTCGGCGCCGCCGTCGATACCACCATCGAAGTTGCCAAGGTGCCTTTCAAGGTGGCCGGTGCTGCAATTGACCTGTTGATTCCCGATGCCGACGACGATGATTGACGGCGGCGACCGTGAATTCTAAGTCCGAAGGCTTTAATCCCGAAGATTTCGATGTGCCGTCTAACTACCGGCATTGGGTCGGGGACAGGGCAGAGAACTATCTGGGACCTTTTTTCTTTTACATGGATGGTATTCATCCACGTACAGCGCTTAGAGTGGTGAATCATCATTGTAATGCCCACGATTCAGTGCACGGTGGAATTTTAATGGCACTGGCGGATTACACGCTTTGTCTCGGTGCTAATGGTGGCGAAAGCGAGAGCGTCGTCACCGTTAGCTGTAGCAATGAATTCACCGCACCGGCCTTTCTGGGAGATTTGATCGAGGGTCGGGCGCAGGTCATCAAACGTGGTGGCTCTATGGTATTCGTGCGTTGTGAACTGCTGGTAGGTGAGACTGTAGTTCTGATGAGCAGTGCGGTAATCAAACGCCTGCGCAAGTAACACGTCCGTAACTGTCTCACATGGAATACACCCGTTCGGCTGTACCATAGAACATCTCATGTTTTTCCGCTTCGGAATATCCTTCCGCCATTTTCTTAAATGCGTTCCATAGCACATGGTAATTCACCGACAGACGGTCCACCGGGAAATTGCTCTCAAACATACAGCGCTCGGGCCCAAAACATTCTATGGTGTAGAGATAATATCTTTGCTGAGCCTGCACCAGTTCGTCTGATGTCGGCGGTCGAGGCGCCAGGTGCCAGCCGAAACCATTGTCGGGCATGGCCAGCCCGCCTAGCTTGGCGATCACGTTTTCACATTTAGCGATCTCGGTAATCTCCTGCTTCCACCGATGAAAAATCTCGTCCTTGCAGTTCTTGTAGGCGCCTATGCCCAGGGGTGTACCAAAATGATCGAGTATCATAGTGCATTCAGGCACGGCCCGCGCCAGATCTAGAAAATCCAGGTTTTGATGATGATAGTGCCAGGTGTCATAGGTTAATCCCTGGTCGGCGAGGACGCGCAAGCCCTTGCGGAAGGAATCCTTACCATGTAAATCAGGGGGTGCGGAGCTAACAATGAAAAGATCTTCGGGGCGTTTGTCCCAGGCTGCGGAATGTCGAATACCGCGAAACAGACCAGCGCCGAGTCGGCGGTGCAGATCGAGTATTTCCAGTAGTTTGTCTTCCGATTCCCCGGCGAGGGTGAGATCGGCATGGGCTATAATCGCCGAGATAGAAGCTTGCTTGTCAGCCCCTGACTCGCCGGCACCAGAGTTGTCAGCGCCGGCGAGATTGGCGATGCACTCGGTCTCGCCGGCAGGCCGCAAGTGTTTTGGGCCATCGCGATAATAAAATGCTCGACACTCCATAAACGCGGTTTTCACAATATTATGACCACTACCAATATCAGCCCACAGTTCGGACAGGAGATAATCATGGCCGAAACGATGCTTCCACAGATGATGATGGGGATCGATGATGGGACGTTCCGGTTCAATTATCTCTTCGCGAACCTGATCGAGCCAGGCATCCAGATCTGCGTGCATGACTGTCATAAAGTGTTCCCTGTGCTTATTCCTCAAGCGGGCGATCGTCGAAGTTGTTGAATCTGACACTGGCTCTGGCAGCTCAGAGTGCCCCTGGCATAGCGTTCTGGGCTGGTTAGTGTAGTATGCGCTGAGCAATAGTTGCGGTGTTGATACAGCGCAGTGATTGGTTCAACGGTGATCTGAGTACACCCCAACCAGAGAATTAGTGATTGCTTAATAATAGGGGGAGCCCTGCATGAGTATAACCGCAGTCGTCATTCTTGTTTATCTGGTGTTTTTCGCCGGCGTCGGTATTTACCTCAGCCGAAGAAACAGAAGCGCAGCCGATTGGGCGATTGGTGGGGGTACCCTGGGTATCGGCATGCTGGCGGCCGGTGTCGCCGGAACCCGCATTGGCGGTGCGGGCACCTATGGCGTTGCCGGCGATGTCATCAACGAGGGTCTCGGTCATCTGTGGTACAGCGTTAATTCGTTCGCGGCCCTGTTTCTGGTGGGTCTGTTCTTCGCCATACCCTATCGTCGCCTGCGGCTATCCAGCGTGGGTGAAGTGTTCGATCAGCGTTTCGGTTCCCGTCGCTGCCAGTGGCTCACCAGCCTCTGTGTGCAGGCTGAATACCTGGTGGTTAATATTATCGAGCCTTTCGTGATCGGTTCGATCGTCAGTGGTGTGACCGGCATGCCCTTCGGTGCAGGCGTAGCCATCGGCGCGTTTGTGATTATCCTGTTTACTGTCACCGGTGGCCTGAAAGGAACCGCCATCACCAATGTAGTGCACTGCACCGTGATCATACTGGGCCTGACCCTGGTGGGCTTCGTTGCGATGCGAAACATCGGTGGCTGGGAGCAGGTTGTGCTGCAGTCTGAGGCAATGCTGGCGGCGGCGGGCAAAGATTCGCCTTCCTGGTGGAGCTTCATTGGCATCGGCTGGGCCACGATCATCGCCCTGTTTATCTCTGCCACCATTCACACGCCGGCGGCGTCGATATATGCCAATTACGCGAGCTCGGCGGCGAAGCAGGATTACCTGATTCCGGGCTTTTTCCTGGCTGGGATCATCGCCGCGATCATGCCATTGGTAGCCGGATTCATCGGTATTCTGACCATGGCGACCTATGGTTCCGAAAGCGGCTTGACGAGCTATCTCAATATCGCTCAACTGGCGATGGACACCGGTCCCATCCTGGGGGGAATTGCCCTGGCTGCGGTCCTGGCGGCGGTGATCTCATCGGGTGCGCCGATTCTGCTGGCCAGTGCCACCATGTTTGTGAGTGACTGGATTCCGGCTTCGAAAAACTATAGCAGCGACAAGAAACTGCGCGCGTACCGGATTGTCACCATAGTCTACGGCACGGCCGCGGCTCTGATTGCCTGGCTCGGCAACATCAGTTCTGTGCTGCAGCTGTTGTTGCTGGGATTCGCCATGGTGGTTCCCCCGGCGATAGCGGTGGGGTATGTGTTCTACTGGAAGAAAACCACGGAGCAAGCTGCCTTCTGGGGCATACTGTGCGGATTTGTTGGCGGTCTGACGATGTGGTTGTTCAATACGCTGTTCAGCGGCGTCGAGAATGCGGCTGCCGGAGGCTTTGCCCAGGCCTGGTATGAGCTAACTCAGTCCATGGGTGAATGGAGTGATCCGTCATTCCTGACCCTGTTGATCCCGCTGTTCCTGATTCCGACGATTAGCTTATTGTTCCCGCAGCAAGAAGCAGGTCAAGAACAATCGGAAGAATTCTATACCAAGCTCGGTCGAATTCAGCGTAATTTTACCTGGGCTTGAATATGGGAAATTGGAAACAGAGGTCCGAGCCTGAGACATTCCGGTGCCCCATTCGCTGGCCTTAAAATGTAGCGTCGAGTGTCCCACGAATATCTTGCGATACTTTCCCGGCGAAGCTCCTCTACCCTACTTTCCTTGCGACCATTCGCGCTTCCATTTTTTCAGCGCTGCGGAACTCGCTCAACCTGAAAAAATGAAAGCGCTAAAGCATGGTCTGATTTGCAAGGCAA
>CAJXIY010000135.1 GCA_913054495.1 uncultured Gammaproteobacteria bacterium | reverse complement strand
CCGGTGTCCAGTGCCAGCAACAGGGCGCTGACATCGGCGGCTATTTCCGAGCTGGAAAGCGCAGCGGGCATATCCACGATCTGTATGCGATACGTGGTGCCCATGGTGTAGCCGCGCAGTTGCTGAATTCCACCCGAGGGTCTGACAAGCACAAGGATGCCCACGAACAGCAGGACCAAGAAGGTGATTAGATACCCGTGCCGCCGCCGGAACCCGGACAAGGTTAAGCCGATTCTTCGACTGGATACTGCTTGTAACTTATCCCGGCCATCTTGTAGACCATGCGCGCCACCTGGCAGCAGTAACCAAATTCATTGTCATACCACAGGTACAGGACACAGTGGTTGCCGTTGACGATGGTAGCATTGGAATCCACGATACAGGCTTCCCTGGTGCCGACGAAATCGCTGGACACTGCATCTGGAGACTGGGTGTAGCTGATCTGATTCTGTAGCTTCGAGTGCAGGGCGATGTCGCGCAGGAACTCGTTGATCTCATCCTTGGTGGTATCGCTTTTCAGGGTCAGATTTATGATCGCTATAGAGACATTGGGGATCGGTACCCGCACCGCGTTGCCGGTAAGTTTATCCGCCAACTCGGGTATCACCTTCACCACCGCCTTGGCGGCTCCGGTTTCCGTCAGCACCATGTTCAAGGCGGCGCTGCGACCCCGGCGACTGCGCTTGTGGTAGTTATCGGTCAGATTCTGGTCATTGGTGTAGGCGTGAACCGACTCGATATGTCCCTTCTCGATACCGTATTTATCATTGACCACTTTCAGCACTGGCGCGATGGCATTGGTAGTGCACGAGGCGGCGCTAATGATGACGTCATCGACGCCGATTTGATCGTCATTGATGCCATAGACAATATTCTTGAGGTCACCCTTGCCCGGCGCCGTGAGGATGACCTTTGCCACTCCCTTCGACTTCAGGTGTAAAGACAGGCCCTCCCGGTCTCTCCATTTGCCGGTATTGTCGATGATGAGGGCGTCGTCGATGCCGTATTCGGTGTAGTCAATTTCATCCGGGGCATTGGCATAGATTACCTTGATCACATTGCCGTTGGCGATCAGGCTCTGGTTCTCCTCGTCGACCCGCAGAGTCCCCTGAAATGCCCCGTGCACGGAGTCGGCGGTGAACAGGCTGGCACGCTTCTGGAGGTCACCGGTTGGCCCGGGTCGTACCACGATAGCCTTCAGGCGCATGACCTCGCCGGTGCTGGTACGCTCCACCAGTAGTCGTGCCATCAAGCGGCCGATACGACCGAAACCATAGAGCACCACGTCCTGGGATTTAGCCAGTGGCTTTTCATTCACACCATTCAAATAGCTCAGCTCGTTGGCGACGAATTCATCGACACCGAGCGCATCATCAGCCTTAGCTTCCTGGTGATTCATGAATTGAACCGTGAGCTTGCCGAGATCGATCTCGGCGTGCCATAGATCGAGTTTCGCCATCGCCATGAGTACGGCGTGGGTTTCGAATTCTGACATCTCGTTACGCTCGATCTGGCGCACGAAGCGATGGGATTTCATGATGAATGTCACCGAGCGGTTATGCAGGGGTCTACCATATATATAAACACCCACATTGTGCTGACTAAACAGACGACCGAGCACAGGAATCATCTCCTGTACCAGTGCCTCCCTTTGTTTCCAGTCACCAAAATAGTCATCTACGCTTGGACGATTCACAACAACACCTTTTCCGCTGCATTTGAGAAGGGCGGTATTATCTTGTGAAAGGATTGCCAGTGCAACAAATTCGCAGCCCAGCCCTAGGCGCAAGCAGACGCTGCTCCAGGCCGGCTTTTAGGCTACAATCCCTCCCCACATTCGGCTCTTAACCCCGCGCGAAAACCGCCAGCGCCCGACACGCCCGACTCTTTCATGCCAAATATTTTCGATCCGCCACTGCCGCAAGGCAGCGTCACTTCTTACTGGAAACAGCTCCATGGCACCGCCGTCAGCCTCGCCATAAGCAATGCGGCCGCCCACTGTGAAGGCCCTCTGCTCGTGGTGTGCGAAGACAACGAAGCGGCCGGGCGGCTAAAGCGAGAACTGAGATACTTCTGTAAGGCCAAGGCAGATCTCGACGTCTTCAGTCTGCCGGACTGGGAGACCCTGCCCTACGATAATTTTTCTCCCCACCAGGACATCATCTCGGATCGCTTGCGCACCCTCTATCATATGCCCCAGTTGCGCTCTGGAATCATCGTGGTTTCCGTTACCAGCCTGATGTACAAGCTGCCACCGAAGGCCTACATCGCCGCTAACAGTTTCGATCTGGAAATCGGGCAGCTGCTGCACATTGATGCCATGCGTAAGCAACTCATCTCTGCGGGCTACCAGTCGGTGGATTCGGTGTACGAGCATGGCGAGTTCGCGGTGCGTGGATCTATCATCGACATTTTCCCCATGGGCTCGGCGCAGCCATTTCGTATCGACCTGTTCGATGACGAAATCGAAACCCTGCGCAATTTTGATCCCGAGACGCAGCGCTCGAATGACAAAGTCGATGCTATTCGACTACTGCCAGGCCGTGAATTTCCGCTGGACGAACAAGGCATCGCCACCTTTCGCGGCAAATTCAGGGATCTGTTTGATATCGATGTACGCCAGTGCCCGATCTATCAGGACGTCAGTGATGGCATCAGCTCACCGGGCCTGGAATATTATCTCGACTTATTTTTCGATGGCTTGAGTTCCTTGTTCGACTATTTGCCGGAGTCCACCCGCTGTTGCAAGATCGGCGATCTAAACGCCACCGGAGAGAAATTTTGGCAGGATATTGGCAGCCGCTATGAAGACCGCCGGGTCGATCCCTCGCGTCCGATTCTGCCTCCGGGCAAGATCTTCATTCCAATCGATTTTGTACAGGCGGCGTTGAAGCGCTACCCGCAAATCGAATTCAAGGACAGCAGGGCCGCCACCGACTTCAAGACCGCCGAATTGCCGGATTTGAGCAGCAATCCAAAACTGTCGAAACCCTTTAGCAATGTGCAGAACTTTGTTGTCCAGGGCGAGCAGCGGGTGTTGTTTTGCGCCGAGTCTGCCGGTCGCAGGGAAACCTTGCTGGAAATTTTGCAACAGATAGAAATTTATCCCCGCGCCTGCGAACACTGGCAAGATTTTCTCCATTCCGAGGAGACCATAGGCATCACCATCGCACCCCTGGATCAGGGCCTGTGGCTGACCCAGGAAAACCTGGTCCTGATCACGGAGGCGCAGCTCTTCGGCAATCGCATCGCACAACGTCGGCGTCGACACCGGCAACAGGGCAATACCGACTTCATCATCAAGAGTCTCACGGAATTACACCTGGATGATGCCGTGGTACATGTGGAACATGGAATCGGCCGCTATCGCGGCTTGCAGACGATTACCACCGATGACCAGACCACAGAATTTTTGAGCCTGGAATATGCCGGTAATGCGAAACTCTATGTGCCGGTAGCATCCCTGCATCTCATCAGCCGCTACAGCGGCGCCGATCAGGAAACTGCCCCCCTCAATCGTCTCGGGACCGATCAGTGGCAAAAAACCCGGCGCAAGGCAGCGGAGAAAATTCGCGATGTGGCTGCGGAATTATTGGATATCTATTCCCGACGCGAGGCCAGGCAAGGCTTTAAATACCATTGCGAGGCAGATGAATACGAGCAATTCGCCGCCAGTTTTCCATTCGAAGAGACCGCCGATCAGGCCAGCGCCATCGAGGAGGTCATCGCCGACATGCGCAGTGGGGGCGCCATGGACCGGCTCATCTGTGGTGATGTGGGCTTCGGCAAAACCGAGGTGGCGATGCGAGCGGCTTTTGTCGCGGTACAGAATACCAAACAAGTGGCGTTGCTGGTCCCCACCACCCTGCTCGCGCAACAGCATTACGAGAGTTTTAAGGATCGATTCGCCGACTGGCCGTTCGTGGTAGATGTTATCTCCCGTTTTAAATCCGCCGCCGAGCAAAGCAGCGTCTTACAAAATGTCGCCGCCGGCAAGGTCGATATCCTCATCGGCACCCATAAGTTGCTCCATGCCAACATCGACTATCGCGATCTGGGCTTATTGATCATCGACGAAGAACATCGATTCGGTGTGCGCCAGAAGGAAAAACTGAAATCTCTGCGAGCTAACGTGGATATCCTGACCCTCACCGCCACGCCGATTCCGAGGACGCTCAATATGGCCTTGTCCGGCATTCGGGATCTATCACTCATCGTGACGCCCCCATCCGGAAGGCTGTCGGTGAAAACCTTTGTCTGCGGTCAGCAGGATAGCCTGCTAAAAGAAGCCGTGTCCCGGGAGCTGATGCGCGGCGGACAGGTGTTTTATTTACACAACGATGTCAAGACCATCGACCGCGCCGCCGAACATCTACAACAGATTAATCCCCAGGCTCGCATCTGCATCGCTCACGGCCAGATGCCCGAACGTGAACTCGAGAAGGTGATGGCCGATTTCTATCACAAGCGTTACAACATCCTGGTCTGCACCACGATCATAGAAACCGGGATCGATATTCCCAGTGCCAATACGATCTTGATACATCGGGCCGATAAATTTGGCCTGGCTCAGCTGCACCAGCTACGGGGCCGGGTGGGCAGGTCTCATCACCAGGCCTATGCCTATTTGCTACTTTCCAGCCACGGCAAGCTGGGTGCCGATGCGCGCAAGCGTATCGAAGCGATCCAGGCGGCGACAACCCTCGGCGCCGGCTTCACCCTGGCGAGCCATGACCTTGAGATTCGGGGCGCCGGCGAGTTATTGGGCGAGGAACAAAGCGGGCACATGCACAAGATCGGCTTCTCTCTTTACACCGAGATGCTGGAAGCAGCGGTGGCGGCGATCAAGGCAGGCAAGACACCGAGCCTGGATCTCGATATGGAAAAGTCTATCGAAGTGAATTTGAGAATCCCCGCGCTGATTCCGGAGGATTATTTACCCGACGTGCACACCCGATTGATCATGTACAAGCGCATCTCCAGCTCACTGGACATCGAAGACCTGCGCGAATTACAGGTGGAAATGATCGACAGGTTTGGCCTGTTGCCGGAACAATTGAAACTGCTATTCCAACTGACCCAGCTTAAACTCAGGGCTGAAACATTCGGTATTATGAAGATCGATGCCAACGTCAACCGTGGGCGCATAGAGTTTGGCCCACACACCCGGGTCGACCCCCACTCTATCGTGCAGTTGATCCAGGCTGAACCCCAGTGCTACAAATTAGGTGGTGCGAATCAATTGCAATTCGTTCATGCTTGCAGTGAGGCGCAGGAAAAGCTGCAGTTCATTGGCGATTTGTTAGATAAATTGAGACTGGCCGAACAGAAAGCGGCTTAGGGAGCTTCTGATTAAATGCATCTAGTCCCGCTTATATACGCCAGCGCAGTGAGTAAGATATCCCCGGCTCGCAACCGCAGTCTGACCCTGCTGTGGGTGCTTGCCAGCCTCTGTCTCGGCAGTGCAAGCCTGGCGCAGGATGCTGCCAGGTGGTTTCAGATCGAAGTCAGCATATTCAGCAACGAATCCCCCGCCGACCGACTCGAAGAGCGCTGGCAAGCAGATCGCACTCTCCTGGCCTATCCTGAAAATCTACGACGATTAGACCAGCTAAGCGATTTACTGTTGTTGGAGGAGCTGAAGTTGCCAGTCGATGACAGCTCGGTGGAGGATGTGGTGGCGCCGGTCGCAGAACCCAACCTGCAGCAGATCACCCGGGAACTCATCCTGGCAATGGGACCCAAACCCTTACGACTCGCTCAGGCAGATAAGCCCTTTCGCTTCTACGATTTGGCCAGAGACGCTTATCTGAATCTGCCCCCATCCGCGAGTGATTTCCAACAGACCAATCAGGCGCTGCGACGATCGGCAGATCACCGCCTGTTGTTTCATGGCCTATGGCGACAACCGGTGCTAGCGCCAGCCGATGCCAGTCCAATATATATCAGTGGCGGACTGCAATACGGGGGCCAGCATGAACTGCAGGGCAGCATCACGATTCGCTTCAATGACAATGCAGACCGCGTCGTTATCGATGCCGATCTCTGGCTCGCCGAATTCAGACTCCTCCCTACGGCCGACAATGACTGGAAACTACCGCCCCTACCCACGGGCTCCGGCATCCAGATCGACTCTCTCCCAGCAGACGGGCCCACCCTGGATTACACCGTCACCCGCGTGTTTCAGTTTAAACAGAGCCGCGATATGCGCAGCCGGGAGTTTCACTACCTCGACCATCCCGCCATGGGTCTGGTGATCCTGGTTGAGCCATACGAGCTGCCACCGATGGCCCCGCCCGATATCGATTTTCAGCGATAAGCCGAGGCAATTCCCTGCGCCACGGCGGTCACGAACTCCATGCCTGCCTCGACGATTCTGCGGATTTCATCCAGGCTGATTAACTCCGCAGACAGGCCGGCCGCCCAGTTTACCGAAAATGCCAGGCTCCCATACTCGATCCCCGCCTCCTGCGCCAGCGCCGCCTCCGGCATTCCGGTCATACCCACCATGTCACAACCGTCCCGCTGGCAGCGGATGATTTCCGCAGCCGTTTCCAGGCGCGGCCCCGACGTGCAGCCGTAGACACCCCCATCGAGACAGGCTCGAGGGCGCTCTATCACCGCGTTTACCGCGGCTACGCTGGCCAGAATTTGCTGGCGTATGCCTTCGGCATAAGGGTAGGTAAAATCAATATGAGTCACCGCAGCGATATCTTCTTCGAAGAAGGTCGACTGGCGATTCGCCGTGTAATCAATTATCTGCTCAGGCACCGCGAAGGACCCTGGACCGAGATCTTTATGAATCCCACCCACCGCATTAATCGCCACAATATCGGTGACTCCCAATTGCTTTAACGCGCGGATGTTGGCTCGATAATTGATCTTGTGGGGAGGCACGGCCTGCTGCTTGCCATGACGTGGCAGAAATGCCACGGTGACACCGGCAACTTCACACAACTCGATAACGACCGGCTCGGCCGAAAAGCGCGTGCTGCATTTTTCCCGACCGCGGGATTTGAAACCATCCAGTTTCGATAGTCCGGTACCACCAATTATCGCCA